>CAZVEV010000025.1:0-37530 GCA_964625865.1 uncultured Planctomycetaceae bacterium | reverse complement strand
TTGCACATAACTGCTTAAAAATACAATTGTTGTGCATTTCCGCACGGGCACAAGACGAACTTACGACTGACCTGATGCCGGCGGGCCAGGTCGGCAATCGGCGCCGCACCGGCCAACGCCTGAACCGACAGCGTTCGCCTCCGTGCCGGATCGAGTCCCTTGGCCGCCCCCCGCCGGCGTGAAACCCCTTGACCTTTGGGCCGCTCTGGGCCGATGATTTGAGTAACCACTATCGACTCCTTTCGATATCTGGGAGCTGTTTGGTGACAGCCACATTCCCCTTATCGGCAGGAGTCGATGCTTCTATCGCGGCCGCATCCCCCCATCTGTTACCCTCATTTGAACCACGCCGACTTTATTGACAAGACCGAGCGGGCCGAGGGGCTGATCGCCCGATGGATCGTCGAGGCCCTTCGCGGGCAGGCCGAATGGGTCCCGCCGCAGGTGGGTGACGAGAAAGAGCCGGCGAAGTTCGGCAAGCCGCTGAATCGCAACGGCGACTTCGAGTCCGGACATGCTCCCTGGGACGCCCCGGACAACGCCGCGACGTTCCTGGTCAAGGGGCCGCCCGGGCGGGGCACGGTGCTCAAGATGAAGACCGACATCGCCCGCGATCCGTGGATTGCCTACCGCCGCAAGCTCCGCATGGGGCAAGCCGACCCGACCAAGCCGCCGACGATCCGGCGAGACACGTCATACGGGTGCGTCGGCGGGCTCGAGGGTGTGCACTTTCGCGGCGAGTGGATCAAGGCCACCCCGGGACAGCGATACTGGCTGGTCGCTGACAAGAAAGGCGGCGGGGGGGCGAAGATCTTCATCAAGGGCTTTGCCGACTGGTCCGCCCGGGCCGACGGGCTCAGCGAGGGCTCGCTGGCGCGGCTGGGCATGACGCCGAAGCAGTTTGCCGACCTCCCCGAAGCCGAGCGGAAGAAACTCATCGCCGCCGACATCAAGGCCAACCCGCAACTTCATCGGCGCGAGTGCTACCGCTGGTACCTTAACTGCGGGGCCAGCGGCGCCGGCTGGACGCACTTCGCCCTGCCATTCCCGCCGCGCGGCGGCCTGCCCGCACGCGTCCAGTGGCTCCAGATCCAGATCTACGCCTACTGGCCCCCCGGCGAGTACTACTGGGACAACGTCCACCTCTACAAAGACCCCCGCCAGACCGCACCCCTGCCCGAGGTCAAGCCCCGCACGCCCAACTTCGACAAACGATGATCCGTTATCGGGGGCGCCGTACAGGTGTATGAAGCAGGGGAGCGTTCGTCCCGGTCCATCCGTCTCGGCGGAGGGCTTTGCCTTTTGGCGTGACCGACCGTCCTCTGGTATACTTCGGCCCATGGCCATCATCGACTTTCACACGCACGCCTTTCCGGACAAAGTCGCCGCCCGCGCGATGGCAGGCATCGAGGACCCGGGCACGTGGGACGCCTACGGCGACGGGACGATCGCCGGGCTCGTCGCGTCCATGGACGCCGCCGACATCGACATCTCCGTCATCTGTCCCATCGCGACAAGACCCGGGCAGGTCAAGGGGATCCTCAAGTGGGTCCGTTCGATCAAGACCGAGCGGATCGAGGCGTTCGGCTCGGTCCATCCGGACGACCGGAACGTGGGCAAGTGGCTGGCGAAGCTCGCCAAGGCGGGCGTTCGGGGTATCAAGCTGCACCCGATGTACCAGGAGTTCTTCGTTGACGAGGAGCGGATGTGGCCGGTGTACGAGGCGGCTACCACCTGCGGGCTGATCGTGCAGTTCCACTGCGGAAAGGACATCGCGTTCGGCCATGACGACGATCGCGCCGCCCCGCGGCGGTTCGTCGAGGTCTTCGACCGCTTCCCGGAGATGCGGACCGTCTGCTCGCACATGGGCGGCTGGCTGGACTGGGACGAGGGCGAGAAGCACATCATCGGGCGCGACGTGATGCTCGAGACGTCGTTCAGCCTGGGTGAGCAGGGCACGGACTCGGCGCGGGTGGCCCGCATGATCCGGCGTCACGGCGTGGACCGCGTGATGTTCGGCACGGACTGGCCCTGGGCGGACCAGAAGCTGCACGTCGACCTGCTCAGAAGCCTCGATCTGCCCGAGGCCGACAAGCGGGCGATCCTGTTTGCCAACGCGGCGCGGCTCTTGGGGTACTGAGGGGGCGGGCTCGCGGCCGGTAGCCGGTTGGGCGTGCAACTTGTTGCACGGGGAACGGATAGAGCATACCTCCCGCGTGCAACGAGTTGCACGCCCTACCGGTGACTACTCCCGGTCAGGGCTTGATACCCGTGATGGGGGGGCTGACGGCGATGATGCGCCAGGTTTGGCCCCGGCGGATCCAGTCGACGTCCCAGAGCAGCGAGGTCTTGGCCGTCGTGTCATCTCCCGTACGATAGGTCAGAATCGTCGCAAACCTCGTGCGGGCCTTCTCGCCATCGATGTCGATGTCCGGACTGTGAATCGTGGCGCGAACAACCCTGTGGCGGGACACGAGTTTGCGCCATATCGCCAGCGCCTGGTCCTTGGTCAGCCCCATGCCCCCCATCCCGACGCCCAGGTCGATGACGACCTCATCGTCGAGGTGCGTCTCCAGCGCCCTGACGCTGAGTTCCTCGTCGTCCACCCCGGCCGCCAACTCGTCCAAGGCCGCGACGATCTTCTCGGTATCGGTCACCACGAGCCGCTCGACGCCAAAGACGACCCCGCCCAGCAGCAGCGGGGCGGCCAGCATCAGCAGGCGTTTGCGCGTCAGATAGCCTCGCCACATCGCCAGCAGGACGATCTCGATCATCCCCAGTCCCGCGTAGATTGCCAGCGGGTCATCGAACAGCACGTTCTTAAGTGTTTGCATGGGGGTATTATAGCATATTGGGGGGCGAGCTAAAGTTTTCGGTCCCCGGCGGGCGATAAATGTGCTGGACACACGGTGATGATGACGAAACAACAGGCGAAAGAGAAGCTGATGCGGATCTCGCAGGCCGCCGGGGCCGCCGGGGTCAGCAAGCAGACGGTCGAGTACTACATCATGCTCGGCCTGATCGAGCCAATCAGGCCCGCCGACTCCCGAGGGCGGTTTTTCGACGACGCGCTGGTCAAGCGAATCAAGCTCATCCGCCGGATGAACGAGTCCGGCTATACGCTGCGCGACATTCGCCAGACCTACCTCAAAGGCGCCGGGCGCCGCAGGGTCGTCGCCCGTAAGTCCCGCCCGGACAGGCCCACCGACTGACACTCCGGATTGTCGGGCCGGCAGGAGTGTGGAAGCGGCGTCTTGCCGCTTCGAGAAGACCGCCCACGCAAGATCCGATCGCATTTCCACAACGCGGCAAGATGCCGCGTCTACGCCAAGGCTTGCTCGCGCGTGGCCTGACCCCTGTAGCACGCACGAGGCCGCGGCCTAAGGGACGATCTCCCGGCCGAGGGGGTAAGAGGTGGGTAGAGGTGCGGCATGCGGCTACGGGGCGGCTACGGGGCTTGGCCGACGTGTCCCGTCAAGCGCGAAGTTGACCGAGGCAGGTCACCGCAGCGGCGAAGAGGCCTTACTTCAGTTGGATGCAAGAATTGCCGACCAGAAGAATCGGCAGAGATGCCAAAGCCGCCTCGATCCGGAGCGGGTGCGGCCGGTCCTGCTGCGAGCTTCGGGACTATGGTAAACAGGCAAACGACAACGCGGAACCTGGCGCGCCGAGCGACCGGTATGACCCTTGTCGAGGTCATGATCGTCGTGCTGGTCCTGTCGATTCTCGGGATGGCGGCGGTTCCCGCGGTCCGGTCGGACCAGGACAAGGCCCGCGCCGTGGTCTTCGCCAACAAGATCCGCACCGCCTGCAACGCCTTCCGGTACTACTACCAACTCCACGGCAAGTATCCGCGCGACCAGTACCCGGCCAAGATGCCCCCCGAGATGAAGCCGTACCTGAGCAACTTCGAGTGGGACAAGCCCACGCCGGTGGGGGGCAAGTGGGACTGGGACTACCACGTGCCGAACAAGTTCGGCTGCAAGGCCGGCGTTTCGGTCTATCGGCCGGATTACACAACCGCGCAGATGACCGAGGTCGACAAGCTCATTGACGACGGCAAGATCACGCGGGGCGAGTTCTACAGGCGGTCCGGCGGCTACATCCAGGTCATCGAACGCTGAGCGTTATCGGGGGACGCCGTACGGGTATTCGGGAGTTACTGTTCCCCTCGAATGAGATGGACTGCATTGACGAGCCTGCCTCAGGCCTCTATCGTGATTCGGACAGGATGCACGTATCCCGAAGCAGGTCGCCGCAGGCGGCTTCAGCGGCGGCGAGAAGGTGAATCGCATGGACCAGTTCTTCCAGGATATGGCGCAGCACGGTCCGGAGTGGGCCGACAAGGTCCGCGACGTGGCGATGGTCTTGACCATCGTCGCCGGGCTGATGAACTGCCTGTTCGGCTATCGCCTGTTCCGCCTGTTCTTCGCCTGTCTGGGGTTCGTCATCGGGGCGGCGGTCGGCGGGTACCTGGGACACATTTACAGCCCGGCCGGGGACGTCGTCTGGCCCCTCGTCGGCGGGCTCGCCGGCGGAATCATCGGCGCACTGACGCTGTTCGGGATCTACCTGGCGGGCGTCTTCGTCGCCGGTGGGATGGTCGCCGCCCTGCTGGTCACGGTCGTGCTGGCCGGGGTGGGCATCACCGTGCCTCACGCGATTCTGGTCATCCCCGTCCTGCTGGGCGGGGCGCTGGCGCTGGCGGTGCACAAGACGGTGATCATCCTGGCCAGTGCCTTCGGCGGGGCCCTGAGCGTCGTCTATGGCGGGGCCATGCTGGGCGGCCGAGAGATGGACCTGGCCGGCCTCGTGCTCCAGCGTCCCCAGATCGAGCAGGTCGTCCGGGCCGATCCGGACCTGTGGGGCGCCTGGTTCGTCCTGGGACTGTGCGGGGCGTTCGTGCAGTTCCGCTTCACCGCGCGCAGCAAGAGAGACCGGTCATCGTCCGACGCGGACGATTGACGTGCGAGAGGACCCGGAAGAGTCCGACCATTTTCCAGCGTATCAAGGAACAGTCGTGACTATTCTCCAGTTCGCACTGAGATAGTCAGTGTTCGGTGAGCTTCTTCTTGAGTTTCTCGGTCAGGGCGGCGACCGTTGTTCGCGTCTGGCCGCGCTGGAGACGCGTCTGGGGGGCGAGTCGTCCGGCGCGGATGGAGGCGGCGATCTGGCGTCCGGTGAAGGGGCCGTCCATCTCGAAATCGTTGACCACCACGTACCAGTCGGAACTCTCGGTCAGGTGCGGGTCGATGGGCTGATGGCCGTCGCTCATTCCGCTGAGGACGGCCGCCGACCGGTCGCGCCGACTCGGCGCGGGGATCTCCATGCCGATCCCGTTATCGAGCTGTTGAACGTCCGTCTGCCAGTTGCCCGTATTGACCGGCACGCCTTCGATGGGCACGCCTTCGACGACCTGCTCCGGTGGCGGTGGAGGCGGCGCGGAGCCCGGCTCCGTGATCGGCCGTCCGACGACGAAGGACTTCCTGCACTTGGGGCACCGAGCGGTGGCGCCGATGTTGCTCATCGGCCCCTTCATCTTCTGCTGGCAGTGCGGGCAAATGATTACCATGTCTGGGGTCTCCACGACGTAGAACTGTCACTCCTCTAATGGTATCCCCTCAGTTGAGTTTTGTCAATGACATATCCGGGGACTATTTCTTCGATAGCGAGACACGGTACGCGAAGTCGCCCTTGCGCGTGCGGAAGGTCACGGTCCCGCTCCTGGCGGTCACCGGGACCGAACGGACCTTGCGCCCGTCGGCGGTTACCGCGTCGACCGTCCGCACCGTGCCCTTGACGCCCAGGCGCCCGGGGCGGAGGGTGACATCAAAGGCGGGCAGGTCCGGCAGGGGGGTCACCGTGATCGTATCGCCCCTGGTCTTGCAGCGAAACGCCCCGGTGGTCACGGCGTGGCCGAAGTCGACCGCCGTGCCCCGGACGTTCCATCGCGGTGTGGGGCGCGGCGCGGGCTTGTGGGGCACGAGGCGAACGCCGGTGATCTTCCCATCGACGCCCTCGACAACCAGCGTGCCCAGCCGGACCCGCCCCGTCCCGTCACTGTCGCCGGGCAGCACGTACCGTGCCGCGGAGGCCGGGTCCCACATGCCAAGGCGAATATCATACGTGCCCGGTCCCCACTCGGCCGGGATCGTCACGACCCGGGACCCGCCGGAGGTGACCTTGCCCCGCCACCGGCTCGTGCCCACGCGCGGCGTGTAGTCGCCCTGGAAGGCGATCTTGTCGCGGCGGGTTGACCGCTCGTGCGTGAAGTGGACGAAGATCGCCAGGTCCTTCGGCGCCGGCGAGTCGCCCTGCCATGTCGTGACCAGGCGGAACTGCCGCCCGCCGACGTACTCGACCCGCTCGGCGCGGGGGGCGAGGGGCAGTTCGTTGTCATGGCCGAAACCGCGAGCACTGACATACCGTCCGCCGGGGCCCGTGGACCGCTCGACGATGACGCCATCGAGTCGCTCGATGCTCGACTCGACCGGTCCGTTGGCCGCAAGATAGCCGCAGGGCGGCAGGACGCGCCCGGCGACGGTCCAGTCCGTCTTGCCGCGGTTGACGTATACCGTCGCGCCCGAGTTCCACCGTACGGTCTGCCTGTGGATATCGCCATCCTCGAACCTGACGCCCCTTATCGTGTCGGTGGCGATGCTGCGGATGAAATCCTGGGCGAGCCAGTACTTTCGCACGGCGCCGCGGACACCCGCCCCGCGGTCGATCATCAGGGCGTGCCCCAGCAGGACCTCGGCGCTGATGTAGTCGTCGCTCTCGATGCCCGCTTCCCGGCGGGACCGTCCGCCCTGGTAGCGGCTGGAGTACCCCACCCCGTGCAGGGAGAACTTGTCGTGGAGCACCGCGTCGTACCAGGGCACGCGCTGCCAGTCTTTGCACGGGACGTTCAGGCAGAACCGCTTGCGGTCCGACGTGATCCGCAGGTGCTGACAGTCCGCTCCATCCAGCGTGCCCACGAGGTGGTCGTGCCCGGCCTCGGACGTGGTAATAGCCGGGCCGCCCAGGCGGGCGCGGATATCGCTGAACGCCTGGCCCCAGCCCTTGCGGGTCTCGAGTCGCGTGTGGTACGCCCCCGCGCGGTCGTAGAAATCGATGCACGGGATCGACGTGAAGACGTCCACGAAGTAGTGCGTGGGTGCAAGTTCCTTGCGGATGATGTCGAGGTTGCGGCGGACCAGCGGGGCGATCCTGTCCGGGCGCCACCGGTAGCTGCGGGCATTGCGCCCCTCGTTGAGCCACGCCTTGATCGGCTGGCCCCCCGGCGTGAAGCAGATCGTCTCGTAGCTGTAGCCCCTCGCGTCGGGGTAGTGGTCGATGTAGTTGTCGTGCAGGCCCCACGGGATGCCCGCCTTCGTGCAGACCGCGCCGAGTTGCCGCATCTCCTCGACCGTGCCGAGCCCCGGGTTCGGCGGGTAGATCTCCGGCAGGCGGTAGTCGTAGCCCCAGCGCTGCCAGACGTGCATCGTCAGCATCGAGTCGGTCAGGCCGTAGGCGATCAGGCGTTTCATCGCGGCCGTCGCCTCGGCGTAGCGCCCGCCCCAGATGTCGAAGACGAACCGTCCGGCCTTGTGCTTCACGCCCGGGGCGGCCTTCTTGTCGTACAGCGCCCGATACGCCGTCGCACACTCCATCGCACCGTCGGTGCCGGGCACGAACGTGAACGTCGCGTTGTTGTCGGTGTGCAGCGCGTAGGTTCGCGTCGCGGGGTCTACCACGAACTTCGTTGGCGGCGTATCGCACGCCGTCAGCAGCGAGACGCCGCCGTCGAAGTCGACCCCCACGTGGCTGGTCGACATGTTGTGTCCGCCCGCCCGGGCCGTGAACGCCCCCGGCTCGACGATGCAGTATCCATGTCCGTAGTAGACGCGGCGCGCCCTCTGGCCGAACGTCCCCGGCGAGATGTCCGTGATACGCCTGGGACACGAGACGCTGACGCGCAGGCCCCGACCGGCGGGGCGAGCTGTGACGGTCACGTCAAACCTCTCACCGTCAAGTTCGCACCGATACACGGTCTTGAGTGATTTCGCGGCCGCATCGAGGTCGATCTCTCTGTTGCGAATCCTGATCCGCGAGGAGCCCCGTCCCAGCGGCTGGCCGAGGACGTCTATCCGCATGTCGTCCAGGACGATGCACGTGTCGCCGCGCCCAAAGGCGATCGCGCCATCACCGTGGCCGCCGGGGCCCGGAACGACCGCCGCCACGTTCCCGCCGGCCAGCGGGAACACGACTACGGTCCGACCGTCGGCTCTACCGCGAGCCACCGCTTGCCTGGCACGGTCCCGCAAGGCCCGCATCTGCGCGGCGGACATCGGCTCGGGCTGTTTCCCCGCGAGGATGGTCGGTTCGCCCCAGTAGGACTGGTCGCACGTCGTGTTGCGCTTGGGGCCCGGATGGCTTTCGAGGCGCAGGACGATCTCCTTGCCCGCAAACGCACTCAGGTCCGCCTTGCCGGCCAGCCATGTCTTGCTGGCCGTGTGACGTTCGAAGATCAGCTTCTGGCCGCCTGCCGGGCCCGCCCAGACGCGGAAGGTCACGCCGTCGCTGGGCGGCTCGGAGGCGGCATGGTTGCGGATGGCGTTGGCGAACGTCAGCGCGATCGGTCGGGTGTCCGGGAACTTGAGGCGGTACTCGGCGAAGATTGTTCCGGCCCCGCCGCGCCACGGCGGGTGCATGCTGACCGCCCGCCTCGTCTTCCCGCGCCTCGTGTGCTCGATAGTGAAACTCGCACGGTTGTCCGGCACGCTGCCGCGAAAGCCCACCGACGTGTACCGCATCGCGCCGTCGAACCGCTGCCAGGCCACGCGGTGTGTCCGCAGGCCCGTCAGCGGCAGAACGCCGTCGGGGGCGACGCGGTTCACCGGCAGCGTCGGCGCCTTGGCGGCGGCCGTGGATTGGCGTTTGCCCGGCAGGCGCGTCTTGAAGATCCTGACCGCCCGGGCCGTCGCGTCGCGGCCTTCGTGCGTGAAAGAGGCCGCCACGTGCACCGGGTACAGCGCCGAATGCGTGCCGGCCCCCGCGACGATTCGGAACGTCACTGAGCCCGACTTGCCGGCTGGCACGGTTACCTTCGCCTCGGTCGGGCCCTCGGGGCGCCACTCGTCGATCAGTCCCGTCATCCGCACGCGGACGGCCAGGTCGCCCTTGGACGAGTTGGTCAGCGTCACCGCGACGGGCTGCGATACGTCGAGAGCCGCCACCGGTCCGACCTCGCCGATGCTCACCGTCAGCGGCCCGGTTGTCACGGTGTGGCCGTCGAACGCTTGTGCACCTGTCGTCAGCAGCCACAGGAATCCCGTGGCGATTGCCCGTCGATACGTCATCACTCACTCCTCGAAACGCAGTGGTGTCGCGTTGTCCGATGCGTTCGGCAGATCGTATCACGCGGTCTGCGACGGTCAAAGGGCCCAGCCGGCCTGACGGGTATCAAAGAGGCTTGAGTGACGGGCCTGTCGGGCCGATGAGTGTTCAGTACGGCAGTGAATCCCGGTCCGCGGGGCGGATCGGCTATGTGTATGCATCGGAGCGAGCGACGGCTATGAAGAGTTTCCTAAGACTGCGGAGTTGTCCCACGTGCGGCAAGCTGTGGGAGGAGCCGGTCACCCACGCGGACAAGGCGGTGACGTGTCCCGAGTGCGGGGTCGCTTGCGAAGGGCCGTACACGGGCGCCCACGGCGTCTACGACATCATCTCTCGCCAGAACTGCCGCTGGAACAAGACCGCGGCCTGTAATGAATTGCTCGACCACGAGCGCGGCGGCTTCGTCCTGCTGCGCCGGCGCGAAGACGACAAGTGCTTCTACTGGGAGTGCGCGTCGGCGGGCGATCGCTGGCGGGCGTACCCGGCGGCAAAGAACTGGGCCCGCGTCAGCGACCAGGAAGTGGAACTGTAGAGAAAAAGGGGTCAGGAACCTTTTCTCTTTTCGGGTGGCGGGACTGTTGCGCGGGGCGACTGCGGAGAAAAGGTTCCTGACCCCTTTTTCTCGTCAGGGGAACACATTGCCCGCGGGGGCGTCTATACTAAGCGCGGGCGGCGTGTGCGCCGCCTCACGCGAACCATGGGAGATCCGTAATGAAGAACGCACTGATCGCTGCCGTTGTCCTGACCCTTGCATCCGTCGCGCTCGCGCAGACCGCGCCGCCGGCGCTGATGATCAAGGGCGCCAAGCGCTCCGAACCGCTGGACCTGACGACGGTCGCCACCGACGTGCGGATCCACGGCCCCGTCGCAGAGACCAAGACCACCCTGACCTTCACCAACCCGCACGATCGCGTCCTGGAGGGCGACCTGTACTTCCCGCTGCCCGAGGGGGCCACCGTCTGCGGCTACGCGCTGGACATCAAGGGCGTGATGGTCGACGGGGTCGCCGTCGAGAAGGTCCGCGCCCGCCAGGTCTTCGAGAGCATCGTCCGACAGGGCATCGACCCCGGACTGGTCGAGTGGACCAAGGGCAATAACTTCAAGACGCGGGTCTTTCCGATACCGGCCAAGGGCTCGCGGACCATCTCCGTGCGCTACGTCACGGAGACCGGCGGGGACTACCACCTGCCCCTGAACTACCGGAGCAAGATCAAGGACTTCTCGCTGCGGATCGAGGTCGTTCGCCCGCCCGCCGAGCCGAAAATCACCGGCGGACCGGGCAAGCTCTTCTTTCGCAAAGGCGGCGCGGGCTATGTCGCCCGGAGGCACCTGCAAAACGCCACGCCGACAGAGGACCTGACCGTCGTCGTGGGCACGCCCGACAAGACGTCCGTGCTCGTCGAGCGAGGCCCCGACGGGGACGTCTACTTCGCCATCCAGGACGCCCCGCCGATCCCCGAGGCCAGGACGCTCCGCCACATGCCCAAGCACGTCGTGATCTACTGGGACGCCTCCGGCTCGCGCGGCAGCCAGGACCACAAGCGCGCCGTCGCCGTGCTGACCAGGTGTCTCGACAGCTTCCTGCCGGCCGACCGCAAGAGCGGGGGGTTCACCGTGGACCTGGTCCTGTTCCGCAACGCCGTGGCCGCCCCCAAACGTTTCCGCTGGGCAAACCTGAACTGGGCCGACCGGAAGACCGATCGGTTCGGCCTGCTCAAGACCCTGCAGGCCGTCCAGTACGACGGCGGGACGCAGTTGGCGTCGATCACGCCCTGGCCTGACGCCAAGACGCCGGACTTCTATATGCTGTTCACCGACGGGCTGTCGAACTTCGGACGGGAGAACCCTGCGGGCCTGAACGCCCCGGTCTACGCCTTCTCGGACTCGCCCCGGGCCAATCATCCCTTGCTGCGGGCCCTGGCGACGAAGACCGGCGGGCGGTACTTCAACCTCAAGCGCATGACCGACGACCAGGTCGCCGATGCGATGGGGCGGTCGGCGTTCTCGTTCCTGTCCGCCGCCGCCGCCGGGGCAGACCAGATGTACCCCAAACTGCCCCAGCCGATTACCGGGCGCTTCATGCTACTGGGCAAACTCACCGGGCGGGACAAGACCGCCCGCGTGACGGTCAACTATGGCCGCGCGGGCAAAGCGTCGCTCAGTCGCCCGTTCGACGTCGACGGGCGCAACACCCCGGAAGGCACGCTGCTGCGGACCCTCTGGGCGCAGAAGAAGCTCGCCGACCTGATCGTTGCCCCCGAAGCCAACCGCGAGGAGATCATCCACCTGGGCAAGGACCACGGGCTGGTCACGCCGCACACCTCGCTGCTCGTGCTGGACTCGCTGGACCAGTACGTCGAGCATCGCATCGCCCCGCCGCGGTCCCTGCCGAAAATGCGCGAGCAGTACATGCACCGCATCGACACCGTCGCCGCCCAGGCCAAGAAAAAGCGCGCCGCCAAGATCGAGACCGTCCTGAAGATGTGGAACGCCCGGGTAGCCTGGTGGGACAAAGAATTCAAGTACCCCAAGGACTTCAGGTACACCCCGCCGAAGCGCAGCAAAGGTGCGGGGCGCGCCAACGGAGGGCGCAATGGCGAGGCCACCGGGGGCGAGGCGCCAACCGATGAGGCAGCACCCGCAGTCAGGCCGGCGGAGGACCCCGCGCGTCCGCAGGGGGTGCGAGTCAACAGCGAACGCGAGGCCGAGGCCGGCCGGGACATGGACGAGGCGGGCGAGGGCGAGTTGTCCGAGAGAGTCGGTGCGATATCGGATTCTCGTGCTCGCCGTCGCGTTGCCAAGCGAATAGGCGAGCCGCGTCGGGGCCGCCCCGGGATTGCGATCAAGCCGTGGGATCCGAAGACGCCGTATCTTGCGGCGCTGAAAGATGCGAAGCCGCCCTACGACTCTGCTCAGGGCAAGCAAGCGGTTTGGGGCGTGTATATGACCAACCGCGCCGAGTATGGGACGTCGCCTGCGTTCTTCCTGGACTGTGCGGACTTCTTCCACGGTAAGGACGATCTGGACAAGGCGCTGCAGGTGCTCAGCAACATCGCAGAACTCGAACTGGAGAACGCCGCCATGCTCCGCGTGCTGGGCCATCGCCTCGTCCAGACGCGCCGCTTCGACCTGGCCGTCCTGACCTTCGAGCAGGTGATGCGCCTGCGCCCCGACGAGCCGCAGAGCTACCGCGACCTGGCCCTGGCGCTGGCGGCCCGGGCCGACGAACTGGGCAGCGCGCAGATGCTGATCCTCCCGGAGACCACCGTGCCGATCAAGCGGGCCACGCTATTGCAGGAGCTTGCCAAGAAGACCGGGTCTGCCAGGGTCTCCAAGGAGGACGTTGACAAACTCCTGGCCGCTCTGGGCGCCAAGAGCGGCAAGGACAAGGTGGTGATCCTCGTTGACACGTCCGCATCGATGGCCGTCGCGGACGGCAAGGTGCGGGGCGTCAAGCACATGACCGTCGAGGACGCGCGGGCCATCCGCGCGAGGGTCCGAGACGACTACGCTCGCGCGATCGGCCTGCTGAACGACGTGGTGATGAAGCACTGGCAGCGGTTCCCCGAGATCGAGGTCATCGCCCTGATGGAACTGAACCGCCTGATCCCGCGGGCCAAGGCGTTCGGCCTGAAGGAGATTCCCGTCGACAAGCGGCTGATCAAGCTGCTGGCCTGCGACATGCGGATCGTCATGACCTGGGACGCCGACAACACGGACATCGATTTGCACGTGATCGAGCCGTCCGGTGAGCGGGCCTACTACAGTCACAACCGCACCACCATCGGCGGGCTGGTGAGCAAAGACTTCACCCGCGGCTACGGGCCCGAGGAGTACGTTCTTCGCAAGGCGATGCACGGGATGTACGCGATCGAGGCCAAGTTCTACGGCTCGGCGTCGGCCAAGCTGCTCGGCGCGGTGACCCTCCGCGTGGACATCTTCACCGACTTCGCCGGCGACGACGAGCAGCACCGCTCGATCACTCTCCGCTTGAAGAACAAGAAGGAAATCGTCAAGGTCGGCAAGGTGGAGTTCTGACCTCGCATACGGAAGAGTCTCGCACGAAGACACGAAGGCACGAAGAGGGTCTATTGGACACTTCGTGCCTTCGCGTGAGATTCTCCGTCTTCTCGGTGTCTCTCTTCCGAGCTACGCCCCGTTCCATTCCGGGCCGGAACTTCGCTTGCGGGGGGGAGTTACTATTGATATGCGAGCCGTTGGCTGGTGGTACGGGTCCGCGCCGGTGCGCGGAGCCTAGTGTGCGCGTTCATGTGTAATCGGCCGGGATGGCCGATCAATGGAATTCGAATGATATGACGTTCTTGAACTTGCCAATTCTCCTTGGCCTGACGGGCGTGGCGATACCGATCCTGATTCACCTGTTCAATCGTCGTCACGCGAAGATCGTTGACTGGGGCGCGATGCAGTTCCTGGTCTCGTCGCTGACCTCGCGGCGCCGACGCGTGCTGATCGAGGAAGTGCTCCTGATGTGCATCCGCTGCCTGCTGGTGGCGCTGCTGGTCCTCGCCGTCTCGCGCCCGCTCCTGCCGGTCCACGGGGCCGTCTCGTGGATCGTCATCCTGCCGACCCTCCTCGGCGCGTCGGTCTGCGCCGCGATAGCGACCGCGTCGTGGCGGCAGAAGCGCGCGAGATGGATCATGCTGGGCGTGGCCGGGCTGCTCGTGATCATCGGCGCCACGGCAACGCTGGTGGAGTACTTCTGGCAGGGCAGCCGGTGGTCGGGCAAGGGCAAGCAGGACATCGCGATCGTCATCGACGCCTCGACATCGATGAAGCTCGTCAGCGGCGACAAGACGACGTTCGACCGTGCGTTGGCCGAGGCCAGGCGCGTCGTCAACGATGCCAGGCGCGGCGACGCGGTGAGCATCATCCTGGCCGGCGCGTCGCCGCGCGAACTGTCGAGCACGCCGATGTCGGACCGCCCGGAAGTGCTTGCCCTGCTGGACGAGGCCAAACCGATGGGGGGCACGATGAACGCCGTTCGCGCCCTGACCGCAGCCGCGGGCAACCTGGCCCAGGGCAACAACGCGGGCAAGAAGATCATCCTGCTGACCGACTCGCAGAAGGTGGGGTGGGACCTGGGCAGCGGGGGGCGGTGGCGGTTCCTTGCCGAGGCGACCGCGGAGATGCCCATCGTCCCGCAGATCATCTGTCGCACCTTCACGCCGGACGGGCAGATCACCAACGCCGCCGTGGTCGACCTGGCCATGTCGCGCGAGGTGATCGGCACGGACCGTCCGGTCAAGATCAATGTCAGGGTCGCCAACGGCGGCACGCAGCCGGTCGACACCCTGCCGATCAGGCTCGTCGTCGACGGTCAGGAAGGCGAGGCCAGGACCCGCACGGCCACCGACATCGAGCCCGGGGCCACCGGGGCGGTGGAGTTCCTGCACACGTTCGACACGCCCGGCCCGCACGTGGTCAAGGCCGAGATCGGGCGCGACGACGCGCTGAAGGACGACAACAGTTCGCACCGGACGCTGGCCGTGCTCGACCAGGTGCCCGTCCTGGTCGTCGACGGCGGATCCGACAGCGGAGCCAAGGCGTTCGCGACGGCCCTGGCCCCCCCGGAGGTCGGCAAGAACGCCGCCGCCGATGCCAAGCAGATGCTCAAGCCCTCGCTCATCAAGGCCACCGACCTGGTGACCGTCAAGGAGTTCTCCTCGTATCGCCTGGTCGTCCTTGCCGACGTGCCGGGCCTGCCGGAGTCGGTGGGCAAGAAGCTGGCGTCGTACGTCGCGGCCGGCGGGGGATTGCTGATTGCCCCGGGCCAGGCCGCCCTGCCCGAGTTCTACAACCGCTGGCAGGCGGGGCCGGACATGCGACTGACCCCCGCGCTGCTCGGCGAGCGGATCATCGACAACCAGTCGCCCGCCCTGGTGGCGCCGAGGACGTTCAATCACCCGGCGTTGCGGAAGCTGGCCGGGCCGCTGTCGGACGTCAGCGAGGTGCTCACGCTGGCCCACTGGGACCTGTCGGCCGACGCGGGGGAGATCGGTGTCAGCGTCGGCGGGCGGTTCAACACGGGCAGGCCCCTGCTGGTCGAGCGGGCCCTGGGCAGGGGTTTCGTGCTGATGACGGCGATGTCGTTCCACGAGAACGACGGCAATCTCGCCAACAAGGGCTGCTTCGTCCAGTTGGCCCACGAGGTGGCGTACTACCTGGCGGCGAGGCGATCGGCCAAGCCCAACGTGCCACCGACCGGCGTGATCTCGCTGCAACTGCAGTGTCCCCGCACGCCGACGTCAGCCCCCCCAAGTGCCGACGCCCTGGCCCGGTTGGGGGGCACTGAGACGGTGGACGTCCAGACGCCGTTCGGCCGACGCCGGGGCAAGGTGACGTACGAGACCGGTGCGATCCAGTTGGCCTTTGACGAGACAGCCGAGCCGGGCGAGTACCACTTTGCCCTGCCGGAGAAACTCGCGGCGAGTTTCCCGCTGCAGACCACGCCCGGCCACACCGTGCCCTTTGCCGTCTACGACCAGCCCGACGAGTGCGGCACCGAGCGTCTGGCCGACGAGGACTACACGGCGATGGGGCGGTACGTCGAGATGCACCGGGTCGACTCGTACCAGGGCATCTCCGAGGCGATCGCGGGCAACGTCCCGGGCGAGGAGTTGTGGAGCTATCTGGCGCTGGCGGCATTGGCGCTGGTGCTCGGCGAGATCGCCCTGACGCGATGGATCGAGAGCCGCCGCCACCTCCAGGGCGACGCGACGGTGGATTTCAGCGGCGAAGGTGAGAAGGCCGAAGCGTTCAAGGCCCGTGCGCGAAGCATGCTGGCCGGCGATTCGAGCGAAGGCGAGGCGGCATAGAATCGGCGCCACGGCGCGATGAGATAACACGGATAATGGAATGAGTCACATGGTGGTAGCACAAGTCAACTATATGTTGCCCCAGGCCGTGCCGGGCCCCGTCGTGTTTGTCCTGGCGGCGCTGGCGGTTGCGGGCTGGGTGGCGGTGTATCTCCTGGTGCGTCGCCTGTCGGGGCAGCCCCGGATAGACCGGGCGCTGCTTCCGGCCGTTCGGGTGGTCGCGGGCGTGCTGGCGATGATGCTGGTCTTCAACGCCCTGGGACGGATCGTGCTGTTGAACACGACCTGGCCGATATGGCTGCTCGCGCTGGCGGCCGCGACGTGCGTCGAGTCGCTGATGGCCCTGTATGCCCTCGAGCGTCGCGTGGTGGATAGCCGCGCCGGTCGGGCAGTCCTGGGCCTGCGGATTGCCCTGGCCATGGGGCTGATTCTCATGCTCGCCCAGCCGGTCTGGTCGTGGGACCTGCACCGGGGCAAGCCCCGGACCGTCGCGGTCTTGCTGGACAACTCGGCCTCCATGCACATCAGCCAGAAGTACCTCTCGCCCGCCGACAAGGTCCGCCTGGGCGAGGCGATGGGGCTGGTCGATCGCCCGTACGGGCTGGATGCACTGCGAGGCGAACTGGAGGTGATTCAGCGGCGGCTGACCGAGACGCGCGACTGGCTCAATACGCTTCGCAGCGTGCCGAAGGAGAACAGGGGAAGGCAGATTCTGACACTGCGGGCGGCGCTGGGCGCGCAGTTCGAAGAGGCCATCGAGGCGATCGAGGACCGCACCGAGGACCTCTGGGGCGCCGACGATGAGGCGCAGAAGGTCCTTCCGACGGAGCGGGAGGCGATGGCCGACATCGACGGCAAAGTAAGCGACTCTATCGTCAAGTCGATCGAGGCCGCCGCGGACATCCTCGACGGAAGTGACGCCGAGGAGTTGGCGGGCAAGTACCCCGACCTGCTCGGCCGAACCAACGAGGCGCTGGCAGCCCTGGCGGAGGTCCAGCAGATGGCCCGTCCGCTGGCGGACAAGCTGGACGCGGCCTGGCATGCCTCGCTCGATGACGAGACGACCAAGGCCCTCGACGCGATGGCGATCAAGACCCGATACCAGTTGGCCCGCGAGGTCCTCCAGCGGGACCGCGGCGGGGCCGAGAGCCTGCTCGCCCAACTGGAAGACCAGTGCGCGGTCGACCTGTACGCGTTCGATTCCTCGCTCCGCCAGGTGGCGCCCGAGGAGACGGCGGCAGGCGGCGAGACCACGTCGGCCCAGCAGCAGACGGCCCTGGCCGGGGCGCTGGAGAAGGTCCTGTCAGACTCCGAGGACGCGCGTCTGGTCGGCGTGGTCGTGCTCAGCGACATGCGTCACAACGGGCCCGGGCGCGTGCGGGCCGTCGCCGATCAGTTCGACGCGAAGGGCATCCCCGTCTGCCCGGTGGTCTTCGGCTCCTCGCAGGCCCCGCCGGACGCCGCGATCTCCTCGCTGTCGGCGCCCGAGACGCTGTTTCCCGAGGACAAGCTGTTCGTGTCGGCCAAGCTCAAGCTGGACGGACTGGCGGGCAAGGACGTGGTGGTCACGCTCAACGACGACGAAACGGAAGTCGACCGCCAGGTCATCCACGTGCCCGACGTGGCGTCCCTGCGCCAGCAGGTCCAGCTCTCGTGCGAGCCGGACAAACTGGGCGACCACACGTATCGCCTGCGGATCGAACCGGTCGAAGGCGAGGCCCTCGATCAGAACAACGAGACGCCGTTTTCCGTGAAGGTGCACGACGATCGGACGAAGATGCTCCTGGTCGACTCCCATCCCCGGTGGGAGATGCGCTACCTCAAGAACCTCTTCACCAACCGCGACGTGTCGGTGAACCTGCAGTACGTGATCCTGAATCCGGACAGGACGGCGGGGCAGCCCCCGGCGAAGCTCGTTCACGCGTCGGCGTCCCGACCGCGGGGCCAGTCCGAGGCCAACGCGCTGCCCGAAAACCGCGACGAGTGGCTGAAGTTCGACGTGATCATCCTGGGCGACATTGATCCGGAGGACCTGGGCGAAGAGGCCCTCAAGGCCCTCGACGAGTTTGTCACCGAGCGGTCGGGCACGCTGATCTGCATCGCGGGCGAGCGCCACATGCCGCACGCGTTCGGTGAGTCACCGCTGGCCGAACTGCTGCCGGTAACGTTCGCCCCCGGCCCCGCGGCGCCGGAGATGGAAGAGAAGGCCTTCCGCATCGACCTGACCAGCGAGGGCGCCCACAGCGTGATCATGCGGATGGAGGTGGACCCCGACGAGAACAAACGCGTCTGGGACGACCTGCCCGACATTTACTGGCGCCACCCGATCACCGGCGTCAAGGACGGTGCGACCGTGCTGGCCTACGCCCGCGGCGCCGACGTGCCCGGCCCCATTCGCAAGGACATGGACGCCGGGGCGCGCAAGGCGCGCCTGGCGGAGATCCGCGACTACCAGCGCAGCCGCGCCCTGGTCACGCTCCACAGCGCCGGGCGCGGACGCGTGATGTTCCTGGGTTTCGACCGCACGTGGCGCCTGCGATACCGCCAGGGCGACACGTACCACCATCGCTACTGGGGCCAGGTGCTCCGATGGGCGATGGCCGAGCGGCTGGCCAGCGGCACGGGTCTGGTGAAGCTCGGTACGGACAGGGTGCGCTACACGATTGACGACCGCGTACACGTGCGGGCCCAGATCTACAACGCCGAAGACAACACCGGCCTGACCGACAAGGACGTGATTGTCGAGGTCTATCGGGAGGTCAAGAGCGACACCGAAGCCCCCGAAGGCGAGGCCGACGCCCGCAAGAAGGAACTGGTGATGCGTCGCGTCCTGATGCCGGTCAAGAACACGCCCGGGGCGTTTGCGGGCGATCTGGGCAAGATGAAGATCGGCGCTTACAGCGTGTCCCTGGCCGGCGACGCGGTGGCTGAGATTCTCGAGGCCGAAGGCACGGCCAAGACCGTCGAGACCGGCTTTACGGTCGATCCGGCGGCCTCGGGCGAGCAGGTGGAACTGGCTGCCGACCGCGTGCTGGCCGGTCAGGTCGCCGGCGGCTCGGGAGGGCTGTCGGTCGAGCCGGCCCGGGTCGAGCGGGTCCTGGAGGCCCTGGGCCTGGGAGACCAGACCCAAAAGCCCAAGCTCTCGCAGTGGGACCTGTGGGATTCCTGGCCCCTGCTGGGTGTGCTGCTGGCCCTGGTGACCGGCGAATGGCTGATTCGCAAGCGGATCGGCCTGACGTAGTTGACGCCCGCCGACAGGCGGAGCGTAGAGAACCCGACCCGTTCGGTGCGGCGTAATGCACGGACGGTATAATTGATAAATGACTGACGCCTAGAAAGGTACTTCCCCTGGGAGAGACCGGAAATGACACAGGCACTGCATACTGAATCGGTACCGCAAGTAATCGCCGACGCCCTGAACCGCCTGGTGTGGCGGTCGCGGATGGTCATCGCCTTTCGCGGCGCCGCGGCCACGGCGGCGACGGCCCTGGCCTCGCTGCTGCTGATTATGGCCGTCGATCGCTGGGTGGTGTACGTCTCGGACTGGCCCCGATGGCTGATGTTCCTGTCGGCCCTGTCGGCGACCGGCGCGGTGGCATTCTTCCTCCTGCTGCACCCGCTGGGCAAGACGTTCACGCTGGCCGGCGTGGCGCGACTGCTCGAACTGCGCCATCCCGAGTTTCAGGAGCGCATCTCGTCGGCCGTCGAATTGCTGACCAGCACCGACGGGCCCGACATCCGCGGGTCCCAGGCGCTGATCGACGCGCTGGCCGCCGAGGCAGTCGTCGACGCCGGTACGATCGCGCCGCGCCAGGAAGTCTCCTTCCGTGCCGCGCGAAACTTCCTCGCCATCGCCGGCGTCGTCACGTTTATCCTCGCGGCGCTGTTTGCGATCTGGCCGTCGGCGACGTGGGACCAACTGCGCCGCTCGCTCCTGCCGACCAGCAACATCGCCCGCGTTTCCCGCGACGAGTTGGAGATCACCGTCCTGACCGGCGAGGCCGTTAAGGACCTCCGCGATCGCGAGGGTGAATTCCAGTTCGCCCTGCTCAAGGGCCACCGTATCCAGGTCCATGCCGAGATCGACCGTCCGGACCTCCGGGCCGCCGAGTTCTACTTCGAACTGGGCGGCCGGACCCAGGTCCGCCAGATGGACCGCCTGCTGACCAGCGATGCCAAGAAGGCGCGTTTCGAGTTCGTCACCCCCGAGATGGACCAGGACTTCACTTTCCGCATCCACGCCGGCAGCGCCGTCAGCCAGTATTACACCGTCCACGTCACCGAGCGCCCCGTCTTGACCGACCTGTGGCTGCACAGGGAATTCCCGCCGTATGCGGCCCTCAAGCCGGTCAAGGAACGTCTTAAGGTCTCCGGGCCCAAGCGCAAGACCCCCAAGGTGGTCGTGGGCTCAACGATTACAGTCCGGGCCGCGGTCAACAAGCTGCTGGACTCCGCCCAGGCCTACGTCGACGACGAGGAGGTCAACGTCGCCGCCGGCGACGGGGGCCACTACAGTTTCACCTTGACCCTCGAGACCCCGGGCGACCTGCGGTGGGAACTGCGGACCCGCGACCAGTACGGGTTCAAGTCCCTGCCCCAGACGCGCGTGATCACCGTCGAGAAAGACCGCAAGCCCCACGTGACCGTTACCGTGCCCCTGCTGAAGAAACTCGACGCCGAGAAGGACAAGAAGACCCAGACCACGACGATCCGCATGAAGCCGGGCGACCGCCTGCCGTTTGACTACGCCATCTTCGACGCGCTCGGCCTGACCGGCGCGGCGCTGAACGTCACCGTCGATTCGCGAGAGCTTGAGCCCAAAGCGCTGACGATTACCGAGCCGCCCAGGCGGGCCAGGGGCAATGAGGCGATTGACCTGGCCAGGCCCGAGTACAAGGACGCCAAGCTCGTGTCGTTCCACGTGGCAGCCATGGACAACCTGCCCGGACGCATCGAGCCCGGGCGGAGCAAGACCTACAGGATCATCCTGGACCCCAAGGCCAAGAGCCGCATCGAGCAGGTCGCGATGAACGAAGAGCGGTCCATTCGCGAGGAACTGGTGCGGATTCTCATGCAACTGCGGGTCTCCAAGGCCCAGTGTGACATGCTGGTCCAGCGCCTGCCCGCCGCTGGCGGCGCCGCCGACACGCTCGACAAGGCCCTTCGCGACCGGGTGGGGAACCTGGTGAGCAACATCGGAAAGGCCAAGGACTCCACGCAGAAACTCTCGGCGCGACTGACCCGGGAGCAGACGTACATGCGGATGGCCCAGGACCTGGCGGACCTGGCCAAGGGCGAGATTGCGAAGGCGTCGAAACTATCCGGGCGGATCGGCGTTACCGACGATTCAGCCGAGCGGGTCGGACACGCCAAGGACGCCAACGTTGAGATAGCCAAAGCCATCAAGATCATCCAGGACATGTTGGGTCAGTTGCATGATACGGTTGAACTGGTCCGGCAGGTGCGGGAGTTCAATGAGTTGGCCGACCGGCAGGCGGAACTGGCTGAACGGGCCGAGGAAGCCGAGACCGGTGACCAAGCCGAGACGCGCGACGAGCAGGCCGACCGGATGGCCGACCAGGAGGACGTTGCCGAAGACCTCCGTGATATCGCCGAAAAGACTCCCGATGCGATGCGCGAACTGCTCAAGCAGCAGCAGGCCGAGGCCGAAGACCTTGCCGCCAAGGCCCGCGAGTTGGCCAAGGAGCAGGAGTGGATCAAGGAGATGACGGAGAAGGTCCAGGACGCCACCGCCGACGCCGCGGCGGTGCGGGAGGAGATTGTTGCCCGGATTGCCAAGGACCAGGCCGAAATCGCAAAGGACACCCGCCAACTCGAACAGGACGTCGGCGCGCAGGACGCCCAGGGCGAACAAGCCCAGGGCGAGCAAGCCCAGGGCGAGCAGGGCCAGGCTCCGGCTGTTGGCCAGGCCGCCAAGTCCACAGAGCAGGCTGCGGGCGATCTTGCCCAGGGCGATCTCGCCGAGGCGGGCGAGCATGCACAGCAGGCCGTTGGTGACCTCCAGGACGCTCAGGGCCAACTCCAGGGCCAGGACGCCCAGGCCGGTCAGCAAGGCGAACAGGCTGCCGGTCAGCAGGGCGAACAGGCGGCAGGCCAGCAGGGCGAACAGGCCGCGGGGCAGCAGGGCGAGCAGGCTGGCGGGCAGCAGGGCGCGCAGCAGGCGGCGGCACAGGCGGGGCAACTGGCCGAACGCCAGGCCAGCGTGGCCAAGCAGATTGATGCGGCAGGCAAGGGCGACCTGGCTGGCGCGTTGGCGCAGCGTCAGGCGGACGTAGCGGCCAAGGCGGCGGACCTCGCCCAGCAGGGCCAGCAGTTGGCCCAGCGCGGTCAGGACCTGGGCCTGGGGCAGGACGTTCAGGACCGCGGGCAGGCCGCGGGCGAGCAACTGGCGCGGGCTGACCAGCAGGCGGGCCAGGCTGCCCAGGACATGGCCGGCGGGCAGCAGGGCGGCGAGGCCGGACAAGGCGATCCACCCACCCCCCCCGATGCCGCTCAACAGCAAGGCGGCGGCATGGAAGGCCAGCCCCAGGACGGCGGCCAACAAGCCGGCCAGCAGGGCGGCCAACAAGCCGGGGAGCAAGCTGGGCAACAGGCTGGCCAGCAAGCGGGCCAGCAGGGCGGTCAGCAGGCTGGGCAGGCTCCGGGCGAAGGTCAGGGCGAGCAGGGCGGCCAGCAGCCCGGCGAGGGACAAGGTCAAGGCGAAGGCCAGGGTGAAGGCCAAGGTGAAGGCCAAGGCCAGCAGGCCGGACAAGCGCCCGGCGAGGGCCAGGGCGAAGGTCAGGGCCAGGGCGAAGGCCAGGGCCAGGGCGAAGGCCAGGGCCAGGGCGAAGGTCAGGGCCAGGGCGAAGGCCAGGGACAGGGCCAAGGACAGGGTCAAGGTCAGGGTCAAGGACAGGGTCAAGGACAAGGGCAAGGGCAAGGGCAAGGACAAGGGCAGGGCCAGTCGGCGGGGTCGCCCGGTAGTCAACCCTCGCCCGGGTCCGGACAGAGCCCCGCCCAGGGCGGGCAGCAGGGCACGCCCGCTGCCGGCCAGGCGGCTGAGGCGATGGCACAGGCCGCCGATGCGATGAACCAGGCCGCCGACGCCCTCCAGGGCGCGGGTCAGGCCGCCGGCCAGGCCCAGGACGCGATGGCCGGCGGGGCCATGCCGAGTGATTCCCTCGTCTCGGGCGACGCGATGGCCGGCGCGATGAGCGACGCGGCGGCCGCGGCGGGTTCCGGCATGGCTGCCGATGCCCAGGCGGCGGCGTCAAGCATGGCGGGTCTGGCGGCATCTGCCCAGGCGGCGGCTGCCGCCCAGGGCGTCACGCCGGGTGCGGCGATGGCATCGAGCCCCGGTCAGGGCCAGGGACAAGGTCAAGGCCAGGGCCAGGGGCAAGGTCAGGGCCAGGGGCAAGGCCAGGGCCAGGGCCAGGGGCAAGGCCAAGGTCAAGGCCAGAGCATGGCCCAGGGCCCTCCGGGCCAGGGCTCGCCGACGGGACGGGGGTATGGCAATGGCAACATGAGCATGATGTCGACGACGGGCAAGGCTGACGGCGACGTCAAGTGGCAGGGCATGAGGGACAACTGGACGCGCCTGAAGCGGGACCTCGACGACAAGGTGCTCCAGGGCAAGGGGTACTCGGTTCCCGAGGAATACCGCGATCTGGTCAAGCGTTACTTTGCGGCCCGCGCCAAGGCCAAGGCCGCCGAAGAGAAGGACGAATGAGCACAGGACGAGCAAGAACAGGACGGGCCTGGACGGGCGTAGTGGCGGCGGTGATTGCGGCGATCGTTCTGGGCCCGGGCGTTTCGGCGGCCCGTGCGGACAAGGCATCGGCGGCGCTGGCGAAGTACAAGAAGCCCGTCGAGCAGTCGGTTGACCGCGCGCTGTCGTACCTGGCCAAGCGCCAGATCACGCCGACCGCAGCGGCGAAGTACAACAGGAGCAAGCGGAAATCGGACGATCTGACCGGCGCGTTTGGCACGCAGTCGCGGGGCAACACGGGCATCTCAGGCCTGTGCGTGATGGCTTTTCTTGCCGCCGGCCACACGCCGGGCAAGGGACCGTACGGCAAGGTGATCGACCGCGGGATCGACTACCTGGTCCGCGTGCAGCAGGACAACGGCCTGCTGGTCGGCGTCCACGGGCGTGCGAGCCAGGGCCCGATGTACGCCCACTGCATCGCCACCCTGACGCTGCTGGAGGTCTCCGGCATGGTTTCGAAGGAGCGCCAGAAGCGGCTGGACGTTGCGATTCCCAAGGCGCTGGAGGTGATCCTGAAGGCCCAGAAGGTCAAGAAGAGTTCCCGCGACGCCGGCGGATGGCGTTACAAGCCAGAAAGCCGAGACAGCGATATGTCGCTGACGGGGTGGGCGATCATGGCCCTTCGGGCCGGGCGCCTCAACGGCGCCTCGGTGCCGAAAGAGGCTATCTCGTACGCCGTCGACTACATCCTGAGGTGTCGCAGTCCCCACCGCGGGGGCGACGGCAGCTTCGGCTACCAGGCCGGCTCGGGGGGCAAGGAGACGATGACCGGCGCGGCGATCCTGTGTCTCTCGCTGTGCGGTGAGCACGAGAACAAGGCCCTGATCCGCGCGGGCGACTGGCTGTACGCTCGCGTCGGGCAGCATCGCAGCGGTTCGCACTATTACTACGGGGTGTACTACTGCTCGCAGGCTATGTTCCAACTCGGCGGGAAGTACTGGGAAAAATGGGCCGCTCGAATGTACACCACCATGCTGAAGGACCAGTCCATCGACGGGTCGTGGTCTGCGCATTCAGGGCACGGCCCGTGCTACGGAACGGCGATGGGCGTGCTGGCGATGACCGTGTCCTACCGCCAGTTGCCCATCTATCAGCGGTAGCGTGCCTGCCACTGGAGGGGGGCGAGGCGGTCAGTCGCGGTGGTGCTTGCCCTCGTGGTACCTGCCTACGGTGTCCTTCTCGCGTTGCCACTCGCTGCTGATGATCGCCACCTGCCTCGTTCGCGTCGCGCGGTCCGCGTCGGGGGTGTACCGGTAGCTCCGCCCGAAGATGGCCGCGGCGGCCTGCGCGGCGTTGCGACAGGTCATCACGTCGGAGTCGTTGGCCATCACCCACAGGAGCGTGTCCATCTCGTCATAGGCGTACATCCGTCCGATGCCTGCGACGGCTGTGGCGCGGACGCCGGGGTCCTCGTCCCGGGCCAGACGAGACAGCGGGGCGGCGTCCGGCTTGGCGCGGGCGTTGGCATATCCGCTGGCCGCGGCGGCCCGGACCCTCGGTCGCTGATCTTCGGTGGCGCGGACAATGTGTTCGACAGCCGCATCCGTTCCGATCCGTCCGAGGGCGGCCAGCACGAGACAGGCGACCGGGACATCGCTGTCGGGGATCATCTCTGCCAACCCGTCGACGTCGCCGTCACGCTCCAACTTCAGGATTCGCGACCTGACGGCGTCGGTGTCGCCCCCTTCGTAGATCAGGAACCGCCATGCCGTCACCAGCGCGCAGACCACCGCGACGCAGATCAGGATACGCAACCGCAACGGCATTTCTCCCACGCGCTACCTCGCAGTCCGTTTCGTGAGGAACTCGGATTCCTTATCAACGCTCAGCATAGCGTCAGTCCGATATCCCGATAACCATCGGGGCGATACGTTGGAAGGATACACGGGCACACCGCCACCAATCAACCCGTTAGGCGATCAGTCTATCAAACGGGGGGCAAATCAGGGGAGCCACAGGGCGTTCTGGTTGAACGCGTCGGCGGGATTGACGTCTTCGGGATTCAGCAGCCTGACTTCCTCGCCGGCAAACAGGACGTTCATCTTGCCCATGTGACGGGCGAAAGTTGGCACGCCGGGAGAACTCTCCTCCCGGGCCCAGTCGTGGGTGGTCTTGGCGACGATCCAGTCGTAGTCCATCACCAGGACCTTGCTGCCGTCGTGTATGATGTCCTGTACGTTGAAGTTCATGCCGTAGCTGTTCTTGACCTCGCCGGTGGGCAGGACGATCTCTATGGCAGTGTGCGTGTTGCTGCCGATGTACGCGATCTCCGAATCGTCGGACTTCCAGCGCAGCGTGTTGGTGTGACCGGTGAAGCCCGAGATCATCTCCAGCGTGGTCGTCCCGTCGCGGTTGTCAACCACGCGAGTCATGACGTCCTTGAAGTCCTGGTCGCCGCCGTAGTCCTCCATGCACAGCCAGTAGATGCCCGTCCCGTCATCCGCGTAGGGCCATTGGTCGCGCACCCTGTCGAAGTGATTGGCCCCATGCCCGCACGGATCGGGCCCGCCGCTGTTATGGTTGCCGAACCAGCCCATGCCCCGTGCCTGGTTGTACTGTGCCTCATTGAGCTTGACCATGTAAGCGTTCTCGTCCAACTCGACCTGGAACAGCGACGATCCCCTCTGGACGCGGAAGTAGACCAGTTCGGTCAACGCCGTCGTCGTCGCCTCGTCGTCATCACCGGCGAACTCGGGGCAGACGTAGATGTCGAAGTTCTCGTCGAGGTACTTCGAGAGCAGGCCCTGCCACGCGCCGGCAAACAACTGGGTGTTCGGCTCGCTGGTTCGCAGGTTGGCGACCGCTTCGGCGATTCGCCGGAGGTTCGAGCCGCACTTGACGGTCTTGGCATGTCGCAGCGTGTTGGTCAGCGACGGGGCCAGGATGGCCACCAGCATCGCGATAATGCCGATGACAACCAGCAACTCGATCAGCGTGAAAGCGATCCTGCGGCGCCGGTGGGCTCGATAGACTCGTCCGATCAGTCCGCGGTCTGCATACAGCATCATCCTTCTCCCGCTGAAGCAAGTAACGGCGAGTGTCATCCACACAGCCGGGCGGGCGCCCGGCCACCATGTTAATTATACGCCAATCAGGCTATCTATACTAAGCTAGTCGTCCTTCCCGCACCGTGTCAACGCCCTTTCTTCGCACATTCCGGATAGATCACGGCGTGGTTCGGAAAGGTCTTGGTCAGACACGCCCCGTCTGCCGCTCAATCCCGTTCGGGTCAAGGGCTCCACAGGGCGTTCTGGTTGAACGCATCGGCGGGGTTGACGTCTTCGGGATGCAGCAGCTTGACCTCGTCACCGGCGAAGAGCACATTCATCCTGCCCATGTGTCGGGCGAAGGTCGGCACGCCGGGGGCGCTTTCCTCCCGCGCCCAGTCGTGGGTGGTCTTGGCGACGATCCAGTCGTAGTCCATCACCAGGGCCTTGCTGCCGTCGGTCAGAACGTGCTGGGCGAAGTCATTCATGCCGTAGCTGTTCTTGATCTCACCGGTAGGGATGATGGCCTCTATCGCGACGGTTGTCATCGGGCCGATCTCCGCGATCACCGAGCGGTCAGACGTCCATCTCAATGTATTACGGTGGCCGATATTCCCCGGACAGATCATCTCCAGGGTGGTCGTTCCGTCGTAGTTGTCAATCACGCGGGTGATGACGTCCTTGAAGTCATCGTCGCCGCCATGGTCCTCCATGCAGAGCATGTAGATGCCCGTCCCGTCGTCCACATAGGGCCAGTCCGACGGCTTGAAGCGGTTCCGGCCATTGCCCAGCCAGCCCTCGCTCCGCGCCTGGGCATACTGGGCTTCGTTCAGTTTAGCCATCCATCGCCCGGGCTCGAACGCAACGTCCCATATCGTCCCCCGCCGGTTATCGACCTCGAAGAAGATCAGTTCCGACAGCGCCACGTCCGTGGCTTCCTCGTCGTCACCGGCAAACTCGGGGCAGACAAAGATGTCCTTGTTGCCGTCGAGGTACGGCAGGAGACTGGCCTGCCATGACGCCGCGAACAGCTTGACGTCCGGCTTGGACGTCCGCAGGTTGGCCACCGCCTCGCCGATCCGCCGGAGGTTCGAGCCGCACTTGACCGCCTTGGCCTGCCGCACCGCGCTGGTCAGGGACGGGGCCATGATCGCCACCAGCATCGCGACGATGGCAATAACCACCAGCAGTTCGATCAGTGTGAAGGCGCCCCCGCGACGTGGATGGTCCCGCCCCTGCATTCCGATCGGCTCGCGGTTGCTACCCATCATCGTCATTCTCCCGGCGAGGCCCAAGACAAGGCGTCTCATGATTCGACTTCGACATCCATTATACGTCATTCGGCTTATCTAGGCAATAGATCGGTCGCCGAGTCACATGTCAACGCCTTTTCTTCAGCGCCGCCAAGGCAAGAGGCCCCGCCGCTCATCATCATTCCGCGCCGCTCTTGTGCTTGAGCCACATGGTCATGTGCGACGGGATGGGCTGAAGGGCGTAGATGCGGCGGATCTCGGCTTTGACCTTCTCGGGGATCAGGTCCTCGATCCGGTCCAGCAGGCCGCCCGGGTCGACCGGGTCCATGCCGGTGGTCCACCCGTCCTGGGCGGCGACCGTGTCGGCCAGCGGCTCGGGCGAGCGGTACAGGACGCGCTCGGGATTCTCCACGTCCAGAAGGAGCACGCCCATGCCCGACTGGGTCCGCTTGCGCCCGACGACCCGGTCCCAGCGGACCCCGCGGTAGAGCACCAGCCAGCCCAGGTCGCGCTGGTAGCGGACGGATCGCCCGTCGAAGAACACGCCGTCGGCGTCGAAGCGCCCGGGGACGGTGTTGATCAGTCGCACGCTGCGCTCGCGGTGACCGGCTTTCTCGAGCGTGCGCCGGACGTGGATCACGCGCCGGTCGGCGTTGTTCCCGATGGCCCACGACCAGCCGCACAGCGCCACTGGAAACCGCCACAGGTTCTCCGTCACGCCGTCGGTGCGGACGGACTGGTGGGCGCGGCGGACCTGGATGTCGGCGATGACCTGGTCGGGCAGGAGGTCTCGCAGGCGAAACACCGCCCGCCCGGTGGCGGTGTCGCCCAGCCCCATGTACATGCTGAACCAGTCGTCCAGGCCGTTGGCGCCTCGCTCGACCTCGAGTTGCCCGCCGGCGAACATCACACCCTTGAGGTGGTCGAGCTTCCTGACCCACGTGCCGTCCTGGACGTACTCCCTCCACGTCTCGTCGAGTTCGAGAATGGGCTCCTCGGAGTAGTAGAGGCATTCGCCCGTTTCATAGTCCAGCACGCGGAGGTAGGGCAGGTACGTCATCATGGCCTTGGTGGCGTTCGGGTCGGAGATCAGTTCATTGTGCACGCCATGCGTCACGTCGATGAACACGTCGGCCTGGCCGATCTTCGCGCGGATGGGCATCCCGTTGTTGCCGATGTGCGAGTTGTCGAAGTAGCCCGGGCGAACGCACGTCTGGAGCGATCCGACCGCCGTGATGCCGTCCGGCGTGCTCTTGGTGAACGTGTCAAAGCCGGTATCCAGCACGGCGATGTCCGGGGCCGGGCGGTGGAACATCCGCAGCGTCCCGTCGGCCACCCGGAGAAAGAAGATGTCGTTCTTGCTCGCTTCGGAGGCGTAGATGCGATGTGTCTTGCCCGTGCCGCTGGGGCGCCACACCTCCGGGGCCCACCACAGGCGCTGCCACTCCTCGATAATCTCACCCGTCGGGCGCGACGAAAGCTCGATCGACCGCTCGATGCGACGCAGGAACTCCGCGTTGGGCATGCGGACGATGCAATCGTAGCAGGCGTGGATCTCCGATTCGTGGTAGATCACGTGCAGGTGGTCGTGATGTTCGAGCAGGTGGAAGTCGTGCAGCAGGACGATCTCGTGCTCGTACTGGCGGGCGTAGCGGTCGTATTCGGCCCGGGTGGTGGGCAGGTCCAGGCCGTGGACCAGTTTCATGATCGGCAGGGGAAGGCGGCAGGAGACCTTTTCCCCGCGCGCGTCCATGACGGCCATGCCCAGATGGCTGCCCATCGCCGCGTCACCGTACTGCGAGTAGTGGTGGTCGTCTCGTCCGCCCGCGCGATAGCCCAGGAACACCCGCGGGTCGCAGCTCAGGCGGATGACGCTGGGGTTGGTGGCGTGGTGGCCTTCCCAGGTGCGGCTGAAGCCGCTGTGGAGCGGCTCGGCGAGATAGCCCTCCACCTTCGTCGCCCTCAACGGTTTGGTCGTCTCCATGCGCGTTCTCCCGCCGCATGACGCCTTTCGGCGCGAGCGTCTCGACACCGTGGGCCAAGCGGGGCTTAGCCTTTGAATTATAGGCGTCGCTGCGGTATAGGTGTGCCCACCGGTCCGCGTCGGGCCGGACGGCCACCGAAGCGAAAGGACTCCCATCATGGCGAAATCGTCTCCCATACGCGTCGGGATCGTGGGCCTCGGCAGGGCGGGGGGCGGCATGCATCGCAAGAGCCTGCTCGCCCGCCGGCGGAAGTTCACGATCGTCGCGGCCTGCGACACCATCGCCGCACGTCGTGACGCCCTGGCGGCCGAGACCGGCGCGGCGAGCTATCGCAAGATCGAGGACCTGATCGCCGATCCGGCCGTCGAACTGGTCGACATCGCCTCGCGAACCATGGACCACGTGCCTCACGCGCTGGCCGCCCTGGCTGCGGGCAAGGACGTGTTCCTGGAAAAGCCCATCGCCCCCACGCTGGCTGCCGCTCGCAAGCTGCCCCGCGCCGCGGCTCGAAGCAAGGGCAACCTGTACATCCGTCACAATCGCCGCTTTGAGTCGGAGTATCAGCACGTCCTGGAGATCATCGCCTCGGGCGTGCTGGGCAAGGTCTTCGAGGTGCAACTGCGCCGGGGCGGGTACTCCCGGCGCGACGACTGGCAGACGCTGAAATCCTGCGGCGGGGGACAGGCGCTGAACTGGGGCCCGCATATCATCGATCACGGCCTGCGCTTCCTGGGCGAGTTCCCCACGCGGATCTGGGGCGACCTGAAGAGGGTCGCCGCCGCCGGGGACGCCGAAGACCACCTCAAGGTCCTCATGACCAACGCCTCGGGCATGCTGGTGGACATCGAGATCAGCGGCGGCTCGGCCGTGACGATGCCCCAGACAACCGTGCTGGGCACCAGGGGCGGGCTGGTCTCCGACGGGAGCACGATCACCCTGCGTTACCTGGACCCGAAGAACAAGCTGCCCCGCCGCCGAGCCAAGAGCGGCACGCCCGAGGGGGGCTTCGGGAGCCCCGACAGGCTGAAGTGGATCGCCAAGACGATCCCCGTCAGACCGGCCAGCAAGGCGGCCCCCGAGGACATCTGGGACCACCTCCACGCGGCGATGCGCCTGGGCGAAGAGTTCCCGATCACGCTCGAGCAGGCCATCGACGTGATGCGCGTCGTCGACCACATCAAGAAGGGCACGCCGTTTGGTTGACTGGTGGACGGGTTCATCGGTGGACTGGGTGATCGGTCAATCGGGCTGGTCGCTTCAGCGATCCAGCAGACTGGGCGCGCAGTCCTTTCCGCGTGCAACGAGTTGCACGCCCTACCTGTATGCTGGATCGCTGAAGCGACCAGCCCGATGCCCCCAGTCAACCAGTTAACCAGTCAACCAGTAGTCAGTCTCGTCGCGGGCTATCGTTTGCAGCCGAGTCTGTGGAGATGTTCGTGTGGAGACGGCTGCCACAGTGGCTGGCGGGGCTTGTTGGGGTCCAGCGGCGCGCCGACGGCCTCCAGGATGTCTTCGATGCGCTGACGGACCTCGGGGTCGGTTGTGCGGGCGTTCTCGCGGAGCAAGGGGGCGATGCCCTCGCCCAGGCGGATCAGCTTCTCCTGGGCCTCGCGGCGATCGGTGAGGCTCTCGGAGCCCAGGCGGGCGATCAGCTTGCGGGCCTCGAGGATGATCTTGTCCGGCGGCAGGGCGTTGGGGCACCGTACCGAGACCAGTTGCACCGGGTTGATGTGCACCGTCGGACCGGGTGTGACGCGAAACGCCAGCGTCCGCCCGTCGACCTGCCCCACCAGGCGCGAGTTGTCCCACAGTGTCAGCGTCGCCCAGCCGACGCGCGTGGCGGAAAAGGCCATCGCCTTGACGTTGGCCGGGCTGATCTCGACGGAACCGAACTCCGAGGTCACCCGCATGCGGTCCCGCGAGAACTCGCCGAACAACTCATCCTCGTTGGTCAACTGCACGTGGGCCAGGTGAGCCTGGGGGCTCTCGTCCTCGGCAAACTGCATCTCGACCAGCATGTGGCGATTGAGCGACACGGTCTGGCCCAGCTTGAGCTTCAGGTCGATCCGCCGCGGCTCAAGGATGCCCCCGATGTGCGAGCCGTTGAGGAACGTCGCGTGATGCACGCCGTTGGCGTGATCCATCGTGATCCGCACCAGCGAAGCGGCCGGCACGTCGATCAGGCCGTATCGCGTGCGGAACTTCAGAACCAGGTCCCCGGCCTCCAGTGCCAGCCGATCGCCCGTCCGCAGCCGCACGTAGGCGCCAACGGCCTCGGTGTCTGCGGGGCGGGCCTTGCTGATGCGATACGACCACTGAGAGACGCGATTGGCGGGTATCTTCAGCGTTCCGCCCGTGGGCAGGTTCAGCGCGATCGTCATCTCGGGCACCGCGGCGCTGACGACTTGTCCGTCAGCGAGCGCAAACCGGACAGTCTGGCTGTCGCCCTTGATTGCCGCCATACCGATTACGTGGTCGGCCGGCAGGGTCATCTCGCCCATCACGGTCCGCACGCGGAACGACGGGTTGGTGATGCGCCCGTACTTGGGCCCGCCGCCGGCGATCATTACCGTGTCGCCCGACTCGGACCGCGTCAGGTCCACACCCTCGAACCCGCCGGCGATCCGCATGTTGATGATCTTGGCGCGAACGGAGGGGGGCAGGTCCTTGGTGACCTTGTGGAAGTCGAACTTCTTCATCATCGCAAGGTGCTTGGACTCCTCGCGATGCTGGCTCTCGAAGTGGCAGAGAATGAGGGTCTTCTTGGCCGGCACGGTCAGGTTGTAGCGGACGTAGATCTGGCTGGAACTGATCTGGACCGTCGGGCGGAGTTTGGCGCCCTTGTTGGTTACCACGTGGAGCGTCGGCGTGCTCCGGGAACTGGACCCCACCGTGCGGAAGGCAAAGTCCTTCTCGCTGAACACCCCGCCTCCGCTGCTGGTCTTCGTGCTTCGAACGCTGTACCGCGTGTTGGTGACGATCTGCACTTGCGTCGTGATCGCCCGGCTGGTCGGGTTGACGAACACGTCAAGCCACCGCGCCAGGGGCAGGTCCTTGTAGACCTTGATCCGACGCGAGACCAGCAGTCCGCTGCGGTTGCACGGGCCGATCTCGATCTCGTCGCCGGCGGCGTTGACCCAGCCCCGCTGGTTGTTCGCCTGCACGTTCGAGCCGCTGACCTGGCAGTACATGCCCCCGCTGTACGCGTACGGCGTGCCCCGATACACGCTGCCGTAGTACTGGATGTCCCAACGATACCCCGCCCCGTCGTTCATCACGTAGTAGCTGCTGAAACGAATCTCCGACTTGCGCTTGATGTGCCAGTCGGCCTTCTCGGCGCCGGAGGCGACGGCGGAGATTCCGACCGCGGCCGCAACGAGCACGGCCGCCCGCAGACGCCCGACCACACAGGACTGTCGCTGAACTCTCATGTTACCTCTTTCGACGCCCGGCCCGGCCCGCGGTTCCCACGGTCCGAGTCGTCGCGGATGATACTCTATTGTAGGCGACGGGCGCGATTCGTCCAAGGGACATCATCTGACGTCAGTGCGGACCGTGCGAACGGCCGGACGCGAAGAAGCAAGCTGCTCCGCGCGGGGCGCTTCGGATGTAGACGGTAGGGCGTGCAACTCGTTGCACGCGGAATGAACAGACAATCCGTTCCGCGTGCAACACGTTGCACGCCCTACGAGTTCCGTACTCTTCCAGCGATGATTGACGGTGCGTTTGGCTGTCGCGTACAATCCACGCCATGATGAGTATGCGTAAGGTTTTCGGGTTCGCGGGGACGGCTCTGGCGGCGGCGATCCTCCTGGTGGCGGCCGGGCCGGCGGGGGCGTCCAAGCAGGGCGAGGCGCCGGCGACCGTTGAGGACATCATCAAGGCGCTGGCCTACGACCCCGACAGCGACTACGGCAGGGCGATGTCCGACGTCGAGCAGAACTCCACCCAGTGGCGCGAGACGGCGCTGTTCATGCTGATGAAACGTGCCTCGACGCTGGACACGCTGGACGCGGTGCAGATCGCCCGCCTGGACCGCCCGGCCTACCGAAGCCTCGTTGACGAGCCCCAGCGCCACGTGGGCCGTCCCATGCGACTGACGGTCAACGTCCACCGCGTGCTGAAGACCAACGGCAAGAAGCTCGGCGCCAGCGACCTGATCTGGCCGATCGACAAGCCCGTGTGGCGAATCTACTGCACCGACGCGGCCGTGCCTCGACAGGCCGGACCCATGATGATCCTGTCCACCGTCGAGCCCAAGGGCCTCGGCGAGCCGTCAGAAAGGACCGACGACGACGCCGGGGTCTCTGAAACCGGCGAGGATATCTACAAGAGGGCGCCGCAGATCGACCTGGCCTGCGTGTTCTACAAGGTCTTCAAGGCCGAACAGATCAAGGGGGGCAAGTCGAAGATGCGGTCGTATCCGCTGGCCGTCGCGTGGCAGGCGGGGGAGGGGCGGGGGCCCAGCGCGGCGGTCGACTACAACACCAGGTACCTCTTCGGCGGCGTGGCGATCGCGCTGGTGGCGGCGGCGTACTACTTCATCCGCAGGCACGTCAAGCGGCTGAGCAAGCCCGGACCGGCGGTCAAGTACCGACCCAAGCGGGACGAGATCGCCGGCGACGACCAGGACGACCGGGAAGACGACGGCGAGGAGGACCAGCCTGTCGATCCGCTTCTGGCCGCGGCGGCGGCCGAGTACGAGAAGGAAAGGCAGGACCGCGATGCGGACAGTCACGGTTGACCTCGGGCCCCGAAGCTACGATGTTTGCGTGGGGGCGGGGCAGATCGCGCAGCTCGGCCCGACCGTTGCGGGCCTCGGGCGGGTCTCGCAGGCCGTCGTCATCACCGACGCGAACGTCGGGCCGCTCTACGGAGCACGGGCGGTCGAAAGTCTGCAGGCCGCCGGCCTGACCGCCGCGTCGATCGACTTCCCCGCCGGGGAGGCCCACAAGACCCTCGCCACGTACGGTCGCCTGCTCGACGGGCTGCTGGGCCTGGCCCCCGCGATCGATCGCGATACGGTGATCGTCGCCCTCGGCGGGGGCGTGCCGGGTGATGTGGCCGGCTTCGTGGCGGCTACCGCCCTGCGCGGGATTCGCGTCGTCCAGTGCGCCACGAGCCTGCTGGCCGCCGTCGACTCGTCGGTGGGCGGCAAGACCGGCATCGACCACGCGACGGGCAAGAACCTGATCGGCGCCTTCCACCAGCCCCGCGCGGTGGTGATCGACGTCGAGACGTTCGGTACGCTGGCCCCGGCCGAGTTGGCCAACGGGCTCGGCGAGTGCGTTAAGCACGGCGTGATCCGTGACGAAACGCTACTGACCTTCATCGCCGACCATGCCGAGGACATCGGCGCCTGCGCCTGCGACGTGATGGAAGAACTGGTCGCCCGCAACGTGGCGATCAAGGCCGCCGTCGTCGCCGCCGACGAACGGGAGGCCGGACAGCGGGCACACCTGAACTACGGGCACACGATCGGGCACGCGATCGAGGTCTTCGTGGGATATGACCGGATCGCTCACGGGCGTGCGGTAGGCCTGGGCATGGTGGCGGCCAATTGCCTCGCCGTCTCGCGCGGGCTGATCGGCCCCGACGCTGCTGCCCGCGTGGAAGACCTGCTGCGGCGCCTCGGCCTGGACGTGCGACTCGCGGGCCTCGAGGCGCCGGAGATCTGGCGGATCATGCAGCACGACAAGAAGGCCCGCGGCGGACGCGTCAGAATGGTCCTGCCGACCGCGCTGGGGGCGGTGGGGATCTACGACGACATCACCCCCGACGAGGTCGCGGCTGCCGTCGCGGCCCTGGGGTAATCAGACGAGGCATGGACGTGACGAGAGACGACAACAGACTGGCAGTGGACATCGCCGGCGTGCAGTTGGCCAACCCGTTGATGACGGCCAGCGGCACGTGCGGCTATGCCGACGAGTACGGCGACTTCGTGGACCTGACGCAACTGGGCGCGTTCGTGACCAAGTCCATCAGCGTCGCGCCGCGGGCGGGCAATCCCTACCAGCGGATCGTCGAGACCCGCGCCGGCATGCTCAACGCGATCGGCCTGGCCAACGTCGGACTCGACGTGTTCCTGGCTGAGAAGGTCCCCCTGCTGGAGGCCCTCGGCCTGCCCGTGTTCGTCAACGTCGCCGGGACCACCGTCGAGGACTACCTCGCCGTCGCCGCCGCCCTGGAAGACGTGGACATCGTCCGCGGCGTGGAGTTGAACATCTCGTGTCCGAACGTCAAAGCCGGCGGGATCCAGTTCGGCACGGACCCGGCCCAGGCGGGCGCCATCACGGCCGCGCTGCGGGCCGTCTGCAAGAAGAACATCCTGATCGTCAAGCTCTCGCCCAACGTCACCGACATCACCGCCATCGCCGCCGCCGCCGTCGACGCCGGGGCAGACGCCCTGAGCCTGATCAACACCTTCACCGCGATGGCGATCGACACCGAAACGCGCCGCCCCGTGCTGGCCAACGGCACCGGCGGGTTGTCGGGCCCGGCGATTCGCCCGATCGCCGTCTACATGGTCCACCGTGTCTACTCGCAGGTCGCCAAACCCGCGGGCGTGCCGATCATCGGCATGGGCGGCATCCAGTACGCCCACGACGCCATCGAGTTCCTGCTGGCCGGCGCGACGGGGCTGGCGATCGGCACGAGCCTGTTCATCGACCCGGCCTGCCTGGTCGACATCCGCGACGGCATCGCCGCCTACCTCGACGCCCAGGACTGTCAGACCATCACCGAGATCATCGGCACGCTCCAGGTCTGACGTGATGAGAACCGCATTTCGCCCCGGGTGATTACACCCGGGGGCTTCCGTTCATCGTTGCAGTGCTTCCGTACGCACGTCGTATCCGCAGGAGACCCCCCGGTGTGGTCACCGGGGGCGAAATGACCCTCCCGTCTTCGACTGGATTGCCTGACCCGACGCCGTGCTGTGGAGCTTTTTTCTTACGGGGTATTGACGCGGCGCGGCGCGGGACTATGATACCCGATTCTCCCGCGGGCCCGGCGGGGCTGACGTGGCGAGGACGACCGGCAAACGCGAAAGGATGACGTGAGATGGCTGAACACACAGGAACGCTGATTACCGGAGACGGTGTAGGACCGGAACTGGCTGATGCGGCAAGGCGATGCGTGGATGCGGCGCTGGCGAAGACCGATGGGGCCGGCAGCATCAACTGGACGATCCGCGAGGCCGGCGTGGACATCATGGAGACCGAAGGCACGCCCATGCCCGAGGCCACCATCCAGTCCGTCCGCGACACCGACGTGACGCTCAAGGCGCCCATCACGACGCCGATCGGCACGGGGTTCCGCAGC
>CAZVEV010000024.1:0-37915 GCA_964625865.1 uncultured Planctomycetaceae bacterium | reverse complement strand
GACAAGGTCGTGATCCTGGGCTATGGACCGGTGACGGGCGTCGTCTTCAGGGAGCGGGTCTACAAGCGCAGTCTTGACCAGGCCGCCGCCCTGTCCGCGGAGACCGGCAAGCTGCTCTGGATGGGCCCGCAGTTCCGGGGACCCAGCGGACATGGGCAGGACGTGTTCATCATCGACGGACTTGTATGGTTCGGCGTGAACCTCACGGACAACCTGCCCTTGAGCGGGCAGCATACCAAAACGCAGCGAATCGGCTACGATCTCCTTACCGGAAAGGCGAAGCGGACAATCTCCGTGCCAAGGCTGACCAGCCCCGGACATCACTATCGCTGCTATCAGAGCAAGGCGACCCAGCGGTACCTGCTCCTGCCCAAGCGCGGCGTGGAATACCTGGACCTGAAGGGCGACGATCATATGCGGCACGACTGGCTGCGTGCGCCGTGCATCTACGGCGTTCTGCCCGCCAACGGGATGCTCTATGTCGCTCCCCATCAATGTGTGTGCTACCAGGGCGTGCTGCTGTCGAACTTCAACGCACTGACCGCAAAGCGCGCGTCGAAAGCCGGGAAGACCGACGCCCCGAAACCTCCGGCGCGCCTGGTGAAAGGCCCGGCTTTCGGCAAAATCCAAAATCCGAAATCCGAAATCCGAAATGATGCTGACTGGCCCATGTACCGTCACGACCCGCGCCGCAGCGGGGCGGCCGGGACGGCTGTACCCGGGCGGTCAAAAAAGCAATGGCAGGTGCGCCTCGCGGCGCCTGTCACCCCGCCCGTTGTTGCTCAAGGCAAACTCCTCGTCGCGGAGAAAGATGCGCATACCATTGTCGCATTGGACGCTCAGACCAGCCGCAGGCTGTGGGATTATACTGCCGGTGGGCGCATCGACTCCCCGCCGACCGTTCACGGCCAGTTGGCGCTGTTCGGATGTGCTGACGGGTGGGTCTACTGTCTCGACATCTCCGACGGGGCTGAGGTCTGGCGCTTTCGCGCGGCTCCGGAAGAACGGCAGGTCGGCGCGTTCGGCCAATTGGAATCGGCCTGGCCCGTCCACGGCTCGGTAGTGGTCCAGAACGACGTAACCGTCAAGCCTCCGCGCCCGCTGGTCTACTTCTCCGCCGGCCGCTCCACCTTCCTGGATGGCGGCATGACCTTCTACGCGCTTGATCCGCAGACCGGTGAGGTGCGCTATCGGAACCACCTGGCCGGGCCGCAGCCGGATCCTCTCAAAGACAAAGGGGGCGCCGGCTACATGGATGGCGCCAAGTCCGACATCCTCGTCAGCGACGGCGCCGATCTGTTCCTGCACCAGGAGCGGTTTCGCAGCGACCTGAAGCGTTTCCCGTCGGCCCTGAAGACACTCGGCCCTGAAAGCGGCGGTTATCGTGAGTATCCCGCCCGCCCGGAACGCGGATCGAACGCCTTCAGGCTCCTTTCCAGCAGAGGCTTCCTTGACGATTCCTACAACGAAGGGACGTACTGGGCACTGAGCGGGCGCTGGCCCGGCTGGGACCGGAAGATGCGCAAGGTCGCCGCATTGGGCCAGCTCCTGGCGTTCAACGAGCAGACCGTCTTTGGCGTGAACGTGTTCTCAGGGAGCGTCGGGGTGCGTCGAGGGTTCTTCCCGGGCAAGAAGGGCTATCGTCTCTTTGCCAAGCCGTACAGCCCGGACAAGAGCGAAGCAGACTTCAAGAAGACCAAAGACACCTGGTCGGTCCACATTCCCCTTCGCGTTCGAGCCATGGTGCTGGCCGGCGACAAGCTGTTCGTCGCCGGCCCGCCGGACGTCGTCCCGGCCGACGATCCGACTGCCGCTTTCGAAGGCCGCAAGGGAGGGGACCTGTGGGCATTCTCCGCAAAGACGGGAAAGAGAATTGCCGAGATCGACCACACCGACGCGCCGCCCGTGTATGACGGCCTGATCGCGGCGGGCAGGCGTCTGTATCTCTCAACCACCGATGGCACGATCCACTGCTTCGGGGCGGGCGACTGAGACACATAGGCGAGGAGGCGGAGTTCCCGTCAGCCCCGGGGGGGCTGTGGAGTTGGCAGCGTTGGGCGGGTATGCTGCGGCATGTTCCGGTCCAGAGAGAATCGACTTGGGAGAGGCCGACGTGCATTCTGCTATGAGAACCCTGAGGTGTGAGATGACTCGACGTGTGGGGCTGGTGCTTTGCGTGGCGGTCGGCATGACGTCGGTGGCGGCTGGCGCGGGGGCGGGGTGGCCGGCGTATCGGGGGGGAACAGGCGGACGGGGCACACGGCGGAGGTGCTGGCCAGACAGCTCCATCTGCAATGGACGCACGTGCCGGCCCACTCGCCGCGGCCGGCGTGGCCGGAGCCGGGCAAGGAAGTCCACCGCATGACCTTCGACTACGCCTTCCAGGTCGCCGCAGCCGACGGGCGCGTGCTGTTCGGCTCGTCGGCTGACCACAAGGTCTACGCCCTGGACGCCGCGACGGGCAAGGTGCAGTGGACGTTCTTCACCGAGGGGCCCGTGCGGTTCGCCCCGTGCGTGTCCGGCAGGCGCGTGTACGTCGCCAGCGACGACGGATGTCTCTACTGCCTCGGCGCCGATGACGGCAAGCTGATCTGGCGCTTCCGCGGCGGGCCGCGAGACCAGCGGATGATCGGCAACGAGCAGATGATCTCCCGCTGGCCGGCCCGATCCGGCGCGCTGGTCGACGGCAAGACGGTGTACTTCACGGCGGGCATGTGGGGGACTGACGGCATCACGGTGTACGCCCTGGGCGCCGACGACGGGGCGGTGATCTGGAAGAACAACACGTCGAACATGCAGTACCTGCTCATGCCGCACAACAACTTCGAGGGCATCACCGGCGTCTCGCCGCAGGGGTACCTCGCCTTGGCCGATGGCGTCCTGCTCGTGCCGACCGGCCGCGCGATCCCCGCCCGCTACGACGCGGCGACGGGCAAGATGCTGCCGTGGAACAACGCCTGGGGCAAGCACCACCGCCCGGGCTCCTCGTGGACGATGAGCGTCGAGGGCGTGTTCTTCAGCGCGTGCAGGAGAGGCACGGGCCTGCCGGAGTCCTCGCTGGGGCCGACCAGCCGCCTGAGGCCCGAGGGGCTCATGGCGTGGGACGTCCGCTCGGGCCGGGCCTCGTTCGCCGTCAGCGACGTGTACACCGCCACGTACGCCGACAAGACGTTGTACATGACGGCGGGCACGTATTCGGGGGGCCGCGGGGCGGTGGTCGCCGTCGACTACGCGAAGATATCGAAGAAGGTCGCCCTGTCGCCTCCGCACGCGCAGGGCCACGACGGGGCGGGCCTGGCCCCGCAGAAGGTGGGGGACAAGGCCAAGTGGCAAACGCCGACGGGGCGGACATACGAACTGGTCTCGGCCGGGAAGGTCATCGCGGCCGGAGGCGAGAACGTCGTGCTGCTGCTGGACGCCGAGTCGGGCAAGGAACTGTGGCGGGCCAGGGTCGACGGTCAGGCCCGCGGGCTGGCTGTCGCGGACGGGCGCCTGCTGGTCAGCACGTCGACGGGCAGGATCTACGGCTTCGGCGCCGCGAAGGTCGGCGCCCCGCCGGTGGTCAGGCCGGTCCCGGCCGACGGGGTCCGGACGGCGACCCATCCGCTCGTCGAGAAGATCCTCGGCGGCGGGGTGCGGGCGGGATACGGGCTGATGATCGGCCTCGACGACCCGCAGCTTGCGGCGGCGTTGGCGGTGAAGTCGGATCTCAACATCGTCGCTGTCGAGAAAGACGCGGACAAGGTCGCCAAGGCGCGCCGGCTGTACGACCGGCTGGGCCTGTACGGCACGCGGATTGTCGTCCATCACTGCAGCCCCGAGAAGCTGCCCCATGCCCCGTACTTCGCGAACCTGATCGTCGCGACCGATGGAGCGTATGACGCCAAGGCCGCCCGGCGCTGCCTCAGGCCGTGCGGCGGGGTGATGGCGGTGATCGGCGGCGACGGCGGCGTCTCGCTGACCAAGCGCGGACCGCTTCCGGGCGCAGACGAGTGGAGCCATCCGTTCGCCAACGCCGGCCGCACCTCCGCCACGGGCGACACGCACGTCCGCCTGCCGCTGAAGGTCCTCTGGTTCGGCGGGCCCGGACCGGCGCGAATGGTCGACCGCCACCGAATCCCGCCCATCCCGGTCTACGCCAACGGGCGGCTGTTCGTGCCCGCCCAGGACCACGTCATCGCCCTGGACGCCTACAACGGGCGCGAGATGTGGGCCCGGAAGCTCGAGGGGGTGGGGCGCTTCCCCGGCAACGACCGCGGCGCCAGCGTGGTGGCCGACGCGACGTCGGTGTACGCGCCGCACGGGACGAGCTGCGTGCGCCTCGACGGTGAGACGGGCAAGGTCCTTCGCACGTACGCCCCGCCGGTGAAGATCGCCCCGACGCCGAAGGCCGCCCCGGCCCCCGCGCCGGCGCCGAAACGGCGAGCGAAGAAGAAGAAGGGCCGCCCCAGCGGCGGATACGTCTTCAACGAGGTCGAGTGGAACTACCTCGCGGTGACGGACAAGGCCGTCCTGGGCACGGTGGGCGAGGCGAGGATCAGCAGGTCGATGGCCAACTGGCCGCAGTCGAGGCCGAACGGGAAGGTCCTGTTCGCCCTCGACAAGGAGAGCGGGCGGACGCTGTGGCAGCATGAGGCGCAGTACGCCGTGGCGCCCAAGGCCATCGTGCTCGACGACAGCCGCATCTACCTGCTGGACCAGGAGAACAGCTTCAGCAAGCTGGGCAAGACCGTGCTGAAGGCCCTGGACGTCGGCAGCGGAAAGGTCGTGTGGTCCAAGCCCCTCGAGAACCGCTGGGAGCTTCTGCTTTCGGACGGCCTTCTAGTGGCCGCCGGGACGGGCTATACCGTCTTCGACGCCGCGACGGGCACCCAGCGCTGGTCGAACACGATTCCCCTGGGCAGCTACAATGCCTACGGCGTGGGGGTCGACCATTACCAGTGGGCGGTGGCCCTGCGAGACTTCTCCGTCGTGCCGCCCATGATCGTTAGCGGCACGATCGTGGCCCCGCCGCTGGCGTACGACCTGGCCACGGGCAAGCCGAAGGCCCGCGCCCATCCGCTCAGCGGCAAGCCGATCTTCCCGTTCGGCATGGGCAACGGGGGGTGCGGGACGTACTCGGCCTGCCCGGCGCTGATGTTCATGCGGTCCGGCTCGCTGGGGATCTACGACATCGCCACCGACACGGGCATGCACTGGCTGGGCCAGGTCCGCCCGAGCTGCTGGATCAACACCCTTCCCGCCGGCGGGATCGTCATGATGCCCGAGGGCTCGAGCAGTTGCACGTGCGCCTACAGCTTCCAGACGTCGCTGGCGCTGATCGCCGACGATCGCCACGAGGAATGGGGCGCCTACGCGTGCGAGCCGGCCAAGCCGGGGGCCCGCGTGAAGACCGCGAGGATCAATTTCGGCGGCGTGGGGGACAAGAGAGACGGTGCGGGCACGCTGTGGCTGGGCTTTCCGCGCCCGTTCTCGCCCCAGAACCTCAAGGTGCCTCTGAGCACCTCGCCCGACGCGACGTACACCCGCCTCAATGCGGACGAGATCACCATCGAGGGCACCGACCGCCCGTGGCTGTACAGTTGCGGCGTCAAGGGGATGTCCGCCGCAAAGCTGGAGCTGGACCTGGCCCGCCCCGCGGTGGCCGTCCGGACCGCCGCGGCGCCGACGATCGACGGCAAGCTGGACGAGACGTGCTGGGACGGCAGCGAGGAGATCCGCCTGGTGGACGACTCCCGCCGCGAATCGTCGGCCCGGGCGTGGCTGCGGCACGATGCGAGCCACATCTACGTGGGCTTCCGTCGCGAGGCGCCGCTGGAGGACGGCAAGCCCGTCGCGTGGACCATGAATACCACCGGAGACAAGGCCCCCGCCTGGCGCGACGACAGCGTGAAGGTCCGCATCCAGAACGGCGACCGGTACGAGTACATCTTCCTGTCGGCCTCCGGGGCCAGGACCACCGGACGCACCGACAACAGGTGGAAGATGATCAAGAGCGAGAAGGACGTCGGCTGGCGCAGCGCGACGCACGTGACCGCCCAGGCCTGGTCGGCGGAGATCGCCGTGCCCACCGGCGCCCCGGGCGGCACGGTGAAGGTCTTCATCGAGAGCTTCAACCGCACCGGCGTGGGGCCCGAGCGGGTCTTCTACAAGTACCGGTCGTGGCGGCGGTGGTTCGTCAGCGGCGGCGAGGCGGACGTGGTGTTCACCGCACCCTCGATGCCGGCCGAGCGGACGTTCACGGTTCGCCTGCACTTCGCGGAACTGGAGGACGTCAAGCCCGGCCGGCGCGTCTTCGACGTCACGATCCAGGGCAAGACCGTGATCCAGGGCCTGGACGTGGTCGCCGCAGCCGGCGGCCGGCGCAGGGCGCTGGTGCGTGAGGTCAAGGGCGTCAGGGCGACCGAGACACTCCGCGTGGGCCTGGTCCCGGCCAAGACCAGCACACACCCTGCCATCCTGTCAGCCGTGGAGATCGAGGCGGAGTAGTCGTCGCCCCGCGGAGCATTCGGTTCACGACGCACGATCGGCGGTCGCGGTCCACAGGTCTTGATCCCACGGTTCGTCCGTCGGGTCCTCTTCCTGCTCCTTCTTCGCAGCGCGCGGGCCGATCCGCAGCAACAGGTAGAGGCCCAGGAACAGGGCGTAGGCCAGGGCCGTGAACGTGTAGCCCCAGATCAGCGTGTCGGCCAGGCCGCACAGGACGCAGGCGATGAAGACGCCCAGGACGAAGAGGAAGAAGGTGACGATACCTAAACGACGCGTCTTGCGGGAGAAGAGGATGTGTATACCTAAAAGCAGGACGAGTTCGGCCAGCAGGAGCAGGGCCATTCGCGTGGGGACAGGGCTGTGGACGAACATCATGGCGTAGTCGTCGAGTCGGCCCTTACCTAAATTGCCCTGCCCGTAGTGCTCGTCGCCTTGCATGGGAAAGCAGGCACCGGTCATCGCCGACAGGAGGTCCTCCCGCGTCTTGTGCGGGTCAGCGTCCCAGGCCAGCGCGAGCATCCCCGCCAGCTTCGGCGCCGACAGGGACGTGCCCACTTCGGTTCGGATGGACACCCGCGTCACGTCGCTCGAAATGCGCTGCTCGGTGACGTACTTGCGCTTGGCGGTATCGACGACCAGGTCCACGTGGGGACCGTAGTTCGAGTAGTCCGCCTTCTTGCCCGACGCCGCGGCGGCAACAGCGATCACGTGGTCGTAGGCGGCGGGATACGAAGGCTCTTCGGTATCATCATTCCCCGCGGCGGCGACGATAATCACGCCCCTGTCGGCCAAGTCGGCCAGCAGGGCCTTCTCGCGAGGGTCAGGCCGTGAGGCGCCGAGGCTCAGATTGAGGACGAACTTCTTGTCCGGGTGCTCGCTGATGTAGTCTGCCGCCTTGGACAGGGCCGCCCGGTAGCTTCGCCCGGGCCTGGGGGCGCCCCACCCCGGCGAGCGGCGGTCGCGAAGGTAAGCGTCGAACACTCGGATGGGGCAGCGTCCCAGGGACCACTGCCTTGCTGTGTCCGCCACCGTCTCGCCGTGCGGCGCCCCCGGTCCGAACATCACTTCGACGAAAAGGCCCCGGGTCTCGAAGTCGTCCACGACGAGTATCTCGACGCCGCTGCCGGTCTCGTTGGAACTGTAGCCAAATGTGATCCAGGCCAGGTTGGCGGCAACGATCGCGCCGATGACGACAATGACCGGGATGAGCTTCTTCATTTCGGCCCGGCCGTCTGTTCGCGTATCCAGCAGGCCTTGCAGAGGCAGCCGTTCCTGCTCCCGCGGCCGCAGGTGCCGGCGATGTCCTTGTACTTGGAGAAGACGATTGTCTTCATCACCAGGGCCCGGGTGGCCTTGTAGCCCGGCGCGTCCTTGCTCGTCCAGCCCTTGACCTGGCCCCAGCCGCCGGCGGCGGTCGCCAGCGGCGCCATCAGGACGCGGCTGGCGTCGGGATCGACGATGTTGACCAGTGCGGCGGTCGGCTGGGCGGCCCATTTAGGTCCGAGCGTTTTGGCGATGTGTTGGCGGAGAGCCTTCTCGCCGGCCGGGTCGATGCCGCGATTGGCCGGACGGTTGTAGGAGTAACTCCCCGAGAAGGGTGCATTGACGTCCAGCCAGGCGATGAACCGCTCTATTGACGCCGCATCGAGTCGGACTCGCCTGGTCCCGTCCTTGTCGGGATGGCCCTTCATGAGCATGCCCGTGAGCTTGCCCGCGTGGGCGAAGTAGTCATAGGGCTTGCTCGTGAGGTTCTCGTTGTAGGCCTGGGCGATGGCGACGACGCCCGGTCGCCCGAGCAGCGAGTGGTAACTCACGGTGGCGGGCACGGTGGTTCGGCCGGGCCAGTCCGTGGAAATCCCCGTCTGCTTGTAGGTCACCGTCTTTGGGGTAGCGATAAATGAGATCGCGTTTTTTGGGTCCAGGCCGTGACAGCGAATGCAGTGGCGGTCCAGCAGGGGCTGGATGGTGCGCCCGAAACTGAAGCCCCCCTCATAGTCTCGCCATTTAGGCGGGGTGATGGTGTGCACTCTAGCGTTGCCGATCTGCAAGGCCATCGGCGGCGCGGCGTCTTTGGGTTCGTGACAGCCCACGCACCCCGCCGTCTCGCCCGGGTGCAGGTACACGAAGGATCGCATGGTCATCACGGCCATGCCGGCCGCGTCGAGAAGTTGGAACTGCATCGGCACGCCGACCGGGGCGCGAAAGGCGGTCGAGCCGTTGGGGTCGACCGGCACGGTGCCGAGGACGCGTTTGGGGATCTCGAAGATCACGCGTCCCCGGGGGATGGTGCGTTCGGCGGGCTGGTCCAGCAGTTGGTTGATCCGCATCGCCTTGACCGTGCCGCGCTTGATGCGTCCGGTCTTGTCGAAACGGTTCTGATAGACGTCCTGAACATAGAACGTGCCCTCGGTGACTTTGGGGTCCGACGTCACCAGCGACGCGCGCACGGGCGGCCGGGTTCGCGGCCTGATCGGGATCGGCGCCCAGCAGCTCGTCTTGGGGTCGCTGTAGATCAGTTCGCGCCCGCCGAGCGTGTCGATCAGCCATATCCCAAAGTGTTTCCTCTGCGCATCCTGCCGGGCGACGAGAAACAGGTTCTCGGTCAGAGGGAAGGGCATGGCGTAGAGCCCGGGAGCTTTGTGGTACGGCTCGGCGGCGTAGGCGGTCTTGTCCTTGAGGTTGTAGGGCAGGCCGTACGGGTAGATGCCGTTCTCATCCGGCACGATCGGCTTGCCCAGATACCTCCGCCCGCGCTGCTCGGGGAACGGGATCTCGGGCGTGACGCGCAGCAGGGGCTTGAGTCCGTCCTCGCCGATCTCCGGATCGATCACGACGATCGTGCCCCGATAGAACGCGTGGTGCGCCACCGCCGAGGCCACCACCTTGCGCGAGCCGGGGATCTGCTTGGCTTCAACCACCACGTTCGGGTCGATCGTGCCATTGCCGTAGAAGTGTCCCACGCCCGTCCCGTCGTCGCGGGTGGTCCACAGGCCGTGGACCGTCGTGATGTTGCGGTTGATGTACTCCCACCGCGTGTAGATCAGCCGCCCGTCGGCCATCACGTCCGGGTCGTACTCGTTCAACTCGCCGAACGACAGCGCCCGCAGGCCCGATCCGTCGCCGTTGCAGCGATGCAGCACGAAGGCCGGATTGTACCGCAGGTTGTTGGCGCAGCGTACGGTGGCCATCGTGCGCGTGGAGGAAAAGGCGATCCCGCCGTCGGGCAGATAGCAGGGGTCGAAATCCTCGATGATCTGCGTCCGTCGCCCGAGCCGCCCTTCCATCGGGTCGGCCTTGCCGCCGGTCAGTTGGCGCAGCCCCCGCCCGTCCAGGCCGATCTCGTACAGGTGGAACGCGCGAAGCAGACTGTTCTTCTGCGCGTGGTCGCAGAAGGAAAAGACCACCTTCCGGGCGTCGAACGACAGGTCCGGATGCGTGATCGTGCCGACGGGGATCCGCCCGCGAGTCACGTACGTTGCCCGGGGCGTCGTCTTCCAGTTTCGCAGGACCACCAGGCCGTCGCCGGCACGGCTGAACCGGCCGAGGTAGTGATCGACCATGTGGTTCTTGACCGCCGAGACGGGGCGCTTGTTGATCAGCAGGTCCCGGAAGTCCAACGCCGGATGCGACAGGATGATCTCGCGCCGCAGCGCCAGGACGGTCTTCTCCAGCGCCGCATCATCGGGGGCCTTGGCGGCGCGGGTCTTCAGGGCGGCCAGTCGCCTTGCCAGCGCCGGCAGTGGCCGGCCCTTCTGCACGTAATCCAGCGTTCGCCGCGCAAAGGCGCAGGCCCGCTCGGCGCGACCGGCGGCGCGTGCCGAGCCAGCCGACAACAGCAGCAGGACCAGCACTATCACGCATCGACTTTTCATAATCGCACTCCGGTTTTCGGTCTGCTGCTATCATAGCGGTCGGCGGGTGGCTCCTTCAAGCGCAGCCTTCCGAGGCGGAGCTTGTGGGTGCGGACAGCCCCAAGAAATGACGTTGACAGATCGTCGTTCCTCATAGAAGGGGTCGGAAGCCACTCCTGTTGTGGCAAGACGTTCTGTCACGCCTCCGGGGCTCGGAGAGTACGAAAGACCTTACCGGGGGCCTCCCCTTCGACTTCGCTCCCTTCGACAAGCTCAGGATCTACGACAGGGTCCACCCCCGGCCTGCCGGCAGGCAGGCCAAATGCTGACGACGCCTTCGGGGCCTGACAGACCGCCTGATGTGGCGCGGGCCTGGCCGAACGCCTCTCTCTGTCTTGCGAAAACCCTCCTACACGTTTGGGACGCTCCCAACTCGTTGCACGCCCTACAACTACTTCATCGGCGTCGTCGCGTACCGGATCATGTTGAACAGGAGGCGGTCCGCCACCGGGTCCTTGCCCAGGTTGCCGATCAGGCGGAGTTGCGAGACGATGCACCGCCCCTTGCCGACCGGCACGACCGCCACGTCCGCGCCCCACCAGACGTCGCCCGGGCCGTAGTAGTGACGCTTGCTCAGGTCGTAGTCGGGGAACCAGTCAAAGCCGATCGACCCGGCGGCCACCTGGCCGCCGACGTCCTGCAGCGTGGCCTGGGCCCAGACGTTCTCGTAGATCGGGCCCATCATGCAGTTGGTGGGCAGGCCGTCGAATATCGGATGATCGTTCACGAGGCGAGGGATGCATATCCAGTTGCCCATCGCCCGCTTGAGGCGCGCCTTGACCGGCAGCAGAGGGGAGGCTTCGCCCGCCCGGCCCCATCGGACGCGCGGCCCGCCGCCCTGGATGTAGACGGCCGTTCGGCCGGCCTTGACCGACGCCGTGAGTTCGTTGAAGAGCTTCCTCTGGGCCGGCGTCTTCGCTTCGGTGCGCGAGACCAGCACCGGCAGGGCCGGGTCCGTCTGCGCCGTGAAGTCCTCAAACGGGACGCCGGACTTCCTCAGGAACCACTTGAGCGCGTTGGTCGGATCGAGCACGGCGACGCGCGTCTTGGGTGCGGCGGTCCGGGCCGAGGCAAACACGTCGAAGGGGTAGGTGTTGTCCGCAATCACCGAACCGTCGTCCGCCGTGATCCGTGCGCGGACGGTATACGTCCCCTTCAGCGTCGCGGTGTTCAGCTTCTCGCTGAAGAGCTGTCCGATGCCCGATCCGAGAGTGACCTTCATCGCCCTGGACAAGACCGCCGTCCCATCCTTGGCCAGGACCGTCACCTTCAGTTGCCCGTCGGCGGCCTTCAACTCGTTGACGCCGGTGACGGTGATGGTCGTGCCGCGCGCCGCGTAGACGTTTCGCGGCCGCACGCGGACCGAGACGATGCGCGGCTGATTGGCGGCCTTCGTACCTTCGTACGCGTAGGTCTTGGGGTTGCGGAACAGGTCGAGAAGCCCGGCGCCGATGATCCAGTCGCCGGCGGTCAGCGCGTGGATGCAGTAGCCGGCCACCGCGGGATTGCACCGCACCGCCTCGATCATCCGCTTATTCGCCACGCCGTGGATCCGCTGCTGGTCGAGGCAGAACGTCTTCAGGTCGGGATAGATCCGGTCGAAGCCGCTTTCCTTCAGCGCTTTGACGTGCTGCTCGGCCAGGCGGCGGTGGTAGATCGTCGGCGGGGCGATCGGATTGCCGATCTTCTCGAACCGCGCGTTGTTGTCGACCAGGTCCGGCAGCGAGCCGTACCCCAGTTCGGAGAAGAACGTCATCAGACCGGGCACGACGTTTCGCCCGGGCAGGCGGCCCTTGAGGCCCATCGCTCGCATCTCCTTGTGCGTCTTGCTGCCGGCCAGCACCAACTTGGTGTAGACCTCGTCGCTGATCTGCTGGCCCGGATAGTCGTGGATATCGTTGAACTTGGTGGGCGTGGCCTCGTGGGGCAGGTACATGTTGGCCCCCTGGGCCCACCCGCCGGACTCGTCGAGGATCAGGCGCGTCGGATCGAGCTTGCGGGCGAGCATGGCCATCGGATGAAGCATCTGTTTGAGCACGGGGCGTTTCAGTTCGTTGAACAGTTCCCACTGCACGACGCACGTGCGGCTGCGGTCGCGGAGGATGCTCTGGCGGACCTCGTTTTCGACCCAGCCGGGCAGGCGCGCCGACTCGACGGGAAAGTCCATGCACTCGATGGCCAGCGACCCCACCGTCAGCACGCCCATCTCGTCGGCCAGGTCCAGCCACATCGGCGGCGGCGGCTTGCGCCACGGGCGAATCATGTTGAAGCCCGCCTCCTTGGCCAGCTTGATCTCGCGGACGGCCATCTCGCGACTGTCCGGATAGGCGAGCTTGACCGGGTAGAGCCCCTCGAAGAAGGTGGCCTTGAGGTACATCGGCTTGCCGTTGAGAGTGAACGTCTTGTCGCGAATGGTGAACTCGCGCATGCCGAAGCGGGCGCTGAAGCGGTCGGAGACCGCGCCGTCGCAACGGATGCTCACCTCGGCGCGATACAGGTGCGGGTTGTCCGGTGACCAGTAGACGGCCTTGGGGATGCTCAGCGTGCGTCGGTGGGTCGTGACGCCCGGTTTGAGCTGAAGCGTCTTGCGACTGGTCGCGACCGTCTGTTCGGGTTTGCCCGCCGGCCTGATCGTGATCTCCGCCTCGGCCTTCTTGACCGCCTCGCCGCGATGGACGAGTTCCACGTCGAACGTGACGGTGTCGTCGGCGATCTTCGGCTGAATGAACACGTCGCGAGCGTACACCTCGCCGGTAGCGGTCAGCTTCACGGACTGCCACACCCCCCCCGTAATCGCCCCGCGCCACTGCGGGGTCTCCATGGCCCCGACGCCCTCGATCCGCTTGCTGGCCAGGAGGATCGGCCCGGCGACGCGGAGCGTCAGCGTGTTGTCCTGTCCGGCGCGGATGATCTTCTCGACGCGAAACTCGAACGGCGTGAAGCCGCCCTCGTGCGTACCGACGGCCTGGTCGTTCAGCCAGACCTCGGCGCAGAAGTTCACCGCCCCGAACTGCAGACGGACGACCTTGCCCTCCCATGCGGCCGGGACTTTGAACGTGCGACGGTAGAACGCCACCCCCTCGTAGTCCTTCTCGATCTCTTCCCAGCAACTGGGGACGGCGATCTTCCGCCGCCCGGGGGCCGACGAGAAGGCCTTGTCCTTGTGCCACTCGCCCTCGCGTCCCTTGTTGTCCGGATCGAACAGGATCTCCCACGTTCCGTCCAGCGAGAGCGTCTGGGGGACCGAGGCCGGCTTGGCGGCGAAGGTCGGAAGGCAGCCCACCGCAAGCAGGGCCGCCGCCTGAACAAGTGCAATCACGAGGGTGTGTCCATTCATCGGGATATCTCTCTTTCGGATCAGAGGTCTTCAGACAGGCGCCGTTGCGGCCCCAACCTGCTGCCGGGACCGCGAGCCGTCGGGGGGATTCTATCACGTCCGCACGGATCGACAAGCCCGGTCTCCGGTCCCATCGTCCATTGCAGGACGGGCAAACGCCCGCAGGCTCCGCCTGTGGGGTATCGAAGACCAAGGCGCTCTTCATTGCCTGCGGATGGGTCGATGCGGTATGCTCAGGAACTGGTCATTCTGCGAAGGAGCTTGATATGACGTTGATCGCACGGGTCGGGTTGGCAGGACTGGCGCTATTGGTTGCAGTGGGAGGCGCCCGCGGGGGCGAGGCCGACGAGATTCTCAAGGCCGCCGGCGTCACCGGCGGGCTGGTGGTGCACGTGGGGTGTGGCGAGGGGAAGCTGACGGCGGCGCTGCGGGCGGGCGAGCAGTATCTCGTCCACGGGCTGGATACCGACGCGAAGAACGTGGCGGCCGCCCGGGAGCATGTCCGGGCGAAGGGGCTGTGCGGCAAGGTGTCCGTCGCGCGGTTTGACGGCAAGGCCCTGCCGTACGCGGATGACCTGGTGAACCTGGTGGTGGCTGGCGGCCTGGGAGACGTGCCGATAAGCGAGGTCCTGCGCGTGCTGGCGCCGCGCGGCGTGGCGATTGTTGATGGCAGGAAGACGGTCAAGCCCTGGCCGGATGATATTGACGAGTGGACGCACTACATGCACGACGCGTCGGGCAACGCGGTGGCGGCCGACCGTCGCGTGGGGCCCCCGCGACACATGCAGTGGCAGGGCGGGCCCAAGTGGTCTCGCCATCACGACCACATGGCGAGCATGTCGGCGATGGTGTCGGCGAGCGGGCGGATGTTCTACATCATCGACGAGGGCTCGCCGGTCTCTCCGCAACTGCCCGCCGACTGGAAGGTCATCGCCCGCGACGCCTTCAACGGCGCGATCCTCTGGAAGCGTCGGATCTCGGCGTGGCATACGCACATCTGGCCGCTCAAGAGCGGGCCGGCCAACCTGCCCCGTCGTCTGGTGGCCGTGGGGGACAAGGTCTACACGACGCTGAGCATCGCCGGGCCGGCCGTCGCCCTGGACGCCGCGACGGGCAAGACCGTGCGCGAGTACGCCAACACCACCGGCGCCGAGGAGATCATCTTGGTCGACGGCGTGCTGCTCGTGCTGGTCAACCGCACGCCGGTCGACTACGCCGCCGACCTGGCCACCGACCCGGAGAAGGGCAATACGCGGGACAGACGGACCACGCACTCGCCGCACATGTCGAAGATCTGGGCGGGCATCCGCTCGAAACGCTGGAGTCACGGCGATCGCGTGATCCGCGCGTTCGATGCGGCCGGCGGCAAGGCGCTGTGGGAGCGGGAAGGCACGGTCCTGCCGCTGACGCTGGCGAGCGACGGCAAGGGAGTCTACTTCCACGACTCCAAGGCGATCGTCGCCCTGAATCGTCAGACGGGGAAGGTGCAGTGGACCTCCGAACCGGTGCCCGTCTGGCAGGGCCTGCACGGGCAGGGGCTCCAGTCCTGGTTCGCCCCGACGCTGGTCGTTCACGAGGGCAAGGTGCTGTTCGCCGGCGGCGAGAAGACGCACATGTCCTACATGGGCTGGGGCTCCAAGGACATCGGGCAGGACACGATGACCGCCCTGGATGCGGCCACGGGCAAGAAGCTCTGGACGGCGGACCATCCTTACAGCGGCTATAACTCGCCCGAGGACCTGTTCGTGATTGACGGCAAGGTTTGGGCAGGCGCGACGGCAAAGAACGCCGCCAGCGGGGCCTACTCCGGCCACGACATCGCCACCGGCGCCAAGGTCAAGAACTACCCGCCGACGGTCAAGACCTCGTGGTTCCATCATCGCTGCTACCGCGCCAAGGCGACCGACCGCTTCATCCTCTGCTCGCGGAACGGGATCGAGTACGTGGATATCAAGACCGGCCAGTGGACGCCCCATCACTGGGTCCGCGGGGGATGCCTGTACGGCATCATGCCGTGTAACGGCTTTACCTACTCCCCTCCGCACCCCTGCGCGTGTTTCCCGGAGGCGAAGCTCTTCGGCTTCACCGCGCTGGCGGCGAAGAGGTCGAAGGTTGAAGGTTCAAGGTCAAAGGTCCGTCGCCTCGAAAAGGGCCCCGCATATGGCAAGACGGTTTCAGATCCCAAATCTGAAATCTCAGGCAGTGCCTGGCCGACGTACCGTCACGACCCGGCCCGCACCGGCGCATCGGCTGCGAAGGTACCCGCCCGCATCAAGACCGGGTGGGCTACGAAACTCGGCGGGCGCCTGACCCAGCCGGTCGTCGCCGGCGGGACGCTGATCGTCGCCGACATCGACCGCGGCCTGGTGTATGCACTCGATGCGGCCTCCGGCACGCTGCGATGGACCCACGTCGCCGGCGGGCGGGTCGACTCGGCCCCGACGCTGGACCGCGGGCGCGTGCTGTTCGGCTCGGCCGACGGCTACGTCACGTGCCTCCGGGCTGGCGACGGCGTGCTGGCGTGGCGTTTCCGGGCGGCCCCGGTCGATCGGCGAATCGTCTCGTTCGGTCAGGTCGAGTCGGCCTGGCCGGTCAGTGGGTCGGTGCTCGTACAGGACGGCGTGGCCACCGTGGTCGCGGGGCGTTCGATGTTCCTCGACGGCGGGCTCCGCATCTGCCGCCTGGACGTCGAGACGGGCAAGCTGCTGGGCGAGAAGGTCCTCGACGACCGCGACCCGGCGACGGGCAAGAACCTGCAGGTCCACGTCCGCGGCCTGAACATGCCGGTCGCCCTGCCCGACGTCCTGTCCAGCGACGGCGAGCGGTTGTTCATGCGGTCCCAGGCGATGGACCTGACCGGCAAGCGTCTCAAACTCGGGCCCGGCAGCGGGCACCACCACCTGTTCGCCCCGTACGGGTTCACCGACGATTCGTGGTTCCATCGGACGTACTGGCTGATCAGCGACGGGTTCTCCGGCGGAATCGGGGGTTACGGTAACGGCAAGAGCAACCCGGCCGGGCGTATCCTCGTCAAGAGCGGCACGTCCGTGTTCGGCTACGGGCGAAAACCGAGCTACTACCGCTGGTCGTCGGTGATCGATTACCAGTTGTTCGCCTTGAGCACGTCGAAGACGGCCAAGGCACCGCTCGCCAAGCCCGGCGGCGCGCCGCCTGCCGATGCGTCCGGCCTGCCGGGCATCGCGTTCGGGAAGTCCGCCACCCTCGACCCGACACGCAAGCCCCTGACGATCGCTGCCTGGGTCAAGACGTCGGCGAAGGACGGGACGATCCTCGTCCGCGGGGCCCAGGCGATCGGCTTTGCGCTGATCGTCACCGACGGCAAGCTGCGGATGCTCCTTCGCGCCAACAAGAAGACGCACAGCATCGCGTCGGCCGGGCCGATCGGTACGGACTGGGTGCACGTGGCAGGCGTATTGGAGGCCGGCGGGAAGATGCATGTGTACGTCAATGGCAAGCTGGGCGGCACGGTGGGGGGCGTTCCCCTGCTGACGGGCGACCCGCTGATCGGGATGAAGGTCGGCTGCGACGACACGCACCAGCTCCTGCCCGCCCCGCTCGTGCCCTTCAGCGGGGCGATGGACGAGGTGATGCTCTTCCATCGCGCCCTGAGCGGCGAGCAGATCGGAGCCCTCGCTTCGAAGCCCGCCAAGCTGTCTGCCGCCGACCGCAAGGGCCTCGTACTCCACCTGGATTTCAAGGGCGGCAAGGCCCGGGACCAGTCGGCCGGCGGGAACCACGGGCGGATCAGCATGCCCAAGGCCCAGACCGTCGCCGGGCCGTTCGGCGAGGCGCTCGTGTTCAAGCCCGCCGGGGCCGGCAAGACCTCGCGCCCCCGCAAGGCCCCCACCGACCGCAAGAGGCGGCGCGGCACCAGCGGCGGGACGAAGTTCACCTGGACGCGGGACATGACGATCATGGTGCGGGCGATGGCGATGGCTGACGGCGTGCTGTTCGTTGCCGGCCCCCGGGACATCCTCGACGAAGACGCCGCCTTCCAGAAGTACACCGTTGCTGACACGCAAAAGCGCCTGGCCGCCCAGGCCGCCGCGCTGGCGGGCAAGAGCGGGGGCGTCCTGCAGGCGGTTGACCCCGGGACGGGCAAGGCGCTGGCCGAATACACACTCGCCTCGCCTCCGGTCTTTGACGGCCTGATCGTTGCGGGCAAGACCCTCTACATGTCCACCATGGACGGGCGCATAATCGCCTTCGACCCGAAAGCTCCCAACGACTGACCAGCCGGGCGCCGTGGGCTGCGGAGCGCAGGGTGCCGTGGGTTGACGCGAAGCGGCAACCACGATTCAACGCAGCGTGGTTGCCGCTTCGCGTCAAACCACGGCACCCGATCGTTGCGCGCTCAGTCGACGGGTTTGCTCTTCGTCGCCTTGGCGGTCACTTTGGCGGGCTTGGGTTGAGGAACCTTGATCGGCGCCCACTTGGCGGGGATCGCGGCGCCGCCGGCGGCGAGGAGCTTCTTGAGGGCGTCCTCGGCGTTCTTGGGCCTGCAGCCGTTGGGGGCGCCGGGGTTCCAGTAGGCGATCTTGCCGTTGATATCGATAACGGCTGTCCCGGCAGGGATGCCGCCGTAGGCCTTCAGGAAGGCGTTGTCCATCGTGTCCAGCAGGCAGGGGATCGTGAGCTTAAGGCCCTTCATGCACTTGTCGGCGGCGATCACGCGCTCTTTGATATTCGTGTGCTGGGCGATGACCACGCTGCGCCGTCGTGTCGAGCCCCTGCCGGACGACGAGGAACTCTTCTTCGCTGTCGGATGGATTTCACGTGTGTAGACCAGGAAGAACTGTGCTTTGCCCTTGTACGCCTTGTACAAGGTTTCCACCGCGGGTGCGACGCGGCGGAAGGGGGGTCATGTATAGCTCGACGAGAAGATGACGACCGGGGCGGCGCCCCTGAACGTCGAGAGCTTGATCTTCTTCGTGCCGATGACCCCGACGCTTTCGCCCTTCTCGTTCTTTTTGAAGACCAGGGGCAACAGCTCGATCTCCGGCGCGACCTGGCCGACCTTCAGTTGCGGTCCTCGCGGCCGGCGGGAGGAGGGCCTTCTCTGGGCGTCTGCCCGGCTGGCGGCGATCAGGATCGTCGCCCCAAGCAGCAGCCCGATGCTGCATAACCGTGTCATGCGATTCATCGTCGAGTTCTCCTGTAACCGGTCCACACGAACACGCGGATATCCGCTCATTGAGTAACGCACACGTAATCCGAACGGCGCCATTGCCGAGCAGCAGCGCAAACAAACGCCCACGGGCTCCGCCCCGTGGGGTCTGCATTCAACGAATCGTTCGTCCATCGCAGGCGCACTCCGACAACCGCGTCGCCGCGCTACGGTCAGAAGAGGAAGGAGCCTCTTCGTCAGAACCCCACAGGGCGGAGCCTGTGGGCGTTCGCCTGCTTCGGATGTCAATGCATAAGCGTTACAGCGAGATCTTCGCCTCGCTTGCTTCGACGGCAAACGGCTTGACGTCGTACTTCAGACGGAGGGTATACTCGCCGGACAGTCCTTCGGGCACACGCCACGTGTGCTTACAGGTGCCGCCTCACCCATACTCCAGTTGGGCCGTGTAAACTAACTTGCCCGCCTTGTCGAGCACGTCGATCGCGGGGGCCTTGACGCGGCCGCCCTTGCTGTTGGTGATGCTGAGGATGCGACTGCCCGCCGCATCGGTCTGCTTGACCGAGAACGACACCTTGCCGCCCCTGGCCGTCGCGGCCATCTTCACCTTGATCGGCATGCCCATCGGGATCGCAACCGTCTTGCCCGCCTCGACCTTGACCGACAGGTGCGGGTACGTGCTGACCACTGCTCGCGACGAGCCCGCCGAGCCCGTGTCGTAATAGTTGCAGCGCGACACCTGGTACGTGTCGGCGGGGATCTCAACCGGCTCGGACCCGCCGTCAACGGTCAGCGTGTACTTGCGGCCGCGCAGCGACAACTGCCACTTGTCCCCCTTGCCCGAGACCTTGCCCATCGCACAGGTCGCCCGCCTGGCTGAGACCTTCATGCCCTTGACGGCCGGCGTGTACCACGCCCCGTCGACCTGCATCGGATGGCCCAGCGCCGTCCCCGCCGTTCGGCTGCTGGGGAACCGCCCGTTCTCGTCGGCAAGCAGGATGGTGTCGTATCGTCCTCTCGGCGTGCCGCTGACCGCATCGTCGAAACGCAGGTTGCCCGACGCGTCGGTGATGCGAACCTTCCGCACCGTCGAGCCGAACGCGCAGGAGCCCTCGACCATCGCGGTCAGATAGAGGTACAGCCGCGGGCGTCCCCTGGACTCGTAGTAGTGGCCCGACACGGTTACCGGCACGGGCTTGCCGCCGTTGGCAAGCTCCACCTGCGCCGGGCCGATCGTCGCGGTGTAGGCCGTCTTGGACTTGCGCATCGTTCGGACGGGTATCCTGGGGGCCTTGCGGAAGTCGCCCTTGCCCGTCAGGTCCAGCCGCAGGGAGTCGAAGCCCTTCGTGCCGGTCAACGCCGCCTGGATCGGCCTGCCCCCGAACTTGCCGCTGGCAACCACCAGGTCGCCGTTGCCGCCGGTCCCCGGGATCTTCCGGGGCGTAGCGAACTGCACGGTCGTCCCCCGCCCGACAGCCGGGCCCTTGGCGTAGGTCAGATCGCCCACCCCCGCGACCGCCGGGGCCGACAGCAGGGCCACTGCCACGCCCAGCAGGACGCAGCGTCTTGCGCAAGGTCGTCTCATCAGGATTCTCCTGTGTCTGAAAGCCCGCACACCGCGTCGACACACCGACGCCGTGCGATCCATGCCTCTTTATTATACAACGCCTTCTCGTTTGGACAAGCGCGGACATTCTATTCCGACCGGTGTTTGCCGTACGAGTCCATATCCCTTCTGACGCCCGAGCCGGCCGACGGTTCCCGTCAGGAGACCGCCCTCACAGAAGGCGGCTAAAGCGCCTGGCCGCCCCGTAGCCGCATGCCACGCCTTCAGACGCCTCCTACCCCCTTGGCCGAGAGATCGTCGCTCAGGCCGCGGCCTCGTGCGTGCTGGGGGATCCTGTGCGCCCCTGTCTTCCTGCACCAGACCGGTTCGCTATCGCTTTACCTACTTACGAGGGATGCACCCGAGGTGTTGCTCGCCCGAAAACGGCGCGTGACATGCATATCCCCACGGGTGTATATCTGTAGTTCGCAACGGATAGCGATACGGAGAGACCATGGTTCGTCGATACAACATCACGATTCTCCATCGGCTCGCGGCGATGATCGCCACGGGCCTCCTGGAGCATTGCTGAGCGGGACCCTTGCGGCGCTCATGGCGGGCGCCATCGAGGCTGACGGTCCCGGTCGGCATGCATGACGGTCCGGGACGGAGAATGTTCAGTTGCAGCGAGCGAACGTCCAGAGAACTGCTGGAATGACACGCAGGACAACACGGGTGTCACCATGGGAGCTGCGCAGAGGCGCGGCTCCCTTTTCTTTTCCATACTCCACGGGCGCCGCGGGCGCCCACCAGAGAAGGGAGATGTGCGTATGAAGGCCGTACAGGGAATCGGGCTGAGCAACGTGCAGGCGGTGTACGACGGCCCGGAAGGACGGTTGTGGGAACTGGTCATGGGCGAGCAGATCCACATCGGTGGGTTTGCGTCGTCGATGGACCTCGCCGCCAAGGCGGAGATTGCCGAAGGCAGCAGCGGCGTGGACCTGTGCTGCTGCATCGGGGCGGGCATGCGGTTCCTCGTCCGCTTCCGGGGCGTGGCCCGCATGACGGGCGTCGACGCGACCGATCGCATGGTCCAGGTCGGACCGCAGCGATGCGCCGACGAAGGGCTCGCCGACAAGATCACGTTCGTGCAGGCCGACGCGTCGGCGACCCCGCTGCCTGACGGCGAGGCGGACTTCGTCTGGGGCGAGGACGCCTGGTGCTACGTCGTCGACAAACCCGCCCTGATCGCGGAAGCCGCCCGCCTGGTCAAGCCCGGCGGAACCATCGCCTTCACCGACTGGGTCGAGGGCCCCGCGGGTCTGGACGACGCCCAGGCCGAACGGTTCCTGAAGTTCATGAAGTTCCCCAACGTCCAGGACATCGCGGGCTACTCGGCCCTGCTGGCAGACAACGGCTGCGAGGTCGTCGCCGCCGAAGACACCGGGCGGTTCGCCCCCCACGTCGACCTGTACCTGAACATGCTGAACATGCAACTGACCTACGACGCGCTGAAGATCATCGGTTTCGACATGGACCTGATGCAGGCGATGGGCGGCGAGATGCAGTTCATGCAGGGATTGGCCCACGAAGGCCGTATCGCCCAGGGCCTGTTCGTCGCGAAGAAAGGATAATCGAAATGAAGAAAGTCATCACAGTACTGATCGTCACGTTCTTCGTCCTGCCCGCCGTGGTGAGCCTCGGCGAGACCCCGCAGGCGCCAACCCGGGCGCCCGCACGGACCTGGCTGGACGCGCTGGCCGCGGCAAGCGAGACCGAGGCCCCGCCCGCCGACGACGCCGCAGGCGACGCGCCTCCGGAAGAGCCCTGCGACGATCCCAAGTGCGTCCCCCTGCCCTTCCACTGCATCGAGGGCTACTCCGGCGGGGCGATCACGCCGCTGGCGTACCTGTGCAACTACTGCAACTGCGGATGTGGGGGGGGCAAGCACTTTGCCGGACCCACCGTGTCCTACGGCTTCATGGGCATCGCCACCAAGCGACTGCACGTGTTTACCGTTTCGCAGGCGATCATGAACCGCGTCGAGATCGGTTACGCGATGAATCACCTGTACCTGGGTTCTCTGTACGACGACCTCCGCAAGGCGGGAGCCAACCCGACGCGTCGCGATGCGTGGCTGCACCACCTCAACGCCCGGGTGAAGGTCATCGAGGAGAACAGCTTCAAGCTGTTCGGCCAGCCCGTCCCGGCCGTCACCGCCGGTGTGCACTTCAAGCACAACCACGGCTTGAACACCATCAACCGCCGGCTCGGCCGGGGGCTGAGCGGAATCGGATTCAAGAAGAACTACGGCGTGGATTACACGGTCACGGCTACGAAGATGTTCCCGACGCTCGCGTTTGGCAGGCCGCTGATCCTGACCGGCGGCATGCGCCTGAGCAAGGCGGCCCAACTGGGTCTGCTGGGCTTCTCGAAGAGCTATCGCGGATCGTTCGAGGGCAGCGCCGTCTGCCTGCCGGCCAACTGGCTGGTCCTGGGCTACGAGTTTCGCCAGAAGCGAAACCCGTACCGCCAGATCCCGGGCCTGATCGGCGACGAGGACAACTGGCACGCCCTGTCGGCCAGTTTCATCGTCAACAGGCACCTGACGATCTCCGCGCTGGCGGGCATCCTCGGGCACGTCGCCAACGCCAGCGCCGACGACACCTGGGGCATCGAGATAAAGTACGAGTTCTGAATGTAGAAGCGGCATCTTGCCGCTTTGACACCGCCGGCAGGCGCAACGGTCGCTTGCGTGACGGCAACGCGGCCAGACGCCGCGTCTACTGTAGAAGCGGCATCTTGCCGCTTTGACACCGCCGGCAGGCGCAACGGTCGCTTGCGTGACGGCAACGCGGCCAGACGCCGCGTCTACTGTAGAAGCGGCATCTTGCCGCTTTGACACCGCCGGCAGGCGCAACGGCCGATCGCGCGACGGCAACGCGGCCAGACGCCGCGTCTACGACAACAGGAGACATCGTATGGCAGACTGCGGCAGCCGTTCCGAACCGGCCCGCCCGGCCGCGGCACCGTGTTGCGGCGGACCCGCCGACCCGCCCGCCGGCGCGATGGGCTGGTTCGACAACAGGATCGCCCACGCCCTGGACTATGCCCGGTCCCTGGATGACGCGGGCAGGCCGATCGTCGGCATCATGTGCGAGTACACGCCCCGGGAGCTTATTCTCGCCGCCGGGGCCGCCCCGGTCTGCCTCTGCGGCGGATCGGCGGAGATGGTCGGCCCGGCCGAGCAGCACCTGCCCGCCAACCTCTGCCCGCTGATCAAGAGCACGTTCGGCTATCACGTCACCGGGACCAATCCGTTCCTGGAGATGGCTTCGCTGATCGTCTCGGAGACCACGTGCGACGGCAAGAAGAAGATGTACGAGCTGATGGGCGAATCCCGCCCGATGCACGTGCTGGAACTTCCGCAGAAGCCCGATCTGGCTGCGTCGCTGGACCAGTGGACCGGCGAGCTGGTCAAGCTCACCGGCCGCCTCGAGCAGCAGTTCGGCGTCCGGATCACCGACGGGAAGCTTCGTGAGGCGATCGGCGTGATGAATCGCGAACGGGCCGTCCGGCGCGAACTGGCGGCCCTGATGAAAACCGACTGTCCGCCGATTACCGGTAGAGGACTGCTCGACCTGCAGAGCATGATCGCGGGCAACTCCGAAGAGTTGGAGCAGTACGACCGTGTGCTGGCGGAGCTGCGGAGCCGTCCGGGCGACCCGCAGCTCGCCTCGCGCGTTCGCGTGCTGATGACCGGCGTGCCGATGGCCCACGGCGCCCAGCGCGTACTGGAGATCATCGAGGACAGCGGCGGCCTGGTCGTCTGCATGGAGAACTGCTCCGGCCTCAAGCCGATCCTCGAAGACGTCGACGCGTCGGCGGACGATCCGATCCGCGCCATCGCCGAGAAGTACTACCACCTGCCCTGCTCGGTCATGACGCCCAACGATCGTCGCATGGACGTCCTGCGCGACTTGGCGAGCGACTACCGCGTCGACTGTATCATCGAGTTGATCTGGCAGGCCTGCCTGACCTACGACGTCGAGTCGCATTACGTCCGCCAACTGGCCGGCGACTTGAACCTGCCCTACCTGCGAATCGAGACCGATTACTCACCATCGGACTCGGCCCGCATTGCCGTCCGTATCCAGGCCCTGTTCGAGACGATTCAAGCCGCCGGCCCGCCGGCCGAGTGACCGACCCATGCCCACCGTCGCCGCCACCTGCCCGTACGTTCCGCTGGAGTGGATTGCAGCCCACGGTCTGCGGCCCGTCCGCGTCGTGCCGTCGGCGACATGTCGAACCGAGAGCGTCCGAGCGACGGCCGGACTGTGCCCGTACGCCCGGGCCTGCGCAAACGCGCTGCCCGACGGTCCGAGGCCCGGTGCGGCGGTCTTTACCACCGCCTGCGACCAGATGCGCCGGCTGGCCGAGGTCTTCGCCGACCGGTCCGACCTGCCGACGTTCGTGATGAACGTGCCGGCCACCTGGCAGACGCCGGCGGCGCTGGACCTGTATACCGACGAACTGCGACGACTCGGACGGTTCCTCGTGGGCGCCGGCGGGACGGCGCCGAAGGCGGACGACCTGGTCGGCGTGATGCGGGCCTATGACGCGGCCCGCGAGCGCCTGCAGGCCGCGAGGGATACGCTGACTCCGCGCCAATACAGTGAGGCCTGGGCGCAGTTCGACCCGGAGGCCGCACTGCCCGCCCCCTCGCCCGACGCACTCGGGCCCGCCGATGCCGTGCCGCTTGCCCTGGCTGGCGGGCCGATGCTGCAGGAGCAGTTCGGCCTGTTCGACCTCGTCGAGCGGCTTGGCGGGCGGATCGTCCTGACGGCCGTCGAGGGGGGGCGGCTGACCGCGCCGGGGCCTTTCGACCCAGACCGCATCGCCCGCGACCCACTTGCCGAACTCGCCCGCGCGTATCACGCCGTCCCGCACCCGATGCGCCGCCCCGACACGCCGCTGGGCCAGTGGCTTGATCGCGAAATGGAGGCCGCCGCCCCGCGGGGTATCCTGTTCCTGCGGTACCTCTGGTGCGACCTGTGGCACGTGGCGCTGGCGCGCCTGAAGGAACGGACGGCCCTGCCCGTGCTCGACATGGACATCGCCGACCACGACGTCCCGGCCCGGCTGGCGGGCAAGGTCCAGGCCTTCATCGAGACGCTGCAATGACCGACCCGCCGAAACAGATCACGCTGGAGGCGTGGGACCGCCGTTACGAGCAACTGGCGGCAGCGGGCCTGGACGAGCCGTCCTACGGCGGGCCGCTGCGGCGCCACCTGGCTGACGGCGATGCGCGCCTGGAGAAGCTGCTGTACGACAACTCCGCCGCGGCGCTGCGGCTGTGGAACTTCCTGCTGACCGAAGAGGCCCGCCTGTTCGCCGCGCGCGGAAGAGGCAGGACGATCGTCGGGACGATGAAGGACCTCGGTACGGTGCCGGTGATGGCCTACGCGCTGGACAACATGGTGGCGTTCTATCCCGACGGGGCGTGGTGGATTCCGTGCATCATGGCCCGTAGCGCGGGGCTGCTGGCCAAGGCCGACGCCCTCGGCGTCGACGAGTCGTTCTGTCCCGTCCGGGCGATGCTCGGTGCGTTCGAGTCCGACCTGCACTTCCCGGAGCCCGACCTGCTGGTCTGCAGCGTGGGAGCGGTCTGCGACGACTTCTCGGCCATCGCCCAGCGCGTCGACGGGCTGGGGCATCCCGTGTTCTGGTGGGAGGTCCCCGCGCGGCGCCGCCCCGATCCCGGCGAGCAGGCCGTCCGCCTGCCGACCGGGTTCACCGCGCCGCAGTCGCAGGTGGACTTCGTGCGGGGCCAGTTGCAGCGCATCCGCGAAGCACTTGCCGACGTTGCCGGGCGGCCGCTGGACGATGCGGCGCTGGCAGCAGGCATCGACAAGGCCAACGAGATCCGTCGCGTGCTGGCCGAACTCAGGCGCCAGGTCTTCACCGCCCCCCGCTGTCCCCTGCCCGCGCTGGAGATGATGATCGCTGAAATGCTCGCCATCCACTTCTGCTCCGACCGCGACGAGACGCTCGGCGTACTGGGCGACCTTCTGGCCGAGGTCCGCCGCCGCATCGACGCCGGCCTGGGCGTCGGGCCCGATGATGCGGCGAGGGTCTTCTGGGTCAATCCCGTTGCGGACCTGCGGGCGATGAACCTGCTGGCCGAGTGCGGGGGGCGCCTGTGCGGCACGGAGCTGCTGTTCAGCCACGCGCTGGACGAGATTCCCACCGACGTGGCGCCCCTTGAGGCCCTGGCGCGGACGGCCCTGGGGGATCCGATGGTCGGTCCGGCCGCCGACCGGGCCGATCGCGTCTGCGACGATATCCAGCATTTCGGCGCCGAGGCGGTGGTCATCGCCCGCATTCCCGGCGCCAGCCACTGCGCGTTGGAGGGCAGGGTGATCCATGATATCATCACCGAACGGCTCGACCTGCCCGTAGTGGAGATCGAAGTGCCTCCATTGTCGGACCCGGTCGCCCCGAAGCTTCGGACACGCCTCGAAGCCCTGGTGGAAGTGACGAAAGGAAGACGTCGATGATCTGTGTCGGAATAGACGCCGGCTCGCGGGCCGTCAAGGGCGTTGTTCTCAACGGGAACGGCCTGGAGGTCGTCGGCTCGATCGTGGTCGACCAGGGCGTACACCAGCAGGAGACCGGCGACTCGGTTTTCGCCCGCCTGCTGGCCGACCACGACCTGGCCGGCGACGACGTGGCGCGAACCGTCGCCACCGGGTACGCGCGGAATCTCGTGGCCGCCGCCGACACGACCATCACGGAGATCACCTGCCACGCCTGCGGCGTTCATCACATGATCGGCGAGGCGCGGACGGTCATCGAGATCGGCGGGCAGGACAGCAAGCTGCTGCGGCTCGAGGCCGACGGTTCGGTGCGCGATTTCGCCATGAACGACCGCTGCGCCGCCGGGACCGGGCGGTTCCTGGAGATGGTCGCCGAGAAACTCGAGGTCCCGCTGGGCGACCTGGGGGCGCTGGCGGCCCGCAGCGAATCGCCGGCGGCCATCAGCAGCATGTGCGCGGTCTTCGCCGAGACCGAGATCATCGGCCTGCTGGCTTCCGGTGCCGAGCCGAGGAACATCGTCGCGGGCGTGTTCGACGCGATTGCGACCCGGGCGACGACGCTGGCCGGGCCCCGCCTCGAGCCGCCCGTGGTCTTCACCGGCGGCGTGGCGATGGTGGCCGGCATGGACCGCGCGCTGGCCGACGCGATCGGCCACGACGTGACCGTCGTGCCCGACCCGCAACTGACCGGCGCCCTTGGCGCGGCGTTGCTGGCGGCAAAGCAATATCGCAAGTGACGCAAACCGCCCGATCGGGAAAGACGTCCACAGATTTTACGGATTACACAGATTGGAAGAAAACGGAAACAAGAAGGAGCAGGGTCCACGAATTACACGAATTGCACGAAGAAGGAGGGCATCAAGAACCCCAGTCTTCTTCGTGCAATTCGTGTAATTCGTGGACCCTGCTCCTTCTGTTCTTTTCTTTTAGTCTGCGTAATCCATGCAATCCGTGTAATCTGTGGACTGATTCCGGTCAGTCGGACTATGTGGCTGATCGCCCGGGCGATTCACGGGAGACTACGATGGCGAATGTGAAAAACGAATTGCTCCGACAGTTGCCTTCGGTCAGCGCCCTGTTGGAAAGCGAGACCGTCCACGGCTGGCTGGGCGATCATCCCAGGCAACTGGTGACCGACTGCCTCCGCGACACGCTGGACGAACTGCGCGAGCAGATTCTGAGCGACCAGGCCGGGCGCTGCGGCGCGGCCCACGTGTCGGCGGAGTTTGTCCTGTCCCGCGCGGGCGACCTGTTGGACGATCGCACGCGGCCACACATCACCGAGGCCGTCAACGCCACCGGCATCATCCTGCACACGGCGCTGGGGCGGGCGGTCTGGCCCGAGTGCGTTGTCGATTCGATGATCGGCGGCCTCAAGGGCTACGTTACGCTGGCGACCGATCGGGCGACGGGCAAGCGCTCCGAGCGGGACAATCGCGTCGAGGGCATCCTCACCGAACTGACCGGCGCCGAGGCGGCCACCGTCGTCAACAACAACGCCGCCGCCACGCTGATCGTGCTGGCCGCCCTCTGCGAGGGGCGCGAGGCAGTCGTCTCGCGGGGCCAACTGGTCGAGATCGGCGGCTCATTCCGCCTGCCGGACGTGATGGCCCAGAGCGGCACGGGGATGGTGGAGGTCGGTACGACCAACCGCACGCACCTGCGGGACTACGAAAACGCCATCACCGACGAGACCGCCGCCCTGCTCCGCGTCCATCCGAGCAATTACCGCGTCACGGGATTCACCAAAGAGGTCGCCCTGGCCGACATGGTGGACCTGGCCCACTCGCGCGGGCTGCTGGTCATCGACGACCTCGGCGCCGGGGCACTGGTGGGCCTCGAACGGTTCTCCCTGCCGCACGAGCCGACCATCCCCGAGTCCATCGCCGCCGGCGCCGACGTCGTCCTCGCCAGCGCCGACAAGCTCATCGGCGCCTCCCAGGGCGGCGTGATCGTGGGTACGCACGAGTGCATCCAGCGGATCCGCAAACATCCGCTCGCCCGCGCGATGCGCGCCGATAAGACCTGCCTGATGGCCCTGGAACGCACGCTGGCGCTGTTTCGCGATCCGGACCTGCTCGTCCGCGAGCACCCGACCTACCGCATGCTTGCGGCCACGCCCGAGACGCTGCGCGCCCGGGCTGACGCGCTGGCCGGCGCGATCGCCCAGGCCGCGCCGGCGGCGGAGGTCGAGATTGTCCCCGGCGCCGGCTTCCTCGGCAGCGGAACCTTGCCCATGGAGGAACTGCCGACCTCCCTCGTCGCCGTGACGCTTCCCGACGTTGCACCCGGCGACCTTGCCGACCGCCTCCGCGCCGACGAGGCGTGCGTGTTTGCCCGCATCGAGGCCGAGCGCCTCGTCCTGGACGTCCGCACCATGACCGACGCCCAACTGCCCGCCGTCGCCGCTGCAATCGCGAGGGCCTGCCAGTGACCGCGCCGCCCAAACGCGTCATGCTCGGGACCGCCGGGCACGTGGACCACGGCAAGACCGCGCTGGTCAAGCTCCTGACCGGCTGCGACACCGACACGCTGGCCGTCGAGAAGCAGCGCCGGCTGACGATCGAACTGGGCTTTGCCCCCTGCCAGATGGCCGACGAGCGAATCCTCGGCATCATCGACGTGCCCGGCCACGTCGACTTCATCCGCAACATGGCCGCCGGCGCGCACGGGATCGACGTGGTGATCTTCGTGATCGCCGCCGATGACGGCATCATGCCCCAGACGCGCGAGCACCTGGACATCCTCACACTGATGGGCGTCCGTCACGGGCTGGTGGCGCTGACGAAGATCGACCTGGTCGACGCCGAGCTTCGCCAGATGGCCGTCGACGAGGTCAGCGGGTTCCTGGCCGGGACGTTCCTCGAAGACGCCCCGGTCTGCCCCGTCTCGAACATCACCGGCGTGGGATTCGACGGGTTCTTCTCGGCGCTGAACGCCGCCGTCGACGCCGCCGAGGCCCACACCGACGAGGGGCTGTTCCGCCTGTGGATCGAGCGGAGCTTCCACGTGAAAGGGTTCGGCACGGTGGTCTCGGGCATCCCGTCGCGGGGAACCGTTCGTACGGGCGATCGCCTGCGCCTGGTCCCCGGAGACCAGGCCGGTCGCGTGCGCGGCATGGAGGTGTACGGGCAGACGTCCGAGATCGCCCAGGCGGGCGAGTGCGTGGCCATGAACGTCTCGGACATCGACGTCTCGCACCTGTCCCGCGGGCGCGTGCTCTGCGCCGACGACGCCTGCGAGCCGGTCACGATGGCCGAGGCCGAACTGACCCTGCTGCACACCGTGCCGGGGGCGGTCAAGGACTACATCGAGGGCCACGTCCACGTCGGGACGGCCGAGGCGATGGGCAACGTCGCGCTGCTGGAGAACGACGCGATAGGTCCGGGCCAGTCGCAGTTCGTGCAATTGCGCCTCCGCAAGCCGCTGGGTATCGCGCCGGGAGAGCGGTTCGTCTTCCGGGCGAGCGTGGCCGGGCTGGCCGGCGGGCGCGTGACGACCATCGGCGGCGGGCGCATCCTGGGCGTGAGCAACACCCGCCTGCGGCGCAAGCGCCCGTGGACGATCGAACAACTCGGCCGCCGGCGCGAGGCGATTGACTCGCCGCCCGCCTGGTGTGCCCTGGTCCTGCGGGAAGCCGGCGGGCCGCTGTCGGCCGACGACCTGGCGCGACGGGCCCAGGTGCCGTCCGACCGCATCGAGGCGCTCCTGGCGGCTCCGCTGGTCGACGGGGAAGTGGTCGCCCTGGCGTCGGGCGAGTTCCTGCATCGCGAGACGATCGCCCAGGCCGCGGCGGCCATCTCCGAGCGGGTCGAAGCCTTCCACCAGGCCAACCCGATGCGCCTGGGAATGGCCGAAGCCGAACTTGTCGCCGAGACCGGCCTGGACCGCCAGGTCTTCGACGCGGCGCTGGCTGGGCTGATCGACTCCGGTGCGCTGCGCCGAAGCGGCACGGTCATCGCCTCGGCGACTGCGACCGCCGCCGTGTCCCCGGAAGACCGCCGGTTGTTCGAGCGAATCGGAGCGGCGCTGAAGGCCGCACACCTGGCCCCGCCGCTGGCGGCGGCGCTGGCCGACGATCTGGGCCAGCCGGTCGACCGGATCAACGAAATGATCCGCCTGCTCGTCGATGCCGGCACGGTCCTGCGGCTGGACCGAAAGGTGGCGATGCACCGTGATGCGGTGGCCGCCGCCGAAGCCGTCGTCGTCGACCTGTTCTCGAAGGCCAACAGTTTCGAAACCGTCCAGTTCCGCGACGCACTCGGCGTCAGCCGCAAGTACGCCGTGCCCCTGCTGGACTACTTCGACACCGTCAAGCTCACCGTCCGCTCAGCCAACCGCCGCAAGCCCGGCGCCCGCGCCCGGGAACTGCTCGGCCGCCAGTAGCTTTTCCTGGGACGCGTCCCCGCCCGCGCCGTAGAATTACACGACACCGCCCAGAGACTGTGGGCCCGGCATGGGAGACGAGATGATGACTTCGACCAGACTGATCCTCGGTGTGTGTGTCGTACTCTCGACCGTCGCGGCGCCTGGGGGGGAGGTCACTCCCGTCGCCTGCGATCCGTCGGCTGCGCTGGACTACCGGCCAAGCATGTCGATGGCGGGCATGTCAGCGAAGCCGGCCGAGGGCAGCGGCACGGTCCATGCCAAGGCCGTCGTGCTCGTGGTTCGGACGGCGGCCGGGCAAGTCGCGGTTGCCGTGGACTCGACCAAGCCGGACGCCACCGCCGCCGACACGCTGCGATTCGACTTCACGGGCAAGGGCCGGTTCGCCGGCGCGCCGACGGTGGCGATCAAACCCGTGCGCGGCCGGGACCACCAGACGGCGTTCGGCCCGGCGACCATCCAGGCCGCCTTCCCGGGCGGGCCGATGCCCGTAACGGTCAGTGGCCGGTACATCAAGTCGGACACGTTCCGCTACATGGTGCTGTCGATCGGCACGGGGGTTCAGGGCAAGGGGCGATTCGGCAGGCGGGAGTTGCCCGTGCGGATCATCGACGGGAATGGCAATCTCAAGGCGGGCGATTCGTGGCGGACGTCGGGTCGGAGCACGCGCACGGGCGATACGGTGGCCGTCGACGTGGGGGACGGCAGCTTCACGAAGGACGTTCGCAAGGGCTGCTACGGCTCGCCTATCGAGGTCGACGGCGCGTGGTACACGGTGGGCATGGCGGCGGACGGCAAGACGCTGACGGTCAGCCCGACCGACGTCAAGCTGGGCAAGGTCCACATCAGGCAGCCCAAGTGGTCGTGCATGCTCGTTGGCGAAAAGCACCTGCTGCATCTTGCCGGCGGCGACGCCCCCGTCGCCGTGCCGGTCGATACGTACCTCGTGACACGGTACCAGCAGTGGAGTGAGGCAGCGGCGGCCGGCGAGCGGGCGCATCTGCGGTGTACGGACTTCACGACGCGCGGCGCCAAGCGGGCGTTGGTGGCTGTCGAGGCGGGCAAGACGGCTGACGTCGAGGTCGGGGCGCCGCTGACGGCAAGCGTGGTGGCGCGGAGCCGATCGGACGGCAAGGTGTCGCTGTCGCTGTCGCTGACCGACGCGGCCCAGCGGACCGTCAGCAGCATCCTCCTGCCCAACGGCCGCCGACCGACCCCGCCGAAGGTCACCATCCGCGACGCGGAGGGCAAGACGGTGTACACCGCATCGCTGGAGTATGGATGAGGCTTCACCTGTTCGCGCTCGTGGCGAGCGCCCAAGGAGCTGAGCGGCAAGCTGACGGTTTCCCTCGACTACCAGGCCGATCCGTTTAAGATAACGCTGAAAGAAACCACCGTAACGTTGAAGTAGTCGCGTCGGTTCGCGCGGCCTGCCGGGCTGCCTCGGACGCGAGATGAGGAACGAGGCACCATGGGCGAAGTAGACCTGGCCAAGCGCCGGCGGATTATGCAGCGGTCGATGAAGTTGGGACACTGCGTCTGCGACCCCCGCAGGCCCTGCCCGTGCGACGTGTTCAAGGACGACGGGATCTGCCTCTGCGCCGGCGAGCGGCCGGACCCCGTCCCGGCCGGCGCGGTCAAGCTCACCGAGATAGTCCACAATGCCGGCTGTGCGTCCAAGATCGCCCCGGGCGACCTCGAGTCGATCCTGAACCGTCTGCCCGTTGTGGACGACCCCGCCGTCGTCATGGGCATGCCCGCCGGGGACGACGCGGGGGTCTACCGCATTTCCGACGATCTGTCCCTCGTCCAGACCGTCGACGTGATGACCCCCTGCGTGGACGACCCGTATACGTTCGGGCGAATCTGCGCCGCCAACTGCCTCTCGGATATCTACGCGATGGGCGGCGTACCCCGGACGGCCCTCAGCGTGCTGGCCTTCCCCGCAGAAACGCTCGACGGGCAGATCATGTACCACATGATGAAGGGCGCCATGGATGTGTTCGCCGATGCCAACGTGGCCTTGCTTGGAGGGCACAGCATCAAGGACGAGGAGATCAAGCTGGGCTTTGCGATCACGGGCACCCTGGCGGCCGAGCGGGCCGTCTCCCACGAGACCGCCCGCGCAGGCGACGTGCTGGTGCTCACCAAGCCGCTGGGGGTCGGCGTGCTGAACTTCAGCAGGCAGATCGGGCGGTTCGGGGGCGACCAGGCGGTGCTGGCCGACTCGATGGCCGCCCTGAACCGCGAGGCGGCCGAGGCGATGGGCGAGGTGGGCGTCTCGGCCTGCACCGACGTGACGGGGTTCGGGCTGTTCGGTCACCTGATCAGCATGTGTCGTCATTCGGGCGTGACGGCGCAGATCTACGCCGATCGCCTGCCGGCCTTCGACGGGGCGGTCGAGGCCCTCGCCGACGGCGTGGTCCCCGGCGCCGTCGAGCGGAACACCGAGTACGTCGCCGAAGACATCACGGTTGCTGACGGCGCAGACGAAGCCCGCGTGCTTCTGGGGTTCGACGCCCAGACCTCCGGCGGGCTGCTGCTGGCCGTCCCGGCCGAGCGACACCAGCCGTTGCTCGACGCGCTGGGATCCCGCAAGGTCATGGCTGTGACCGTAGGACGGATTACCGAAGAATCAGACGGCAAGATCGTCGTCACAAACGCCGGCCAGGACGTCCCGGCCGAGCCGACACAGGAGACCCAAGCGATGACCGATACCCCCGAGACCCCGCAAGAGCAACCCGCCGGCGGGGCCTGCTGTGCCGGCGGCGCGGCGCCCGACACAGGCAGCAGCGCCGCATCGAGCGCCCAGCAGACCCAGACGGCCTGGTTGACGATGATGCGGTCGGCCTCCGCCGCCGGAGTGCTCGACGAGCGGACCAAGGAGTTGATCACCTTCTCGCTGGTCTGCATGGCCCGCTGCGGCCCGTGCATCCGCGGCCACTGGGACCGGGCCATCGCCATGGGCATCACCCCGGACGAGCTCCGCGAGGCGCTATGGTGCGCGGTCTTCATCGGCGGGGCCCCGGTCAAGCTGTTCTACGAAGAGACGATGTCCGCCATCGCCCCCGGTGCCGGCAGCGACTGCTGCGGGCACTGAAGGACGTTCACAACAGAAACGGGCGACCACGACGGGTCGCCCGTTTGGGGTCGTCAGGTTGTGTGGGGCGTCTACTCCCCTCTGCGGCGGATCAGCGCAAGGCTGCCGAGGGCCAACAGGCTCATCGCGCCCGGCTCGGGCACCGCAGGCCCAGCCATGGCGAGCGTGTCGTACTCGACACCGGAGCCGATCGCCTCGGTGAACTCGTCGTTGGCTAACAGGTCCGTGGTCGACGAGGGGTTCGATTCAGCGATCCCCAGGTAGAAGTAGTCCATGTTGCCCATGGCGAGGCGGCTGGTGACGGCAAAATCGTTGGCGACATAGCCGTCGATCTCACTGAGCCGCACGGCGATCTCAACCGTGCGGTAGTTCGTACCGCCGTCAAGGTCGATGATCCGACCGCGGATCGGATCGCCCGAATCATCGCCCTGGATGATCGTGGTCTCGTGACCCGTGCTGGCGTTCTCGTCATCGGAGTTGTCGTAGGTCTGGGTCAGGCCCGTGCCGGGAGGGTCCTTGCCGTCCTGGCTTTGGAAGACCTTCAGGGACGACTTGGAGATGAAGCTTCCGCCCGTGCCCAGGGTGGACTCGGCGCTGTCGACGTAGAACGCCGTGGCGTTCTTGCCGGGCGCCTTGAAGTAGAAGATGTACTTGCCCTTGAGTTCCGGGGAACCCTCGGGGCTGGACTTGCCTTCGATATGGATGAAACGGGCGTTGGACGTCCACTGGATGTAGACCCACGTCTCGTCCGTGCCCGCCCGGCCCCAGGCCAGGTCGGCGTAACCGTAGTACTTCCCGCCGGCCCCGTCGATCAGTCGCTGCTTGCCGTCGTGAACGCCGCCCGAGATGTATTCCCACTTGTCGTCTTCAATCGGACGCTCCCACAACTCAATACTGTAGATGTCGCTGTCAGGATATACCGTCCGGTAGTCACCGTTACCGGTCGTGTCCTCCCACGTGCAGTCAGAGCGACTGACGTACTTCGCGCTGTTACCCGGAGCGAAAAAGGCTGTCGACGGGCTGGCCAAGCCCGCTGCCGACATCCCGAAGCATAGAGCGAATACAGCCGTAAACATCTGTTTCGCTTTCATTTTCTCGCCTTTCATCTATAGGGGATTTGATTCCGCGTGCCCGTGCCCAGGTGGCGCCCGGGGGTGAGTGGACTGGGGTAGGGACCGGCTGGGGCGCTCGACGCCCGCCCGAGCCCCCGCGCGAACTGCCTTGCTCACCTGATCCATCCGTCTGGCCCGTTGTGCAGATTTGTGGAGGCTCAGAAACGTCCCTGAAGCGACAAAATACCCCGCCACTTCCGGCCTTCGGACATCCTCACCACCTGTAGGCTCTACATCGGTGACGCTCACCGACAAAAACAATTATAGCAGGTCCGGCCACCCACGACGGCCAAAAAATGAAAAAACCTACCCGGCAGCGACTGCTGCGGGCACTAACGTAGAAGCGGCATCGTGCCGCTTGAAGGGACTTCGGGTCCGGCGTTCGGTTGCGCGAACCGCCGAGACGCGGCAAGATGCCGCGTCTACGGAGGCGAATGGGAATCGAATCCACCTGGGACTTTGTTGAGCCCGACACTGGTGGGGTGAACCGATGACGCTCCCCCGTAAGGGCACATGCTGACAATGCGTTATCGATCATGGGGACGCAAGCGCACGCACAGTGTACAGCGCCGGACCCGTGCGACCGCCCCAACGCAACAAAGAAACGGGGCGACCCGGCGAAGGGCCGCCCCGTGGGGTGTCTGTGTTGTGATGGCGTCTATGCCCGTCTGCGCCGTCGCAGCCCCAGCAGGCCCAGCCCCAGCAGGGCCAGCGAGCCGGGCTCTGGCACTGCAGTAACTGTCAACGCACTAATAATAATTGGATTGTTGGTGAAGTTAAGTGTGAGGGTGCCAGATCCATCAGTTTGCAACCCAGTCAACGTAAATGGCGTAATAGGTGGGTTAGGAGCACTGGAAGTACCACCGTTGATGATACTCGTACCTGTGTAAGATCCTGTTGCACCAGATACTGGCTCAGTAACTGTGGCTCCATAGGCTGCAACAAGAAACATATTTGATGCAATTGAGAGATCGTAGGTCAAACTGCTGTTCAAACCTGAAATCGTAATCGCAGCAGAATTGTTACCATAAATCCCATCGTTGAAGGAAAGGTCGGAGTAGGGAGTGCCGGTGTAGTTACCAACACCTGAGTTGTTGTAGCCAACTTGGTCACCAGAAGCTAAGAACCCAGACCAACTTAAGGTTGAAAAGGTAACGCCTGCCAGTGCTGCACCGGTAATATCGGTCGATATAACCTGATTGGTCACATTCTTCCCAGAAGCAGCACTGCCTCGATTGACACCGGCTACCTGAACAAGCACTGCAAAATTGGTTTCAGATCCACTGCCATTGAGAACTGGGCTTGTCCCGTTAACGTCGCTATGGATACCATCACCGAAGTCAATACCCAAGGTTTGACCACCGATAAGCGAGGCGTTGGCAGCTCCTGCTGTCATCAAAGCAACCACTACAACTGCAATCAATGTCTGGTTAGTTTTCATAGGGAAACCTCCGACTGATACTACTGATAGGAAATCTGATTCCGCGTGACGGTGCGTCGACCGGCCGGGGCAGAGGGGTTTAGCGAAGAGGCCGGAGCGTTCGACGCTCGCGTGATCCTCTGTGCCAGTGGCTCTCAGCACCTGACCCATCCGTTTGCCTCGTCGCGGGAATCTGTTGACGCCCAGGGACCGTCCCCGAGCCGACTGCTGATAATCTACCACACCAGCCCGGCCAGGTCAAGGACAATCTTCGAAGGATCTTCGCCTGGTGGTCTTCGTACGGTTCCCCAGCGAAACCCCCTCTCGTGCCTGTCCTGACAGGGACTTACACGCAGAACGGGCGCACCCCGCCGGTAAGGGTGAGGGGAGCATTGGATACCGCAAAACACTGGGCTTCGCAGGGTCAAACGGCCCGGACGGAGGCGAATGGGAATCGAACCCACCTCGGACTTTGTTGAGCCCGACACTGGTTTTGAAGACCAGGGACGTCACCAGAACGCCAATCGCCTCCATGAAGACACACCGTGGAGTATGTCTCACAGATTATGACCGGAAACCGTGCGGCGTTCAAGAGTCTTCATCGGTGAGGCAGGGCGATCATCGCATGTAAACGTTCAGCCGAAGACACGAAAAAACAGAGAGCGACAGATAAAACACAAACAACAGCAACGGCCTAGCCGCAGATTTCGCAGATGACGCAGATTGAAAGACAAAGAAGACTCGAGTCGAGAATTACAGAAACAGCGAAAACCAAAATGGATGCAATGACTCTGTGATCATCTCTCCGTTCGACTTATCTTTCTGTCTTCCGTTTCTTCTCATCTGCGTCATCTGCGAAATCTGCGGCT
>CAZVEV010000023.1:0-37948 GCA_964625865.1 uncultured Planctomycetaceae bacterium | reverse complement strand
TACGCTGCCCCGCCAGAGAAACATCACAGGCCCGAATGGGCCTGAACGGTTACCCCTAAGAAACGGCGCTAGTACGTCATGTCAGACGATGACTGTGGTGGCGACAGAAGAGCCAAACGGTCCCCTGTCAATGCCCCGCACCCCGCGGAGCCCCGCAATCCCTAAGTAGTTATAATTCTAGCCTCACGCCAGAACGCGGCAAGGGAAAACCGATTATTTCTTGAGAATCCCCTCGGTCGGCTGTGGGGGGGAGAGGGGGCTCGGCGACGGGCCGGCGGGACTGCCCACGCGATACAGTCCGCGGCGGCGTTGCTTCGAGGGGGGGGCGAAAGTAAGGTGGGGGCATGACGAGGACACACCGTGCGATAAGATGCGGACTTGCCGTACTCGGTGCGGTGGTACTGCTTGCGCCGGGCCGGGCCGCCGGCGCGCGAGATCGTCAGTCGATGGATTACTGTGGGCTCCTGGCGCGGGAGATCAGCGGGAAGCAGCACTCGTTTATGGCGGGGAACCACATGTACTACATCGGGGGGGCGTCGGACGTGAAGTGGCGGACGCGGGAGCATGAGACGATCGGGCTGACGCATCCGTTCTTTCGCGACGGGCGGGCGCGGGGGTTCGGTATCGCTGCGGGGGCCGGCGGGACCGGGCATGACAAGATGGGCTGGGAGTTCTGGAACCAGGTCCGTGGGGCGTATGGCACGGTGGTGATTGGTGGGAAACGGTTCAGGCACCCGCAGCCGACGTCGATGGTCTGGCGGCCGGATCGCGTCATCTGCACCTACGATGTGGGCGGGGCCAGGATCACCGAGGTCAAGTTCATCTCGAGGCAGGACGTGGTCTGCACGCTTATCACGGCCGATCGGGCGTTGACGATCGAGTTCGAAGGCCAAAGCTTCGTCAACACGCACAGGTACCCGACGCTGGACGGCGATCCGCCGGGGCGGACGTTCAGTCAGGCGCGGACGGCCCGAGGGCGGTTCGACGCCGCGAGCAACGCCATCCACGTCACGGAGGGCGGCACGATCCTGACCAAGCTGGACTGGAAGACCCCCGCGGTGGTGGGCAAGCTCATGTATGACGGGATAAGCGTGGTGGTCTCATCGACGGCACCCTTGGCGAAATCGCAGCGCATCGTTCGCGACAGGGAAGGCCGCCAGGTCTACTCGTTCAGCATCGCGCTGGCGCCGGGCCGACCGGTCGCCGTCACGTACGCCATGGGCGACGACTACGCCGATGTGGCCAAGCGGACCAGGCAGGTCCTTGCCGACCCCGCCGCGGCGCTGGCGGCCAAGACGCGCTGGTTCAACGGTCTGCTCAACACGCAGATTCCGCGGTTCGACTGCTCGGACCGGTCGGCGGTCAAGACGTACTATTACCTCTGGTCGCTTTACTTCATGTACTTCACGTATACGGGCAAGGGCTATGAGGCGTATCCGCACACGCAGACGGCCGTCAACAACTTCATGGGCTTGCACCTGTGGGACTCGTGGGTGTACACGGCGATGGGGTCGTGGGTGGTTGACAAGGCCGCGTGGGGGTACGGCAACGTCCTGTCGTGGAAGTTCATGGTGCCGTTCAAGAACAAAGCCAACGCCTTGCCCGACAACTTCGGCACGACGTGGTACTCGCCGGGGGTGTGGATGAACCTGGTGGGCAACGTCGAGTTGGCGTGGGAGATGTACCTCAAGTCCGGCGACCGGGCGTTCCTCGAGACGGTTTACGGCGAGCTGTTCCGCCCGCTGTACTGGACCGGCGGGCCGCAGCGGAGCAGGGGGATCGAGCTGAACGCCCTGGACTGCCTCGCGCGGATGGCCCGCGAACTGGGGCGCACCGCCGACGTGCCGCACTGGCAGGGAATGCGCCCGAGACTGCTCGATGCGTTCCGGTCCAACTGGAGCAAGTACGCCCCGGACTACTACGCCGCCAAAGGCGTGCCCTGGAAGGACATCTCGCATCTGGCGTCTATGATGTGCCATGACATGCCGACCCCCTGGGCCGACGCCATGTGCGACAGGTGGGTGATGAACACCGAAACCGGCTTCCTGGGGGCGGTGGCCCTTCGCATCCGCCCGCCGAACTATCCACCCAACGGCGTGTTTGCGGTCTCGACGATCAGCACGTGGCTGGCGGTCGAGGGGATGTTCCGCCACCATCGCGACGCCGACGCGGTCTTCTGCACGCTCAATCACATCCGCGCGATGAACAAAGACCACGGGCACCCCGTCGCCCCCGAATGCTGGGACCCCCACGACAAGCCCTGGGGCTCGCAGTACTACAACTGGGACGGCTGCATGACTGACCTGCTGCTCAAGCGGCTGGCCGGCGTGAGCTACTCCGTCCGGGACGGGACGTTTACGGTCTGTGATCACCTGCCCGAGCGGTGGAGCTTCATCGAAGTGGCCGTGCCGGTTGTCCAGGGCGGGAAGACCGAGTGGGTCACCGTGCGCATCGACCAGAGGTTATCGGGGGACGCCGTACAGGCCTCCGGGGCAGACGGGCCTCAAGTACGCTCTGGCTCATCCGAAGGGCAAGATGACTCTCGAACCCCTGTACGGCGTCCCCCGATAATCAAGATGATCGCCGTGCGCAACTGTCCGCTCAAGACGCTGTTCATCGAGCCGTGGCTTGCGGACCGTGCTTTGCTCGACGAATCGGCGAAGGCCCTCGGTGGCGCCCCGCGCGGACACCGGCGATACGTCTTCAGCGCGATGCGCGACGGGAAGGTGACAGTCCGGTTGGGCAAGACAACCGTCGCTCGCAAGACGCTCGCCGTGGTCACGCCCGCCGCGCGGGCGTTCGTCAGTCGCATCGAGGTCCGAGCCCGAAATCTCGAACCGGGTTGCCGCCTGCGATACACGACCGACGGCAGCGATCCGGACGCATCGTCTCGGCCGGCGGACGGAGCGATCGTGCTGGACCGCTCAGCCGTGCTGAAGCTTCGCGGGTTCGGGCCCGACGGCACGCCGAGAACGGTCATGTCCGTGCCCTTCACCAAGGCGAAGCTGCTTCCAGCGGTCTTGCCCGGGAAGGTTGAGAACGGTCTGGCCTACAGCCGCTTCGAGGGCACATGGAAGCGGATCCCGGACATGAAGGGCCTGACGCCAACGAAAACGGGCGTGACGCAGGACCTCAACGTGGCGGCCCTGGGCGGGCGGAAGGACCGCTTCGCGCTGGAGTTCACCGGGTACGTCAAGGTCCCCGTCGACGGGCTGTACCGTTTCGCCGTGAAGTCCGACGACGGTTCGCGCCTGTGGATCGACGGGCGGAAGGTCGTCGAGCTGGACGTCCTGTGCGCGCTGGATCCGTGGGAAGCAGGCGGCGAAGTCGCGCTGGCAAGGGGCCTCCACGAGATCACGATCGAGTACTTCCAGGCTGCCAACCGCGCGAGACTGGAGCTGTCTTACAGCATAGACGGCGGGCCGCGTAAGCCTGTCGACGCGAAGATGCTTTTCCACGCGGGCGATGCGGGCAAGGAGAACACCAAGTGAGAAGACGAACATTCCTCCGATCTGTCGGCGCGGGCGCCGCGGCCTGGGCGATGCCCGGCTGCATTGGCGCCGCACGAGAAACCGCGCCCGACGCATCGAAGCCCGCGTCCCCGCCGAACATCATCCTGATTCTCACCGACGACCAGGGCTGGACCGACACGTCCGTGCGGATGATGAAGGGCCGCCCCGATTCCGGGAGCACGTACTACCGGACGCCCGCCCTTGAGAAGATGGCCCGCGAGGGGATGGTCTTCTCCAACGCCTACGCCTCGTCGCCCGTGTGCAGCCCGACGCGCGACAGCATCCTCTATGGCAAGACGCCGACCCGCCTGCACCACGCGGTCCTCGTGGGCAAGGCCAGGGTCGGCCCCGACGCGCTGACGATCCCCAGGGCGGTCAAGGCCGCCAATGCGAACTACGTGACGGCCCACTTCGGCAAGTGGGCGTGCTCGCCGAAGACGCCGGAGGAGGTCGGCTTCGACGTCAGCGACGGGCGGACGGACAACTGGCACGGCGATTGGCAGAAAGTGGACGGCAAGAAGGCGCCCGTGCCGGCCGACGATCCGAAGCGGATATTCTCCGTGACCCGGCGTGCGAACGACTTCATGGCCAAGCAGGTCAAGGCGGGCAGGCCGTTCTACATGCGGATCTCCCACTACGCCTGCCACGTCGGCCACCAGTCGCTGGCGGCCACCCGCGCCAAGTACCGCACGCTGCCCCGCGGTCCGAAGTCAAAGGACAGCGACTATCGGTCGGAGTCCGAGATCGGCACTGACGAGCGCCGTAGCGGCTGGCTGCTGAACTACGCGGCGATGATCGAGGACCTCGACACGGGTCTGGGCATGGTCCTGGACAAACTCGATGATCTCGGCATTGCGGATAACACGGTCGTGATCTTCACGTCGGACAATGGCGGGGGCTTCCGGGAGAACAGGCCGCTGGCGGGAGGCAAGGCGGATCTGTGGGAGGGCGGCATCCGCGTGCCGATGGTGGTCCGAGGCCCCGGCGTGTCGGCCGGGACGTACTGCGACGTGCCCGTCGTCGGGTGGGACTTCCTGCCGACGATCCGCGACCTGGCGGGGCAGCGGATACCCCTGCCGGCCGAGTTCGACGGCGGGTCGCTGCGCGACGTCTTCGAGAAGGGCAACGCGGGGACCGTCAAGCGCGGCACCGAGGCGCTGGTGTTCCATTTCCCCTGGTGGAACGGCGAGCCGGAGTCGGCCATCCGCCTGGGCGACTACAAGCTGCTGAAGAACCTCGACACGCAGGACCTGTCGCTGTTTGACCTGAGCAAGGACATCGGCGAGAAGCGGAACCTGGCCAGGACCATGCCCGACAGGACGGCCAAGCTGCACGCGATGCTCCAGGACTACCTCAAGGCCGTCGGCGCCGAAGACGTCCGGACGCTGCGGCTGGCGTGGCGACAGCGCGTCGTTGAGCAGATCATCCCCAGACAGGAGGCCAAACTCGCCGCCCTGCGCGGGCAGGGCAAGACCGACGACCCCGAGTTCAAGCGGATCCAGGGCCACCTCAAGTGGCTGCGCGAGCAGATCGTCTTCACCGACAACCGCCTCCGCATGGGCGAGAAGAACCGCAAAGGCGACAATCACTAGCTCGGGAGTGATACTGACCGGAATCATGCGGGTTGCCGAAATCGGAATAACCTGAAAACGTCGAGGCCGCCCGGCTGAGGGGGTAGGCCGCGTTTGGGCGCGGCGGTAGGGGGCAGGGTCGTTTCGCCCGGCCAAGTGCGGCCAGGGGCGGCCAAACGCGTCAGCCGGGGTGCTGCGAGGGAGAGCTCCCCTGGTCGAGCAACACGGACCGTCGGACAGCCTCCACCCGCTGCGATCACCACTGTTTGGTCAGCGCCAGGCCCGCCGCGCCGGTGCGGGGGTGCACGTAGGGCGCCACGTCCATGCCGAGGACCTCAAGCCTGTGATTCCCCGCCACCGCATGGCCGAACGCGACGCCGATAATCGCCCCGGAGACCACATCCGAGAGATAGTGATACTGCGAGTCGATCCGCTGGTAGGCCGTGAACGTCGCCAGCGCGAACGCCCCCGCACCGGGCCATGGGCCGTACTCGTGATAGACCACGGTCGCGAAGCAGAAGCTGCTGCTGGCGTGTCCGCTGGGCCAGCCGCCGCGCTTGCCGCTGGGCCGCTTCTTGCCCACGGCGGCCTTCAGGCCAACCGTCGTCACGCCCGTCAGCGTCAGCGCGTTGATCATGGTCTTGGCGCTGCGGTAGGTCTGGTCGTCCTCGAACGCCAGCGCCGTCAGATACGTCCCGCCGGCGAGGGCGAAATGGAGCGCCGCGCTGCCGCTGATCTCGCCGAAGTCGTCGGCAATCGAGCCCAGTTGCGCCCCGTGCTTCTCGTAGTGGTCGTTGACCTTGTCGTCGGCGTCGCTGTTGGCCAGGGCGGCCCCGCCGGCGCCGGCGATGGCAAACATGACCAGCGAGGTGGTGTTCGTCGCGGTGGCGCAGACGTCATCGATGAGCGTCTCGGGCCATTCCAGCACGTCTGAGCCCAGGGAGGCCCAGAATCGGCCCGGGTAGGCTGCCCCGCGGCGCTGTCGCCACGGCAGGGCGGCGGGGTCCGGAGCGTTGCTCGATCCGTCATCCGCGGTGGTGAGCTCGGAGGTCCAGGCGTCTGAGTCTGACAGGTCACCCCGCTCGTTGCTGGCCACTGAAGTGGCCAGCCCCAAGGTGCGCGAGTGGACGGGGTGCTCCTGCGGGACGACTGTGGCGGGACGATGCGCCGCTTCGTATCGCGCCACGGCGTGGGCGGTGGCGGCGGCGTGATATCGCCCACAGCCGACCAGACCGGCAAGAATTGACAGTAACGCTCCGAAGAAGATCACGCGCATACGATAGATCCTTGTTCAGACCCGGAAGCGAGTGATCAGCACTGACCGCTAGCCGTCGGTGGTCTCCGTGCCCTGGACAACTCCCTGGGTTACTTCCTTGCTGATACGCATCGCGCACCAGTCGCGCCCGCACATGGCGCAGTACTCGTCGTCATCTTCCATGTCGCGACGGCGAATCTGCGCCGCGGTCTCGCCGTCGAAGGCCAACTCGAACTGCCCCCGCCAGTCGAAGGCCGCCCGCGCGTCGGATATCCTGTCGTCGGCGTCTCGGGCGCCGGGCAGGCCCCGCGCCACGTCGGCTGAATGCGCCGCGATCTTGTACGCGATGCACCCCTGCTTGACTTCCTCCGGCGTCGGCAGGGACAGGTGCTCGGCCGGGGTGACGTAGCAGAGGAAACTCGCTCCGTGGTAGGCCGCCGCCGTAGCCCCGATGGCCGACGTGATGTGATCGTAGCCGGGGAACATGTCGGTGATGATGGGGCCGAGCACATAGAACGGCGCACCGTCGCAGACCTGCTCCTGGCGCGTCATGTTCATTTCGATTTCGTTGAAGGGCACGTGGCCGGGGCCTTCGACCATCACCTGCACGCCTGCGTCGCGCGCGCGGGCGACCAGTTCGCCCAGCACGTCGAGTTCGGCAAACTGGGCGGCGTCGCTGGCGTCGGCGAGGCAGCCCGGGCGCAGGCCGTCGCCCAGCGAATACGCCACGTCATACTCCCGCATGATGGCGCTGATCTCGTCGAACAGCTCGTACATCGGGTTTTCTTTGCCGTGATGCACCATCCACTTGGCCAGGAGCGACCCGCCTCGCGAGACGATGCCCATCTTCCGCGCCGCGGCCAGCGGAATGTGCTCGCGTTTCAGGCCGGCATGGATGGTGAAGAAGTCCACGCCCTGGGCGGCCTGGTCGGCGATGGTCGAGAGGATCTGCTCGCCCGTCAGGTCCTCGATGGGGCGGTCGACGATCATGGAGTAGATCGGCACCGTGCCGACCGGCACGGTGGCGTGGGCCAGCAGGTGCGTGCGGATCTCGTCCAGGTCGCCCCCGGTCGACAGGTCCATCACGGCGTCGGCGCCGTATCGGACGGCCCACTGGAGTTTGAGCAGTTCCTGGTCGCGACAGGAGCTGACCGTTGACGTGCCGATATTCGCGTTGATCTTGGTCGTCAAGGCCCGTCCGATGCCGCACGGGTCCAGGCGCGTCGCCGATCCGCCTGTCCCCGCGAGGTGGCGCACGTTGGCCGGTATGACCAGCCGCCCGGCCGCCAACTCGTCCCGCACGAGGGTCGCCTCAATGCCCTCGCGCTGGGCCACCCGAGCCATCTCGGGCGTTATCACCCCCGCTCTTGCCTGTTCGTATTGCGTCATAGGTTTCTGCTGCTTCTTTCCATGGTCGGTCCCCGCCGGCGGGATCCGCGTGAACGGATCATGTTATCAGAGAGAGGCGGTGCGAACAAGATGAGCGCCTTGTCAGTCTATCGCGCGAGTTCTTCGAACGCGTTGCGCGCAACGCACGCGGGGCGTTGCCCCGCCGCTAAACGTCGCGCAAGGCGTTCGTGGGTGCGATAGTCCGCGCGATCCGTGTGCGTGCAACACGTTTGCGCGCCCGAAACGTCTTCTCGCAAGACCGTCGCACGTGAGATGTGTGCATGCGGTACGTTCGCGCGATCTGTGCACGCTACGCATACGACGCACCGTTCGGTATGGCGCACCGTTTAGCGGTCGATCGTCAGATCGACGTTCGCCGCTAAACGGTGCATGGCGCTGCGCCCGCAAGAACGGCGAACGTGGAATGATACGAATGAAGCGGCGTCAGTCGATGGGTCCGAGAAGGGGCTCGTCGTCTCCGGTGAGCATGTCGCGGAGGTCGGCGGCGTCTTCGTAGCGTTCTTCGGCGATGGCGAGTTCCAGTTCAGACTGGAGTTTCGACAGCGGATCCAGCGGGATGCGCGTTTCGACCTCTCGGGCCAACGCGCTGAGGATGGTCAACTCCGGCGGATCGGCGGCCAGGTCCCCGCCGAACCGCTCGGTGAACTCCTCGATCTCGGCCATGCCTTCCTGCACGGCGGCCAGCGCCTGCTTGGGCCTCTGGTCGCGAAGGGCCGCCTGGGCCCGCGCTCGCGTGCACATCATCACCACGTAGGGGCGATACTGCTCGAGCACGAGGCGGTCGGACTGCTCGGCGGCGTAGGCGTGGCACAGGTCCATCACGCGCAGGTTCCGGCGCGTGTCGCGCTCGACGGCCTTGAAGTCCTCGAGCACGAACTGGGCCAGATACCGGTGGTAGTACATCACCGCCTCGCTTCGGAGCGTCTCGCAGGCCTTCTCGTCCAGCTCGAACCCCGCGTCAGTGCCGTTGGCCCGCTTGTGCCGCCGGAGCATGTGCTCGTAGTGGTCCAGCAGGCTCTCACGCCCAAAGGGCCTGCGCCCGTCGGGGCGACCGGCGATCTCCATCTGGAGCAGGCCGAGGTCCAGGCGCATCTGGATCTTCTCGCGCCCGTCGAGGCCGGTGATCTTGCGGACGATGACCTGCCCCGGTTCAAAGGGCCAGCCGTCCAGGATATTCGTAATGTCGAGACTCATCTTCCCTGCGCGCTCCATGCCCGTCTGCGGGCATGAACCATTCTAGCAGGTAAACGGCAGCGACACCACCTTGGCCGGGCGGGGACCGTCGGGTCCGACCAGCACGTCGGCGCCGACCTGGGCGTCGGCTGTCGCGAGGTAGGCCATCGCGATCACGCTGTCCGTCGTCGGCGAGAACGTGCCGCTGGTAATCGCTCCGATCTGTCCCCCGTCAGGCCGCGTGACCTCCGTGCCGAGGCCCGGAATAGCCCCCGGCACCGACGGGTCGGGCGGAGCGGACAGCACCAGGCCCACGCGCCGCCGCGCGGGCGCCTTGTCAGCCAGGGCCTCCAGGGCCGCACGCCCGATAAACTCGTGTCTGAAGTCCACCGCGTCGCCCAGGCCCGCCATGTACGGATCGATGGTCTCGTTCAGTTCGTGCCCGTATCTGCAGTGTCCGGCCTGGATGCGGAGCACGTCGCGGGCGGCGGCTCCGGCGGGGGGGACGGCGTTTTCCCCCGCCTTGTCGGTAATGAACCGCCACGCCTGCCCGGCGAACATGTTGGGCAGGATCACGTCGAGGCCCCAGAACCCCGTGTAGCCCGTGCGGAGGGCGATGTATCGCGCGATCATCAGCGTGCCGGCCTTCAGTTGGCCCGGCGCGAGGCCCGCGACGCGAATCGGCAGGGCGCGGTCGAGGAGCCCCTCGGCTTCGGCGCCGGCGACGCAGACCATCGACGTCTTGGTCGTCTGGTCGTCGATCTTGACCGACAGCCCGTCGCCTTCGGCGCGAAGGTGTTCGAGGACCTTGACGCGGTTGACCGGACTGGTTGTCAGCAGCCACCAGTCGTCGATCCGCAGGGCCAGGCACTGGTCGATGATCCCGCCGGCGTCGTTGCACAGCAGCGTGAATCGCGCGGTGTCGTCCTCCTGTCGGACCACGTCGGCGGTACAGACGCGTTCGACAAGGTCCAGCGCCTCGTCGCCGCGAATGCGAATGCGCCCGACGTTCGAGACGTCGAAAACGCCTGCGCGGCTGGCCACGGCCCGGACTTCGTCGGCCGCCCCGCTAAACGACAGCGGCATCTCCCATCCGCCGTCGGGCCCCATTTTCGCCTCAGCCGCCGTGTGCTTCCCGTGCAGCGCCGTCCTGTTCAACTCGCCTTCACTCATCTCGATTCCTTCTCCGTGCGTCCATGCATGGGTTACCCCGCTATCGCCTGCGTCGCCCGCGCGTCTTACGCGGGGCTTTCGCTCCGCTCTTCTTCTCGCGACGGGTCCCTGCGCCCTTGCGTCCCGCCTTCGAAGCAGCTTGCTTCTTGGCGTCTTTCTCTTTCTTCTTCTTCGCGCCAGTCTTCTTCTTCGCACTCCGCCCCTGCTCGCGATTGAGCACGAGGTTCAGTTGCCTTCGCGCCACGTCGACCCCCGCGATCCGGACCGCCAACACGTCGCCGATGCGCATCACCCGCCCGCTGCGCTGTCCGCGAATCGAGCCGGTCCGCGGGTCCACGTCCCACCAGTCGTCGCCCAGGTCTTCCATGCGGACGAGGCCCTCGACGTTGAAGCGGGGCATCTGGACGAACAGGCCGAAGTTCGTCACGCCGGTAATCACGCCGTCAAACGGCTCGCCGACCTTGGTGACCATCAGTTGCAGGACGAGGACCTGGCGCAGTTCGCGTTCGGCGGTCTCGGCCCGGCGCGACGACTGCGAGCAGTGGTCCGCCAACGAGATCAGCTCGCTCATGTCCTCCGGCGGACGCGTGTCGAGGCGGCTGCGGCAGTAGTCGGCGATTATGCGGTGGACCGTCAGGTCGGCGTAGCGGCGGATGGGGGAGGTGAAGTGGCAGTAGTGGGTCGAGGCCAGTGCGAAGTGACCCGTGCGCATGGGGGAGTACTCGGCCTGCTGGTAGGTTCTCAGCACGGCCAGGTTCACCGCGTAGGACTCGGGCCTGCCCTTGACCGCCGCGAGCAGGTCCTGGATGTCGCGCCGCGTCAGGTCGGCGGGGATCTTGTACCCGCACGCTCGCGTAAACGCGCCAAGCTGCTTCTGCCCGGTCGGGTCGGGCGCCGGGTGGATCCGGCGGACGATCGGGCGGTCGAGGCGGTCGAACAGGGCGGCTACCGCGTCGTTGGCCTCGACCATGAACATCTCGATGATCGTGTGCGTGTAGGAATCGTCCTCGGGAACCGCATCGACGACCTTGCCGTCGTCATCGAGCACCAGTTCCACCGCGGGCAGGTCCAGGTGGATCATGCCCGCCTTGCGGCGCCGGGCCTCGATGAGGCGCGCGAGGGCCTCCATGCGGTGGACCAGTTGCACCACCTTCCTGCCGAACCCGCCGCTCTTGCCCTCGCAGATGCCCTGGGCCTCGGCGTACGTCAGGCGTTTGGTCGACCGGATGACGGTCTCAGCCAGCCGCGTGCCCAGGATCTCGCCCGTCGCGTCATAGTGGATAAATGCGCTCTTGCAGAACCGCGGCTGGGCTTCCTGCAGGCTGCAGACGCCGTTGGACAGGATCTCGGGGAGCATGGGCACGACGCGTCGGGGGAAGTAGACGCTGGTGGCCCGCGTGCGGGCGTCGGTGTCCAGCGGGCCGCCCTCGGGCACGAAGTGGGACACGTCGGCGATGTGGACCCCGAGGGTCACCGTCCCGTCGCGGTGGCGGGCGAGGCTTATCGCGTCGTCGAAGTCCCGCGCGTCAGGCGGATCTATCGTGATGACGGTCTGGTTTGTGAGGTCTTCCCGCCCGGCCCGCTGGGCGCGGTCGGTCGGGTCGAACCCGTCGCAGGCGGCGCGCGCCTCGGCCAGCGCTTCGGCGCTGAACTCGTCGGGGATCCCGTGGGCGCGGATGACGGCGTCGGTCTCGACGTCCAGCTTGCCCTGGGGCCCGAGCGTCTCGACGATGGCGCCGGTGGGGAGCTGCCCGGCTTCCGGATACCGGATGATCTCGACGACCACCTTCGTGCCGCTGGTCGGCGCCGCGGCGCCGGCGTCGGGGATGACGATGGGCTGGGTGACGCTGGGCCCGTCGGGCATGACGAACGTGGCGGCCCCGGATCGCTGCAGCGTGCCCACGAACCGGTTGCACCCGCGCTGGACGATGCGGACGATCTGGCCCTCGTAGACCATCTTGCCCTGGCGCCGGCCTCGCTTCTTGACGCGGGCCAGCACGCGGTCGCCGCTCATCGCCTCGGCGCCGGCCCCGCGAGGAATGAACAAGTCGCCGTGGGCGTTGGGGGTTTCCGGCACGACGAAGCCGAACCCGCGCGGATTGGCGCGATACGTGCCGAGGACCTGCTTGGCCATCTCGGGCAGCGTCAGGGCGTTGCGCCCGCCCAGGACCACGCGACCCGTGTCGCGGAGGCGCTTGACCGCCTCGCGGAACGCACCGTAGTCGGCCTCGCCCACGCCCATCTGGCGGGCGATCTGGCGCGGCTTGAGCGGCTGATACTCTCGCGCGGAGAGGAACTTCACGATGGCGTCGGTGTAGCGATCGGGCATGGTTGCTTTATTCTAGGGCTTGGCGCACAATTTGCGAGACGCCTTTCGACGCCGCGTGCGAGGGGCGAACCCCCGCGGGGCCACGCGCCCCGCCGCCCAACCACGGAGAACACGACATGAGTGCGAGTACCGAACTGGCCAGCCGACTGGGCAAGACCATCGCCGCCTCCCCCGAAGCGACCGCCCTGCGCGCCGCCCGCGAAGGGCTCGACGCCCAGCCGGAGGTGGCGAAGCTGCTGGCCGATTTCCAGGCCCAATCAGCCAAGGTCCAGCAACTGGAAGCCGAGAACAAGCCCATCGAAGTCGACGACAAACACGCTCTCCAGGCCCTCCAGGACAAACTGGTAGCCTCGGAAGTCTTCAAGAAATACACCGCCGCCCAAGTCAACTACATCGACCTGATGCGCCAGGTCAACCAGGCCATCCAGACCGAATTGACGCCCACCGAAGGTGGATGAGGCGATTGTAGATTTTAGATTTACGATTGACGATTTCAGATCTGAGATTCGCGCTCGTCTTCGTCAGTCGCCCGGTCTGCCGCCTTTGTAGACGCGCGTCTCAATCGCGCGGACGTAGGAGGTGAAGGTTGATTCGGCGTCGGCGTCGGATTCGATCGCGTGGAGGGTCATCCACATCTTGGCGTCGATGTTGTCGAGGTGGTGAATGAGGAACGCCTCGGGCATGGCGGGAAGCTTCGGCGAGCCGTACTCGTGACAGCCGTGGTGCGACAGTACGATATGCTGCAACATGTCCACGAGGTCCTGCCGGAACGGCTGGCCGGTCTCGGCGGCGATGGCGGCGGCCTTTTCGGCGATCCAGATCGCTGCGACGGTAATGTGGCCGACGAGTTGTCCGCGATCGGTGTAGTTGAAGCCCGGCTTGGACGACAGTTCGGCGGTCTTGCCCACGTCGTGCAGGAAGCAGCCGGTCAGGACGAGGTCGGCGTTGAGATCGGGATACAGGGGCAGGACGGCCGTCGCGGCGCGGGTCACGCCCAGGGTGTGCTCCAGAAGCCCGCCGATGAACGGATGATGCATCTGCATCGCCGCCGGAGCGCGCTTGAAGGCGTCGACGAACTCGGTGTCCTCGACGAACTTCTTGATGAGCATCCGCAGGTTCTTGTCCTTGACCGCGCGGAGCATCTCCAGAAGTTCGGCCCACATCGCCTCGACGTCGCCGGTGGTGGTGGCCAGGAAGTCGGCAAGGTCCACCTTGTCGGCGGAGTACGGGCGACAGCCGTCGATGACGAACTGGAGATTGCCCCTGTAATCCTCGCATCGCCCCTTGGCGTGGAGGAACCCGTCGGCGGGGATGGAGTTGAAGATGGCCTCCGACGCTCGCCACATGCGTGCCGGCAGCGTGCCGGTCTTGTCGCACAGCGTGCACATGACGTACAGGTCGCCGTTCTTCGTCGTGCGCAGGTCCTTGTCCCGCACGAGGAAGACCTGGTCGACCGTCATCCCCGCCGCCAGTTGGCTGATATTCAGTCGCTGAGTGTTCATGGCCCAGAGCTTACCAGAGATCAGGGCCTGCGCATCAGGATTTCCAGACACAGAAACGGCAACAACGAATGGGACAAGAACAACGGCAACGGAGTTAGCCGCAGATTTCGCAGATTCGCAGATTAAGAAAGAGAAGGAAAGACAGATGATCTCACACGAAGGCACGAAGGCACAAAGGGAGTGCATTGAACACTTCGTGCCTTTGTGTCTTTGTGCGAGACAAACCTCTTTCCCTCTTCTGTTTCTTCCAGTCTGCGGAATCTGCGGCTAACTCCGTTGCCGTTCCTTCCGTTGCTCTTGTCCTTGTTTCGAGAGCATGAGAGTTTCACACTCTGCCGCCGGAGACCTCGACGGTTGAAAATCTCCGATTGCCCCGCCATAATCCCCCCTTGCGATCTGTGTGGTCTGCCCCGCTTGCGGTTTCGCGCGTTTTGACTCCGTTTGCGGTTCAATAAGACCGTCCGTTTCGCCCAACCAAGGACAAAACACCCATGAGATATTCGAAGTTGCTGATCCCCACGGTCAAGGAGGTCCCCGCCGAGGCCGAGGTCCCCTCGCATCAACTGATGCTCCGGGCCGGGTACATCCGCAAGGTTGCCAGCGGCACGTACACGTACCTCGTGCTCGGGGCGCGCAGCCTGCGGAAGATCATGCAGATCGTCCGCGAAGAGATCGACGCCGCCGGCGCCCAGGAGATCATCATGCCCATCGCCCAGCCGATGGAGCTGTGGGAGGCCACCGGGCGAAAGGACGATTACGGCGAGACCCTGGGCCACTTCATCGACCGCCACGGGCGCGACAACGCGCTGGCCCCGACGGCGGAGGAAGTCTGCACGTTCCACGCCAGCCACGAGATCAAGAGCTACAAGCAACTGCCCCTCAACCTCTACCAGATCAATACCAAGTACCGCGACGAATTCCGCCCGCGGTTCGGCGTGCTGCGCAGCCGCGAGTTCATCATGAAGGACGCCTACTCCTTCGATGCTGATGAGGAAAGCCTCGATCAGTCCTACCGGGCGATGTACGACGCATACTGCCGCATCCTGACCCGGTGCGGCGTGCCGTACGTCATTGTGGAGGCCGCCTCGGGCGAGATCGGCGGCACGGGCAGCCACGAGTTCATGATCCCGTGTGACGCGGGCGAGGACACGATCCTGGCCAGCGACAAGGGCAACTATGCGGCCAACGTCGAGAAGTGCGCCATCGGCGAGCGCGAGGCCACGCTGGACGGCGAGCCGACCGGCGAGCTGGAGTCTGTCCACACACCGGAGCTCAAGAGCATCGACGACGTCGGGGCGTTCATGAAGGTCAAGCCCAAGCACCTGCTCAAGACGCTGGTCTTCCGAAACGAGAATCGGTGGGTCATCGGCGTGGTCCGCGGTGACCACGAACTGAGCGAGGACAAGTTCAACGCCCTGGTCGACGGGCCGGTTGAGCAGGCCGACGAGAATGACGCGATCAGCGCCGGGTTCACCATCGGTTTCGTGGGCCCGCACGCCGTGGTGGGGCGCGACGACGTGACGATGTACGTCGATCCCGACGCGGCCGCCGCGCAGTTCTGGGCCGGCGGCGCGAACGAGAAGGACCATCACGTCAAGCACTTCAACTGGCGTCGCGACGTGCTGGCCCCGCTGGGCGAGCACGCCGGGCAGGTCGTCCAGATTGCCGACATCCGCAGCGCCCTCGACGGCGATCCCTCGCCGGTCAACGACGGCGGCGTGCTGCACGGGAGCAAAGGCATTGAGACCGGGCATATCTTCAAACTGGGCACGAAGTACAGCGAGAAGCTCGGCGCGACGTTCCTGGACGACCATGGCACGGAACACCCGTGCTTGATGGGGTGCTACGGCATCGGGATCAACCGGATTCTCGCCGCGGCCATCGAGGTCGGATATGACGAAGACGGATGCGTCCTGCCGGTGACGATCGCGCCGTTCGAGGTCGAGATCGTCGCAGTCGGCAGCGGGGACAACGTGGCGGCCGAGTCCGAGCGACTGTACGCAGGGCTGCAGGCCGCCGGCGTCGACGTGCTGCTGGACGACCGCGACGCGCGCCCGGGCGTGAAGTTCAAGGATGCGGACCTCATCGGCATGCCGCTTCAGGTCGTCGTGGGCGACCGCGGGCTGAAGGACGGCGCTGTCGAGGTCAAGCGTCGCGCGGGCGGGGCCAAGGAATCGGTGCCCCTGGGCGACGTGATCGGGCGCGTGCGGGAGATTCTGGCCGAGATGTACGCTTCCCCGGCGGTCGCGGAGGACTCAACGTGACCGAAATGAGTCCACGAATTACACGAATTGCACGAAGGGACCGTTGGTCTGTGGATAACTCCGTTCTTTTTCTTTCCGTTTCTTTCCGTTTCTCAATCCACGTAATCCGTGTAATCCGTGGACAAACGCCGTTGTTCTTGCTCCCTGGTTTCGTGTAATTCGTGGACTATATCTTTCTTGTCTTTCTCTGTTCCTCCGCGTCTCTGTGACGAATTCTTCTCCGTGTCTTTGTGTCAAAACAGTCGAAATCGTAAGTCCCTCTGGCAGGACCATGGCGAAACCGCGGAACAACGTGGCGGACATGATCGTCTACGCCGTGCTCCGCGCGGTGGTGGGGCTGCTCCACGTCCTGCCGCTGGAGACGCTGTACTCCGGTGCGGCGCTGGTTGCTGACGCACTGTTCGCCCTCAGTCGCAAGCATCGCCTGCGAGCGCTGGGCCACCTGCGCAGGAGTTTTCCCGAGTGGGACGAGGCGCGGATCGAGCGGGTGGCAAGGGAATCGATGCGATCGCTGGCCTATCTGGGTGTCGAGTTCCTGCTGATCACGCGAAGGCTCTCGGCCAATACGTGGCGGCGACACGTGCGGCTGGGCAATATCTCGCAGGCCCTTCGCACGCTGATCCAGCGCGACAGTGGCGTGATCTTCCTGACGGGGCATTTCGGGAACTGGGAGGTCGTCGGGTACACGATGGCGGTATTCGGTTTCGACAGCGCCGCGGTGGCCCGTGCGCTGAACAACCCGTACATGAACACCTGGGCCCTCGGACAGCGCGAGGCGACGGGCCTGCGGATACTCGACAAGAAGGGGGCGGCCAACGAGATTGACGACCTGCTCGCAGGCGGCGGGGCTGTCGGGTTCATCGCCGACCAGGACGCCGGACGGCGAGGCGTATTCGTGGACTTCTTCGGCCGACCGGCCAGCACGTTCAAGTCCATCGCGCTGATGGCGATGCGTCACGAGGCGCCGATCATCGTCGGCTATGCCCGCCGCCTGGCGCCGCGGCTGGAGTTCGAGATCTGCGCCGATCGCGTCATCTTCCCGCACGAGTGGGCGGGGCGAAAGGATCCCATGCGGTGGATCACGCGGGAATACACGGCCGAACTCGAGCGGATAGTCCGCCTCTGGCCCGAGCAGTACCTCTGGGCCCACCGGCGATGGAAGCACCGTCCGAAGGGCGAGGAAGACCCGGCTGACGGCATTGCATGAGGCCGCCCCCTTGTCGCCCGCCCGTGCGGTGGTAGAATTGAACGGCATGAGCGAGATCAAACTACAGGTGGCGCTGGACTTTCTTGAGCTTCCGCGCGCGATGGCTGTCGCGCGGGCCGCGGTGGCCGGCGGGGCGGATTACATCGAGGTCGGCACGCCGCTGATCAAGTCCGAAGGGCTCGACGCGGTGCGCGAGGTGCGGGCGGCCTTTCCCGATAAGACTGTCATCGCCGACATGAAGACGATGGACGCGGGCAAGATCGAGACCGAGGCGGCCTCCAAGGCCGGAGCGAATGTCGTGACCGTCATCGGCGCCGCCACGCCGAGCACCATCCGTGAGTGCGTCGAGGCGGGCAAGCACTATGGGGCCGACGTGGCCGTCGACCTGCTGGGCGTCAGCGATCCGGTGGCGTTTGCTGCCACGGCAGGCGAACTGGGCGTAGCCTGGCTGGACGTGCACTGTGCGATCGATGCCCAGATGCAGGGCGCCGACCCGCTGGGGCTGCTCAAGGAACTCCGCGGCGCGACCGACCTGGTCCTTGCCGTTGCCGGCGGCCTCAACAGCGAAACCGCCGCCGCTGCCGCCGCCGCCGGGGCCGACGTGGTCATCATCGGCGGGGCGATTACCAAGGCCACCGACGTCGCCGCCGCCACGGCCGACATCCGCAAGGCCATCGATACCCAGCAGGCCGTCGCCAGCGAACTGTTTAAGCGGGCCACCGACGCCGACGTTCGCCAGACCCTTGCGGGCGTCCGGACGAGCAATATCTCCGATGGCTCGCACCGCCAGCCTTGCCTCGCGGGCCTGACCCAACTCGTGCCCGGCACGACGGTGGTCGGACCGGCCGTGACGGTAAGGACCCTGCCCGGCGACTGGGCCAAGCCCGTCGAGGCCATCGACGTCGCCAAACCGGGCGACGTGATCGTGGTTGACGCCTGCGGACAAGGCCCGGCCATCTGGGGCGAACTGGCCACCGAGAGCGCAAAGAACAAGGGCCTCGCGGGCCTGGTGGTGCATGGCGCTGTCCGCGACACGGCCGACATCCGCAGGCTCGGCCTGCCGGTCTGGTCCACGCTGGTGACCAGCCACGCGGGCGATCCGCACGGGCTGGGCGAGATCAACGTCCCCGTAACCATCACCGGCCAGCAGATCTGCCCCGGCGACTGGATCGTCGCCGACGATGACGGCGTGATGGTCCTGCCTCGCGCCCGGGTCGTCGAGATGGCCAACCGTGCCGCCAACGTACTCGAGGCCGAGAATCGAATCAGACAGGAAATCCAGGACGCCCAGTCGACGCTGGCCAAGGTGGTGAACCTGGCCCGATGGGAAAAGCGAGGCGGCCCGGCCGTCGGATGAATTGCCGGTTGACTGGTTGACGGGTTAATTGGTTAACTGGTTAACTGGTTGATCGACTGGGCAACTGGTGTACTGGTAGGGCGTGCAACTTGTTGCACGCGGATAGAATGCGGACGTCGTTCCGCGTGCAACAGAGTTGCACGCCCTACCTGTTACCCAGTCAACCCACTGTGGAGCAGTAGAAACATGCCGGATACCGATTCACTGAGTTCTGCCGGTCGCGAGTTGATCTCGCGGATATCCGGCGTGATGGCCCACGTGGACTGGTCGAGTTTCGTCGACCTGGCCAAGATGCTTCCGCAGGCCCGCCAGACGTTCGTCACCGGCGCCGGGCGAAGCGGGCTGGTGGCGCGGAGTTTCGGCATGCGGCTGATGCACGCGGGCCTGCCCGCCTTCGTGCCCGGCGAGACGACAACCCCCGCCGCCGGCGCGGGCGACCTGCTGGTAGCCGTCAGTTGCACCGGGCAAACCGGTTACACCGCCTATCTTGCCGCCCGCGCCAAGAGCCTCGGCGCCAAGGTCATTGTCCTGACTGCCGAGACCGACTCGCCCCTGGCCGCCGAGGCCGACGAAGTTCTCCTGATCCCCGCGACCGCCCCCGACATCGTCGTCCGCGCCGCGGTCTTCGAGCACACCGCCAGCCTCTGCCTCGACGCGGTCTTCAACGTCCTGGCCGACCGCCTCAAACTGGACCAGGACAAGTTCCGCAAACGCCACGCGAACCTGGAGTAGATCACGGCCGCTACCGCACGACCTGCCCGGTCACACCCCACCATGCGCCAGTCTGCCCCCTCCAGACGCTGTCCCATGTCTCGGTTCCGGTGCGTCTGGCTCTGGATTTCCGCCAATCAAGACACTTGAAAAAACGGCCGGAAGGTGTATCATGGCGTGATTCTTGTCGAACAGGAATACATTGAGAACTTAGAGATAGGCTGGGAGCCATTATGGCGTTTGGATTTTTCCGTCGTCGTCAGAAGATGGTCGTGATCATCATGGTCCTTCTGATGGTCAGTTTTCTGATCGGATCGCAACTGCAGCGGCTGTTCTCCGGGGCCGGATCGCGCCAGAACCCCGTCGTCGGGGAGGTCTGGGGCGATGAGATCACGGTCAGGGACATGGAGATGGCGCGGAGCGAGATGGAGCAGCTCGCGCGGTTCGCGGGGCTGGGGCAGCGTTTCGGCGGGCCTCAGCACAGCGCCTTTAACGCGGTCTGGCGCAACGGGGCGCGAACGCGCCTGGTGTACTGCCTTCTGGAGCGCGAGGCCGACCGGGCCGGCATTGCCGTTTCGCAGGAAGAGGTCAACGCGTACCTCCAGAGCGTCGGCCTGGTCGAGGAGTACTACGACAACCGCATCGTCGAGGTCCGGGAGAAGGGCATCTCGGAAGACCGCTTCCGCGGGATGATCGCGCGATGGTTGAAGATCGCCAAGGCCTACTCCGCCGCCGAAATCACCTCGCCGCCCTCGCTGGCCGAGGTGCGACGGGCCTACCGCGACCAGAACGAGCAGATCAACCTCCGCGTGGTGCGCATCGCGGCTGAGGACCAGCTCACCGACGTGCCCGAGACCGTCGCCGATGCCGATATCCTGCAACAGTTCAAGCAGAATGCGTCGAAGGTCCCGGGCCGATTCGAATCGACCGACGCATTCGGTTTCGGCTACCTCGTGCCCAACCGTGTCCGCATCGGCTACCTCCTGATCAACAGGGACTCCATCGCCCGCGCCGTGCGCCCGCGGCAGAAGGTGATCGAGGACTACTGGCTGGATCACCGGGACGAGTTCACCAAGGAGGTTCCCGTCTCGACCCCGGGCGCCACGAGTAAGCCCACGACGAAGCCCACGAGCAAGCCGGCGACCCGGACCGTTGTCAAGACGCTTGCCGAAGCCACCGACGAGGTCGTCGATCGTTTAACGCCCGGCCTGGTCACCCAGCGGCTGGACAGCCTGACGACCCTCCTGGACCAGGCGCGCAACACGTTGGATGCCGACAGCGACGACGGCACGATCGCGGCGTACGAGGGGATCTTCACGTCGATGGCCCTGCCTGCCCGGGAGGTCCTGGGCCGGACGATTCGGACGCAGTTCACGGCCCGGCCCCTGGACCAGGCCGTTGCCACCATCGCGCGGGACGCCGGTCTGACCGGTATCTGCTACCCGTGGGGAACGCACGGCAAGTACGAGTTGGACCCCAAGGTGCGGGTCTCGCTGGACGCCTCGTCGGGCATGACGCTTGCGGTGGCGCTGGACCGCATTACGGCCCAGGCCTTCGCCCAGCCGGCCGAGAAGCCCAAGGACGACGACAAGAAGACTGACGACAAGAAGGACGACAAGACCGCCGGTGACAAGCCCAAGGACACGCCGAAAGACATCGTCCCTCCGCCGACGCTGCGCTGGGCCATGTGCCGCGGACTGCGGAACATGCTCTTCTGCAGCGGCGGGGACATCGAGATGTTCCCGGTTACCGTGGGGACCACCGACCTGCTGGCCCCCGACGAACTGATGCGTCACGAGGTGCTCCGCGGCGCGCGTACGCAGATGTACGGCGGAACGGACCTGGTGGCGGCGGCCTTCTCGGCCAAGGAGTTCGGCCCGAAAGGGCGGTCCTCCGTCGTCCAGGCGGGCAAGGACGCCCCGGGCAGCATGTTCGTTCGGCAGGGGCGCGTGCTGTGGCGTCTGCTGGAGGCCTCCAAGGCCCATCCGGCAGCGGGGCCCGAGGCGAAGATCGGCGACCTGCCGGAGGACCTGCGGATGCGTGTAGCCCAGGACGTGCGGCTGAAACTGGCGTTCGGCAAGGCAACGGAGATGGCCAAGGCCATCGCGGCGGCGGCCAAGACGGACGGACTGGAATCGGCGGTAAAGGCCAAGAAGCTCGAAACCACCGAGACGGGGCTGTTTTCGCGCAAGGCCGCCGTCCCCTTGCAGCAGGTGATAGCGATTCAGGCGTTGACCACCCGGATGGAAGGCCTTGATCCGCTGAGCCTGCCTCCCTACATGCACGTCTGGAATCGCGTCGCGGGCGTATCCCTGCCCACGCGCAACCTCGTCAGGGAGATGCCCACTCTGCAGGTCTTCGTGCAGCAACTGCAGCAGAGAGATGCGATTCAGGCGTACATGTTCCAGAGCCGCCTGACGTTCTCTGCCGACATGTTCGGCGAGCAGTTCATGCGGAAGGCGTTCTCGCTGATGCCCGCCGATCTCGAGAAGCGAGGCCCCGGCAAAACGCCGTCAGTGGGCGTGTTTCTCCTGCCGGCACGCAAGGAAGTCTACGTGCTTCAGCGGATAGACCATATTCCGCTGGTGGCCTCGGAGTTTGAGGCCGACGGCGGGCGGTTGACCGGCGGGCAACTGGTCGAGAACAACCGCTGGCGCGGCATGATGCAGTGGTTCGCCGCGAACAACGTCATCGCCCGCACGGGATTCACCGAAGCGGACATCGAGTAACCGGGGAATCGGTGCCGTCGGCTGCGCACAGCGGCAACCACGTATCCTCGCAGGGAGAGAGTCTGCCTACCAACAGGCGTGGTTGCCGCTTCGCGTCAAACCACGGCACCCGCGCGTAGAGGCAAGGCAGCTGTTAACCTTGAACCTTCAACTTCTAACCTTCGACCCGCTTCTGGCGGGCGTCACACCGACAGGTTGGCCAGGCGCTGGGCCTTGTCGCGCGCGATCAGCGCGTCGACCAGGTCATCCATCTGGCCGGCGATGATCCGGTCGAGGTTGAAGTTCGCCCCCTGCTGGCCCTCGCCCTTGAGGCGATGGTCCGTGCAGCGGTTCTGCGGGAAGTTGTAGGTCCGGACGCGCTGGGAGCGGTCTCCCGAGCCGATCATCGTCTTCCGCGCGGCGGCCTCTGCCGCCAACTGCTGCGTCCGGAAATGCTCGTACACGCGCGTCATCAGGATGCGCCGCGCCTTGGCACGGTTCTTGTGCTGGCTCTTCTCGTCCTGCATCGAGACGGTGATCCCCGTCTCGTGGTGCTCGAGCTTGATAGCCGACTCGAGCTTGTTGACGCTCTGGCCCCCGGGGCCGCTGGAGCGCTGGCGGTGCTCGGTGACGTCCCTGTCCCAGTCGATCTGGATGTCGACCTCTTCCGGCTCGGGCAGGACCGCCACGGTGGCTGCCGACGTGTGAATGCGCCCCTGGGACTCGGTTTTGGGCACGCGCTGAACGCGGTGTCCGCCGCCCTCATAGCCCATGCGGGCCCACACGCCGTCGCCCTTGACGTTGGCCACCACCTCGCGGAAGCCGCCCATCTCGGTAGGACTGGCCGAGAGGATCTCCAACTTCCACTTGTGAAGTTCGCAGTAGTGGCGGTACATGCCCAGCAGGTCCGCCACGAACAACGCCGCCTCGTCCCCGCCGGTCCCCGCGCGGACCTCGAGAATCACCGAGCCGATGTCCGCTTCGTCGCTCATGACCAGCAGGCCCTTGATCTCGTCCATGGCCTCCTCGGCCCGGAGGCGCAGGTCGTCGTACTCGGCCGACGCCAGTTGGCGGAGGTCAGCATCGCTTTCGGGATCGTCCAGGATCTCCCGCGCCTCGTCGCGGTCGCCGGCCAGGGCCTTGTACTGACGGTACGGCTGAACGATGCGCCCGAGCTTGGCCTGCTCGCGCGCGAGCGGAATGATCTTGTTGGGGTCCGCCGCGATCGACGGGTCGTTCATCTGCTCGGTGATCTCGCTGAAACGAGCGTCCAGTTCGTCGAGCTTGTCAGTCAGTGTGTCTTCAGACCCGGGCATGATTACTCCAGCACGTGCGCACCGATAGAAAAACGCCGACGCCGGGCGCGGGGCCCGAGAGTCGGCGCTTATGCGATGGTGGAAAGCTACTTATTCTTGGCGGCCGGCTTGCGGAAGTAGTCTCCGCCGAACTTGCGCTGGAACTTCTCCACGCGCCCGGCGGCATCGACGTACTTCTGCTTGCCCGTGTAGAACGGGTGGCAGTGCCCGCAGATATCGACCTGCAGGTCGCCGGCCGTCGACTTGGTCACAAACGTGTTGCCGCACGCACAGCGAACGTTGCTTTCCTTGTATTCCGGATGGATGTTTTCCTTCATCGATCGTCCTCTACCGCACCTCGTGCGGGCTGTAATGCCGTCTTTCAGTCAAACAAGACGGAACACTGTACCAGATGGAAGCGGCAGGTCAAGGGGAATCTTTCAGCAGTTGTTTGCGTATTTGCGCGATGTGCGGCGAGACCGCAAATGGTTCCTCGGGGCGTGACTAATTCAGAAAATCGGTGACCAGGCGCACGATCTCGCCGGCCTGGTTGGCCATCATCGCCAGCGGGGCCACCAGCATCGTCATGGCCACCACCAGCAGGGCCACCGCGGTGGCCTGGGGTTCGGCGGGCACGTTGACCAGTGCTCGGGTCAACTCACGGCCGAACCGTGCGCCCGCTTCGTCGCGCCCGTGAAACTGCACCGACACGTTTCGCAGCAGGGGGAAGGGCGTCAGGTCAACCGTCTCTCGCCCGTCGCTGATGTTGAACGTTCCCGCGGTCTTTTTCCAGGTGTATCCGATGGCCCGCAGGGCGTCGGCTACGGCGCGGTCGGCCTCTTCGGGCGAGGCGTTATACACTACCCAGGTCCGTCCGCGCGGGGCCAGAACGAGGATTCCGCACGCCACCACGCCGCAGGCGGCGACGATGCTTGCGGGGGATATCCCGAGCATGTGCAACACGGGCAGGACGACCAGGGGGGCCATCGCGGTGATCAGCAGGGCGAAGTCGAGGCGACCGGCCAGTATCTGTGGCGTGCGGCGGGTGTTAAGCAGGCCGAGGATGAGGAAATACAACGCTAACGGCACCACTACCGTGGCAACACGGATCGTAATGTCGAGATCTCCACTGGCCATCATACGGCTAAACTCCGATACGCTGCACTGGGCAGCCACATTATTCTAGCGAATATCCTGCTGGTCTGCAACTTTTCTATAGCCCAGTGCGGTGATTATGTCGAGCACTTCGGTCCAGGAGGGGAAGGGACGCTTGTTGACACGCTTGTATTCATTGATCGCCATGATGAACTCGAACTGCTCGTCGGTCATCTCGCCTTCTTCGGCCGATCGACGGTCTTCGCTGCGCCGTCTGCCCGGGCCGCGACGCCGGTCAAGCCCGACCCGCCGGTCCACCACGGTGTTTCGCCGGTCGCCTTTGCGGCGTTCTTCCCTGCGCTGCTCGGGTGCATCGTCGTCAAGCGGCTGATCCGCTTCGGTGTTCTCTGCCATGTCGCTATGTCTCCACAGGGCGCCGCGGCGACGGCGCAGTAATCGGCCTATCACCGTATTCATCGGCCGATCCGGGTCGCATGATGAGGCCAACACCCACCCCGCGGCGTGCGAGTGGACTCGCCGCCCGCGAGAAGTGCGAGTTGCGCCGAACCGCCCGCACGCGAAAGCCGCCGGCCGGAAGGTGAAACACTCGATGTCGATCCCGACGTACATCAGGATGCGGCCCCGCGATCTCCGGACGTTCGACCTTCAACCGGAAGTGTCAGAACTCGTCGTCGTTGTCGAACAGGTCGGTCGCCCCGCCGCTGAACCCGTCCTCGTCGTCCTCGTCGACCTCGGTCAGACCGTAGTGATCGTCCTGGTCGGCATCGTCCTCCGCCGCGTCCTCGTCGTCGTCGGAGGCAAGAAGGTCTTCGGACTCTTCGCGGGCGGCGATGATCTCGCCGGCCTCGTCCAGCAGCGGCTCGGGCACCAGCACCGGCACGCCGTGTGTCATTCCGTGTTGCAGCGGATGCCCATTGCCGTCCAGCGCGTCGTCATCGCCCACGACGGCGGGGATCTCGTGATCGCTCAGGAGTTCGCAGTAGACCGCGGCCTCCTCGTCGGACCTCGCGAAAACCGCCGGAACATACGTATTCTCAGCATCGTCGGGGATGATGATCGGTTCGTCTTCCATGGCCATAACACACCTCGTAAGAAGCTCACCACGGTTGCCTGCATTTCCGGCATATGTCCTATCGGAAAACGCTGGCGATTCAAACAGAAAATCCGTGCCGATTCGCCTCATGGGCGTGTGCGACCTTTTTTCTGGCGGGGGCATCGAGACGAAAGACCGGGAAAGGAAGGAGGTTCTTGACGGGATAAACAGGATGAAATGGATAGAGGATAAAGGCAACAAGGAAACGGAAAGAGGACGGGGATTACACGGATTGAAGGACTAAGGGGATGCTAAGATCGGACGGCCCGTCAAGCGACGGCCCCCGACTTCATTCCACGCGTGGCCCTTCTCTGTGGCTTCGAGAGAGTTTCGCTCCACTCCCCCGGCGCGTGAGGGAGGCAAAATGCCGCCGAGCCCCTTGAGAAAAGCGCCGCCGGGCGGGTATACTATGTAGCTGGCGATCGGATGCCATACCCGGCACTCGTTGTTGACACACTGTGTTCGACATGGTCGATACACGCAGGAGATCCTGATGACCCGCGGAACTGTCCTTATCGTCGTGTTTTCCTGTCTTGTCGTTCTCTGCCTGCCGCTCCACGCGGCGGACCGATCCGCTGACAGACGGTCTGTCGGCGTGACGAGTCCGGCCAAGGCGGTGGCCAAGGCCGCCCCCCGCGCGCAGCGGGCCAAGAAGAAGAAGGTGAGGAAGCCCAAGCGTCCGGCGGCGCCCGGTGTTCCCGGGGCCTCCCAGGGCACGGCGGCGTCGCTGCGGCTGGCCATCCAGGATCTGGTCAAGACCTACGGGGCGAAGTACCCCAAGGGCCAGGCCTACCTCAGGCGGTTGGCCGCCCTCGAGCCGAAGCTCAAGGCCGGGCAGGGCAAGGCCGAGTTCGACGCGCTTCAGCGCGAGGCCTTGCTGGCCAATCCGATCCTGGACTTCGACAAGCTGCTTCTCGTGCAGCGCAAGGGCACGGGCAAGGGCCTGCCGGCCAACTGGCAGGGCAACTCGTCGACGGGCAAGACCGGGTACGATAACTTCCTGGGCGTCATGTCGCCGCTGGACAAGGGCACGATCACCGAACTGCATCGTCCCGCCGGCGGGGCGTTTGTGGGCGACTTCGACCTGCATTTCGACGCCGACAAGATCTGTTTCTCATCGGTCGGCAAGAACGGCGCCTGGGCGGTGATGGAAATCAAGATTGACGGCAAGGGCCTGCGACAGGTCTCGCCCGACGACTTCAAGGATGTCGACAACTACGACCCTCTCTACCTGCCCGACGGGCGGATCATCTTCGACTCGACCAGCGGCTACCAGGGCGTGCCCTGCGTCAGCGGCAAGGATTACGTGGCCAACCTGCACATCATGGACGCCGACGGCAAGAACATCCGGCGCCTGTGCTTCGAGCAGGACAACGACTGGTATCCCGTCATGCTGCCCAACGGGCGCGTGATGTACCTGCGGTGGGAGTACACGGACTCGGCCCACTACTTCAGCCGCGTGCTGATGCACATGAACCCCGACGGGACCGACCAGAAGGAGTTCTACGGCAGCAACTCGTACTGGCCCAACTCGCTGTTCTACGCCCGCCCGATCCCGGGCAGCAACACGAAGTTCGTGGGCATCGTCACGGGCCATCACGGCGTGCGACGGATCGGCGAGCTGGTGCTGTTCGACGCCGCCCGGGGCCGCCACGAGGCCGACGGGGCCATCCAGCGGATCCCGGGGTACGGCAAGAAGGTGGTCGCCAAGACGATCGACCGCCTGGTGGACGGCTCGTTCCCGAAGTTTCTGCATCCGTTCCCGCTGAGCGAGAAGTACATGATCGTCTCGGCCCAGCCGACCGCCAAGATGCTGTGGGGCATTTACCTGGTCGACGTGTTCGACAACATGGTCCTTTTGAAGGACGTGGCCGGTCATTCGCTGTACGAGCCGGTTCCGCTGCGCAAGACGCCCCGTCCGCGGATTATCCCGGACCGCGTTGACCTGAAGCGGAAAGACGCGATCGTCTTCCTGACCGACGTGTACGAGGGGCCCGGCCTGGCCGGCGTGCCCCGCGGGGCGGTCAAGAAGCTGCGGATCTACCGATACGAGTACTCGCTCCGCAACACGGGGGGGCATTACAACATCGGCATGGAAGGGCCTTGGGATACGCACATCATCCTCGGCACGGTGCCGGTCGAGACCGACGGGTCGGCGATGTTCCGCATCCCGGCCAACACGCCCATCTCGATTCAGCCGATCGACGCCGAGGGCAAGGCCCTGCAGTTGATGCGCAGTTGGACCGTCGGCATGCCGGGCGAGAACCTGGCCTGCCAGGGCTGTCACGAGCCGCAGAACGTTGCCGTCCCCACGCGCCGGATGGCGATGGCGTTCCGCAAGCCGACGGCCGACATCACGCCGTGGCGCGGCCCGGCGCGCGGGTTCTCGTTCCTTCGCGAGGTCCAGCCCGTTCTCGACAAGTACTGCATCGGCTGCCATAACGGCAAGCCGCGAGCGGGCGGCAAGACCCTCCCGAACTTCGCCGACACGTCCGTGCCGGCCCAGGCCTCCAAGTACAGGCTGGCCAAGTTCCCCAAGAGTTACATGGCCCTTCACCCGTACTGTCGCCGCAACGGACCCGAAGGCGACTACCACCTGCTGACCCCCCTGGAGTTCCACGCCGACACCAGCGAACTGATCCAACTGCTCCAAAAGGGCCACAATAACGTCCAACTGGACGCCGAGGCCTGGGACCGCCTGATCACGTGGATTGACTTGAACGTGCCCGCCCTGGGCACCTGGACCGAGCGCGGCGCCCGCCCGGAGCACATCAAGCGACGAATGGAACTCCGCAAGCTCTATACGGGAATCTACAACGATCCCGAGGTCATCCTGAATCCGTACGAGCGGACGGCCAAGTTCATCAAACCCAAGCCCTACGCCAAGCCCGCCCCCGCGCCGGCCGTGCCGGGCTGGCCCTTCGACGCGGCGGCCGCAAAGGCAAAGCAGGGCGCCAACGCGACCCGCAGGATCGACCTGGGCGGCGGGGCGTCGATGAAACTCGTGCGCGTCCCGGCGGGTGAGTTTGCGATGGGCACCAACGCCGAGAGCCCGCAGGAACGCCCCGTGTCCCGCGTGAAGATCGGCAAGGCGTTCTGGATGGGCGCGATGGAAGTGACGCTCAAGCAGTACCAGCAGTTTGATCCGAAGCACGTCAACGGCGTGTACGACATGCATTACAAGGACCAGGTCAACCGCGGCTACTTCATGAATCAGCCCGAGTTCCCCGTGATTCGCGTGACGTGGCAAAAGGCGATGGCCTACTGCAAGTGGCTCTCGGAAAAGACGGGCAAGCGCGTGACGCTGCCTACCGAGGCCCAGTGGGAATGGGCCTGCCGGGCGGGGACCACCTCGCCGCTGTGGTTCGGCGACTTCGACACGGACTTCTCGAAGTTCGCGAACATGGCCGACGTGAAGATGAAGGAGTTGGCCGTCAAGGGCGTGAACCCCAAGCCGATCAAGGACCCGCCGCCGGAGGTGGACTACGAGCCCAAGGACGCGCGGTTCAACGATGGCGTGCTGCACCTGGCGAAGGTGGGCACCTACAGCGCCAATGCATGGGGCCTGCACGACATGCACGGCAACGTGGCCGAGTGGACGCGGTCGGCGCCGCGGGCGTATCCGTATCGCGACGACGACGGACGCGACGACGTGAGCGGCAACGGCAAGCGGGTCGTCCGCGGCGGCGGATGGCACGACCGTCAGTACCGCTGCACGTCGACGTACCGGTTGGCGTTCCCGGATTGGCAGAAGGTCTACAACGTCGGCTTCCGCGTGATCATCGAGGAGTAGTGGGTCGTCCGGGTCCCGATGTACATCGGGATCGGGCGGCGGGTGCAGAAGCGGCATCTTGCCGCTTTGAGAAGACCGCCTGCGCAAGATGCGATCGCGTTTCAGCAACGCGGCAGGATGCCGCGTCTACGTTACCTGGCGTTACGTCCAGATATTCCAGGGCGCGCGGATGGGACGGGAGAGCATGCGCGAGGCCTGCTCGTCGCCGACGATGGTCTCCTTGGCCGGGTCCCACTTGACCGGGCGCTTCAGGCGGATGGCGATGTCGGCGATGTGACTGATGATGTCGGAGGTCACCGCGCTGTCGATGGGCCCGACCGTCTCTTCGCGCGTCTTGACGCAGTGGATGAAGTCGGCGCCGAGGTCGTTGACGGCCTTGAGGCGGACGTCGCCCGGCTTGAGCGTCTCTTTCCACAGCGAGGCCGGCTCGGACCCCTCGCCGCGGTCAGCCGCCCAGACCGACCCCTCCGTGCCGATGAACTTCACGCTGTTGCCCCCCGTCTTCAGCGTCATCTTCACGCCGTTGGCGCACTGCATCGCGACGTCCCATCTGACGAGGTTGTCGTTGAGCCCGAGGTTCGGAATCTCACCCGTGCCCTGGAACTCCGTGATGCCAGCCTTGTGCGTGTCGTAGCCCCACTGGACAATGCTCAACACGTGCGAGCCCCACGCCGCGATCCAGCCGACGCAGTGATCGTAGATGCAGTACCACCCGCGCGACTTGCAGCGCCCGGGCACGTACGGCACGTCAGGCGCCGGGCCCAGCCACATGTCGTACGACAGCGAGGCCGGCACGGCGGCGGGGGTCGCCTTCTTGGGCGCGCAGCCGCCAAACGTCATCGTCACGATCTGGATCTCTTTGAGCTTGCCGATCTTCCCGTTGCGGACCAGCTCGCAGGCGTGGCGGAACTTGCGTATCGACCGTCGCTGCGGTCCGTACTGGAAGACCCGCCCGTAACGCTTGATCGCCTTGCGCAGGGCCAGGTCCTCAGCCACGCTCGTGCCCAGCGCCTTCTCGCAGAAGATGTCCTTGCCCGCCTTGGCTGCCAGGATCCCCATCGGCACGTGCCAGTGGTCCGGCACGGTCAGGACCACCGCGTCGACGTCGTCGCGGGCGAGGATCTCGCGAAAATCAGCGTATCCGCGCACCTTCCGCTGGGCGGCGACCTTCTCGCGACGGTCCTTCCACGTGTCGCAGACGGCGACCAGTTGGCCCGCCCCGCGGCCCATGCCCAGGTGCCTCGGCCCGCGGTCGCCCAGCCCGATCACCGCGAACGTCACCCGCTCGCTGGCGGCCTTGGTCTTGTCGTCGCCCAAGGCGCTGCCGGTAAGAACATACGGCAGTCCCACCGCCGCGGCCGCCGTCTTGCCCAACAGACTCCGCCTCGTCACACGCGTGCGTTCGGTACTCATGCCAGCTTCCTTTCGCTAGATACCTGCCCCCCGATTATCGACTTCCGTTGGTCTCCCGTCAACGTTGTCCGCTCGGCAGGCTCCCGCTATGGTGAGAGGGGTCGGATTGCACAGTGTCCGCCGGCATTGGGTTGTTGTCTTGACCGCCTACACGTCCGCAGCCGGAAAACCCCGGTTGACATCGCTGCTCGCTGAGGGGAGTATCTCGTGTCGATCAGGTGGCGATCTCTGGACGACAGGGATCTTGGGCAGGTTGCGGGAACAGAGAACAAAGGCACAGAAGAAGATATGCCAATGCGCACAGCATTGTCCGGGACCCTGGTGGTTGTGGTCTCTTGCTCAATCCTCGGCGGCTGCGCGGGCAGTCTCCAAGAAGGGGTAGCCGGATTCACACTTCCCAGGCAATGGGTCACTGTCCGCTCGCAGACCTTCGCGGGTGTCCTGAAGGAGGTCAAGCCGCCGTTCGAAGAGGTCAGGCCAACGTGCAACTCCATGGCTGATGCCTATCCGGTCCGATCAATACTGAATGACATGCTGAAGGATGAAGCGGGTGATGTCATCGAAGCGCCCGGGCAGGAGCCCATCGACCTGTCGTACCTTGCGGGGTCCGCGGCCGGCGAGCAACCGGAGGAGCAACCGGAGGAGGAACCTGTCAGCAAGCGCTGGGCCGTGGATTTCAATGTGGCTACGGCGTACGATGACATCGAGTTTGAAGTCTTGCGGACCGGGCCAAAGAGAGCCCGTGGATATGGGGGCGGACAGATATACCGCGTGGGCGTCTCTGCTGTGCTGGCGGAATATGCCTGGCAGATCGGCGAGCAGTCCTTCCACCCGAGGCTGGAGGTGCCTGTTTCCCTGGGAGTGGCCGACGACAACGATCGCAGCCCGTACTGGATGTGCACCGGGGCGTTGGCCTTTCGCTGGGTGGACTTCCCCTGGAACAAGTACCTTAGGACTTCGGTGGCCTTGGGAGGCGGTTTGTGGTACTCGGACAGGGTCCCGGCCATCGACATCCATCGGCATCCCGGCGAAAAGCGTGCCCACCTCAAGTTCTACCTGCCCCTCGAATTGACCCTGGCCCTGCCGCGTTGGGCGGAGTATGAACTCGTGCTCTTCAACCACCACGCCTCGGGTGCCCATCTACTCGACGAGGGAGGATTCGACGTGTGGGGAGTGGGCTTTCGCTATTGGTTCTGAGCAAGGCCGGCCACCCCGTCTCACAAGACAGGTCACCGCTTTGAAGCCTTGCGAAAGAAGCAGCCTCCAAGCTTCTGTTCTTGAAGGCTTCAACGGGATGTAGAAGCACTTTGCTCAGCGTGACTGGCAGCGATTGGACGCGGCGTTGGACGAGATGTGGCGGCAGTTGCGAGGGATTCTCAAGTCGGAAGGCGGCTCCTGACAGGCGAGCCAGCGTGCACGTCCTTCCCTCTGCATCGCCATGCAGGTCAGGTCCGAGACCACGACCCCTTCGGACCCGGAGTCGAGGCGGTCCGTTGAAAAAGCCCCACCGGACGAACCGGTGGGGCCTGGTATGTCTGAAAACCGTGGATCGAGTTACCGTCTACGACGCCGTCGCAGCCCCAGCAGGCCGAGAGCGGTCAGGGCCAGGGTGGCCGGTTCGGGGACGACAGCGACAGCTACGTTGTCCAAGGTATTCGTGCCGCTGATACCCGCGTGGCCGCGAAAGCGAACCCCGAAATACTTGAGGTCCGAGATGTCATCGGCGTCTTCGGCGTAACCGCTCATGTCCATCTCGACTTCGAAACTCTTCGTAATGCCGGCGGTCCCGATGACAGAAGATACGGAAACGTTTGTGTTGGTGTGGTTCGTCTTGACAAAGACAGTTCCTGTCTGCAGATCAACCACGTCCGACTTGCCCGTGAGGCCGGAATAGGTAGACTCTCCGTTGTCGTCCAGGTTGCTGTTGCTCAGGTTCATGAAATCGTCAAACCCATTTGTACTGGTATCATTGAACCAGCCCGCGACGCTGTAATAGAGCTTCAGGTCGTCGCCCGTGGCGGAACCGTCGGGCGTCCAGTCAAACGACAGGGTCACGAGATGACCGCTTTCCGTCCCGACGGTATTGGCTTGTCCCATGTTCTGGGCCGTGACATTGGCCACACCACTCGAGATGGTCCATTGACCGGAAGGGGTGTACCAGCCATTGTCAACATTTTGACGTTCGATCCAGGTCAGGTTACCAGCCAAGCCGGACGAAAAATCGCCATTGACGACGAGGGCCGCGTGGGCCGAGCCGACGAGAAGTACCAGTGCCAATAGTGTCGTGACGGTGATTCTCATGGGAACACTCCTTACTGATAGGACATTTGATTCCGCGTGACGGTGCGTCGGTGGCCCGGGGGTGCGGGGGTTGGAAAGAGGGAGAACGTCCATCGCTCGCGTGATCCTCTGTACCAGTGACCTTCATCACGTGACCCTCCGCGATAGCTCGTCGCGGGAATCTGTTGACGCCCAGGGAACATCCCTGAGCCAACTCGAGAAAAAGCCTACCACATCAGCCCGGCCGTGTCAAGGACCAACCTGAAGAAGAATGACACCGTTCGGTTCAGCCATTGGGCCGTTGTCTTGCCCGCAGTCGAGGCAATCCAATAAAGAAGCCCCACCGGACGGACCGGTGGGGCTTGGTATGCTCGCCGATTCCGGATCGGATTACCGCTTGCGCCGCCGCCGCAGCCCCAGCAGGCCGAGAGCGAGCAGGGAGAAGGTGGCCGGTTCGGGGAGGACGCCGCTTATGGCGTATAGCGGATAAGAAACAAGGTAGAACTCGGGATTGCGGGTCGCGACCCAGTCGAAGTCCGTTGAGGATGTCGTGCCTGTCTGAACGGTTTGCGTACCAGTGCCAGGGTTACCGCCAAGAATGAAAGGGAAATCAGAAGTGCCATCCTCCCATGTACCGGTCCAAACCCATGTAGAGACGTCCGTTCCGAGTTCCGTGTAGGATATCGGGGAATCGATCTTGCCGTCCCAAAGGTCTGCGTTGTCGTCGGCCACCCGAACGCCGTCCAGACGGTACATCGGGACCCCGGCCCAGGTAAAGGGGTTAGTGTTGGTGAAGTCGCGTGCATCGGAGCCGCCCGGTTCAGAAGTAGACCCAATGGCATTCCACGTCGTGCCAAGTGCGTCCAACGCTGGCACCGCCGTCGCGGCCATCGTCACGTGTCTATCGTAGTCGGCGATGTTCGGCGAACTCGCGTCCCGTGTAGTGCTTGTCACAAATACGAGGCGGTATTCATCACCCGGATTCAGGTCTGGCGGTACAGTGATAAGAGGACCACCCATAGCAGTCACGCAACACCCCAACAAGACCGCCACCGACATACCTGGCGCACGCATGTTCTTTCCCACGACGCATCTCCTTTCCAAAGCAATGGACCCCGGAACAGGCTCCGACACCGAACCGAGCGAGTCGTTCAGCAATCCGATACCGCGTGACGGAGCCGTAGCGAGAGTCAGTTGACACCCAGAGACCACCCCTGAGCAAGCCGAAGACTACATACCACACGAGACCGCTCATGTCAAGGGGCTATCCAAGAAAAAACAACCCCGTTCGGTTCAGTCATCGGCTCGTTGTCCTGTCCGCGTAGTACTCCGCGTCGTGCCAAGTGCGTCCAACGCTGGCACCGCCGTCGCGGCCAGAGGCACCGCAGCTCAGCCGCTAAGGCGCTCAACGCGTCATATTCAGCCGTATTGTCGGCGATCTTGGCGCCCCTGTTGGTTCTGTACCGCCCTCTGGGCGTGCTGAGGTATCACGCCCGCGTGTTGGCCCCAATCCGGCAAGAAACGCCCCGATACTGTCCGCCTGCCATGGGGATCTGAACAACCCCATCTGGGCAACAGGCCCAGAAAAGTCGCACACTCATGGGCCGATGGCGGACAAAAGGTCTTGCCTCCGCCAACCGATACCCGTATGATACGCCGGCGATTCGGGTCTGACCACACCGTCGCGACTCGTCATGCCGACCTAGCTCAACGGTAGAGCACAGCTTTCGTAAAGCTGAGGTTCTGGGTTCGAATCCCAGGGTCGGCTTTTTTCGTGCGCGTTTCGCGGGGGCGGACAAGGAATGGCATGATGGGCACACGAAGGCTTGAGCGTGTTATACGGGCGGTGGTCGTCGCGGTCACTGCGGTTCTCGCCGTGTCGCTTGCGGGCTGCCTGCCCGACGAACCGGGCGGCGAGCATCCCGCGGCCCACGCTGCGCCCGACCGGCTGGCGTTCCCCGTCGCCGAGAACCCCAGGGAGCTTACCCCGCTGATGGAGCGCGAGCTGCGCGGCTGCTTCGATTTCTTCTGGAACGAGTGGGTCTCGGACCCCAAGAGCCCCACCTACGGGCTGACTGACGGCGATTACGTCGGGATGGGCATGTACTCGCCGATTCCCGTCGAGTCGCAGGGATTCTACCTTGCCGCCATTGTCATCGGCGTCGAACGCGGCTGGATTGGCCGGGAAGCGGGCCGCTCGCGAGCGCTGATCGCCCTGAAGACGCTCAAGTCGCTCAAGAACGTCAACGGGTTCCACTACCACTTCATCGATCCTGACACCGGCCTGCGCGGCTGGAAGGACGCCCACGACGTCGAACTGAGCAACGCGAGTACGGGCACGATGATCATGGGCGCCCTGGTCGCCGGGGAGTACTTCGGGGGCGAGATCAAGACGCTGGCGGAAGACCTGTATGCCCAGGTGAATTGGCGATGGTTCACGAATCCGAAGACGAAGCACCCGTACCTGGCGTGCTTCCCTGAAGACAAGCCCACCAAGGCGCCGCGCCGTATGAACAAAGAGGGCTTCTTCGGAGGCTGGTCCGCCTACGCCGAGCACCTGTTCCTGTATATCCTCGGCGCCGGAGCGCCGAACCCGCAGTTCGCCACCGGCGCCGACTCGTACTACGCCATGAGAAGATACACAGGTCGCTACAAGGGCGAGCAGTTCGTCATCTGCGGCACGGGGGCGGCCTTCACGTATCAGTGGACCCACGGCTTCGTCGACTTCAGGAACATCGTCGACGAGCGGGGACAGAACTGGTTCGTCAATTCGCGCCACGCCGCGGTGGCGGCCAGGCAATACGCGATCGACCGGGCCGGCGAGATCAAGGGCCTGGGCCCCAACTCGTGGGGCATGTCGGCGTGCATGAGTCCGACGACGGTCTACAGCGGCGAGTACGGGTCCAAGCCCGTCGGCGTGGGGCACAAGCTGCGGGAAGACGGCACGGTGGCGCCGTACGGCTCATCGGCGTTCGTGGTCTTCACGCCGGCCGAGTCGATAGCGGCCCTGGAGTACATGTACACGATCCCGGGTCTTGTGGGCAAGTACGGCCTCTACGACGCCTACAGCTTCGCCACCGGCAACACCGGCGAGAGGCCGTGGATCGGCAAGAGCTACCTTGGCATCGACAAGGGCCTGGTCCTCCTGATGTTCGAGAACTACTCGACCCAACTGATCTGGAAACTCTTCCACCAGAGCCCCCACATCCAAAGGGCCCTGAAGACCCTAAAGTTCAAGCCCGCCCCGGCCGCGGTCAACCGGGGATAGATTCTGGACAACCCGCCCCCACTCCGCGTTCTCGATGAAGTACTGGACATTGCGGTGCGGGTCTGCTAAGATAATATCTGGATGGGGACTGTCGTTTCAGGCGGCATATCGGCGACGGCTCAAAGAAACAGGAGAAAGGGCGACCATGAAGAATGCTCCAAGAACGGCTATCGTGCTGGCGGCTCTGTGTCTTGTTGTGCAGGCGAACGCTTCTGTCGTTCACACCTACACAGTTCCGTGGTTCTCCGGACCGGACATCGGCGTGGGCGATGGCGAGACTCCGGACCCGGGATACGTTGACTTTGGCGGGGCGTCTTGGAGGCACCATCGAGGCTCCCCGTGGGGCAACTACGCCGCGATGGGCGTTCAGCAGTGGAGTGCCGCGAGATGGCGTTGGGAATCGAGCAGCGGCGCGGGAGCCGACGAGGCGTTTCAGGACGGGCCGCTGAGCAACGGTACCCAACCGACGCTCTGGTCCGGCGGCAACCAAACGGATGCGACGATGATGTTCGCACCAGCTCCTCCGCCTGGCGGAGGTCTTTACAGTTTCGACGGAACGCTGGAGATCATTACCTCCGGTACTGCCAGCGGAGTTCGAGGTCAAGTCGTGCACTATGATGCGGGAGGCAGTCCCTACGTGTTGTACTCATTTACCAGCGGCACCGACACCGGCAACCAGTCGCTTGATCTCGGCGCCTACGCGGGTCTCCAGAACATCATGGTATTGCCCGGCGAGCATCTGGGGGTTGGCTTTCGCAAGGTCCTGTCCGCGGGAGAAGCCACCGCGCTTCTGTACGGTTCGGATCCGCTGACCATCACCGGAGAGGTAGTCCCGGAGCCTTCGACGATTGCCCTGATCGGCCTGGCAATGGCGATTGGGATTCGTCCCCGCCGCTCGGGCGATGTCGACGCAGACGCTCACGGCACGGTGTAATTGGGCCCGCCGCGCCGGCGGGGGCGTCGTGCCCTGAGCGACCAGTCCGCCTACACTCCTGGGACGCGACTCAGTCATTTCTGCACGTGCGCTTCTGATTCTGGCGTGGGTCAACGTCTTCTTCGCTTGCCGGCGGCACTCGGAATAGTCGGAAAGCGTCGTAGACGCCCGGCTGACCGCTTTGGCCGCGTTTGGGCTTGTTGGTGGGGGGCAAGGTCGTTTTTGACGGCCAAGGGCGGCCACGGGACTGCCAGACCCCTTGGCCGGGATGCTGGGGGGGACATCTCTGCCGCAACGCCGTCGGCTTGGGTCTACGCGAGGCCCGGTTTCTTGTCTTGGTCCAGCAGGGCGACGGATTGGGCGGTGCGGCGGCGGCAGGTCACGCGGGCCCGGATGCATGTCTCGCCCGGGCGGGAGGAGATCTCCAGTTCGCCCCCGAGGCCTTCGACACGACTTCTCATGCTGTTGAGACCCATGCCGAAGCCCGCCGCGTCTTGCGTGTCGAACCCGACACCGTTGTCCGTAACCGTGTAACCGTTCAGGCCCATTCGGGCCTGTGATGTTTCTCTGGCGGGGCAGCGTAC
>CAZVEV010000022.1:0-38052 GCA_964625865.1 uncultured Planctomycetaceae bacterium | reverse complement strand
AAGTACTCGACGGTGGGCGTCTGCCTGCCGTTGAGGAAGGCCACGATCATCGGCAGCGCCGACGGCGTGGTGAACAGATACCAGTGCTTCGTGCCCGCCGCCGAGCCGAACTTAGCGGTGTTCGACAACCGGGGTTCGACTTCCAAATTCACCGCACGGCGCAGGCTGTTGCCGGTGGGTACGTCCTCGGCCCGCTGGATGTACTCGCTTTCCAGCAGCATCCGGGCCGTGGGCTCCAGTTCCGGTGTTACCAGCAGCGTGGCGGGCATGAGGTCCAGGTCATTGTTCTCGGCGTCGCGCTGCGTCCGCATGGCCGTGATCGCCGCCGCCAGGGAATCCACGCCCAGGGCGCTGTCGGCTCCGCTGAGGTAGTTGCCGTTGGCCACCGAGAAGAAGTTGCCCTCGTTGGCCAGCAGGACCTCGAAGGCCAGGTCGCTGACCCTCCGCATGGCCATCCGGCCGTAACTGGACGCGGCGTCCTGGAACAGCGACAGGTCGTCGTTGATGATGTCCCGCCGGTCGATGCTCAACAGCTTGCCAAACGTATCGATCCTGAACGTCATCAGCGCCTCGGCCACGCTGCCGTGCTTCAGCTCGCCGCCCGGGGCAACCGGCTCCAGTTGCCCGGTGAACGTCGGGCGGATCGCCGTGTTGGTCTTGAAGTCGGCCACGCTGCGGATCGCGCAGAACGCCCGCCAGCTCGCCGGGGTCTCGTTGTACGAATCCAGAAGCACCTTGTTGGCCACGGCGCCCAACGCCACGGGCAGGCTGTACGTACTCAGCGCGGCCTTGACCAGTTCCATGCGGCCCGAGGGGATCGCCTTGCCGTCCGACATCAGCGCCGCGCGGCACACGTCGATCAGGTTCGTCGCCCCGAGCTGCTCGGCCTGCTCCATGGCCATCGGCCCCAGGGCCTTCTCGCCCAGCGCCGCCATGCCCATCCGGCTCAGCAGCGACGCCTCCAGCACCGCGCCGGTGGCTACCACCGGACCGCCTGACCACACGGCCGGGGGCTTCGGACGCGACGCGCGAAGGACCTCCAGTTCGCACCGCGTTTCGTCCCAGCCGTCCTCGATGGCCCGGGCCTTGATGTCGGGGTACTTCTCGCCGCAGATCGCCGCGATGTTCGCTACGCGCTTGGCCTCAGTCGCCGCCGCATCCAGACCGTCCTCGGTAGCCTGCACGTCCATCTCCTGAACTTGAGCGTCCATTGGTGTGTCCTTTCTCTTCGAGGCCGCGATGCTGACCGCCGTCTCGCCGTCGCAGCCGATGCCCACAATGCTCACTTCCCGAAGCCGCCCCTTGGTCACGAGCGTGAACCCGCCCGCGGGGACCTCGATGCTCTTGCCGTTGACCTCCACGATCTTCCCGGCCTGCATCTGGCGGCGCTCGATCACCTCAATGCCTACTGATGCTTGCCAAGGAAAGCCATTCTCTGCGGCAGAGACGATCTCCCTGGCCGCGGCGGTCGTCGCCGAGACGCTGCCGGTGACCACCAGCTTGCCGCCCTGCACCTCGGCCAGGCCGTGGCCCACAACGCCGCGACGGGTGGAATCGTGATCCGAGAGGATCGCCACGCCGCCTGAAGTGTCCAGCCCGGCCAGGTCGATCACGATGTCGCCCCAGCCGGGCACGCGCATGATCCCACCGCCGTAGGCCAGGATGCTGATATGCGGCCGCCGCCGCTTCTGGCCGACCTCGACGCGTACGTCGCTCGCGGCCAGGACCAGATCGTCCACTGCAATTGCCGTCACGTCGCACCTCCTTGTGGGACTGGACCGAACCCTGCCGCCCGCAGTTTCGGCTCCAGCAGCTTCAGGCGGTAGCGGACGGTGCCCTCGCTCAACTTCAAGCGTCGCGCCGCTTCGCTGACGTTGCCGTGGCACTCGATCACCAGCCGGCACAGGGCACGGCTGTCCTCGTTGTCGACGTACTGGAGGATGTCGTCCAGGTTCCACCGGCTCCTGGTCAGCGCTGCGGTTCGCCGCTCCGTGATCAGATCGACCTTCCGTGTCCGTTCGACCGTGCCTTCCTCGAGACCCTCCGATACCTCGACGGCCGTGGGCAGCGGTCTGAAGCGGCGGATTTGCTTCGTTTCGCGTGTCGCGAACTTCATGACCGCCCTCTTGACGATGGTGTAGATCAGCGTCTTGGCACTCGCGCCCCGCGAGGGATCGAACGTCGGCGGCCTGCGGAGCAGGCGCAGCTGGACATCCTGGACGACGTCGTCGTAGCTGATGTGCGGCCCGCAGTGGTTGGGCGCCTCCTTGATGGCCACCGCCTTGGCGTATTCCAGTAAGTCGGGCGTTAACTCCAGTTCTCGTGGTGAGGAGTCCATCTAGACCTCCTCGCCACGCTCGAGCCGCTCTCGGATGTCATCGCACAGCGTGAAGCTGATGATCGCGTCGTGCCCGTCATCGCCGCCCCGAGGAGGCTGGCGGTGCATCACAAAGTACTGGTCGTCATCGGGCACATACCGCCCGTACTTGGCCGACTCACGATCCGCCGCCTCGCGCAGCGGCCGCAGGAAGTCGGCGTAGCGGCAGCCCAGCGCCACGCACATCGCGGCGTAGGGGGTGAAGATCTCGCAGTCCTCGAAGTGCTCGGCGGCGACGTCCACGTCCCCGCGCGACCAGGCATCCGGGGCGGCGGGCGTCACCACCTCGTTGCGGATCAGCACATCGAGCATTTCCGGCCTGGAGTCGTAGCCCCGTGACCGTAGGTGATTGGACGCCACCACCAGGGTCATGGGGAACATCCGTTCCTGCTCCATGTCCACCGCCTCGTGGAAAGCCCCGTCCGCGCCTGCGCGCGGCTTCAGCCTGAACTCCACGTACTCGTCGAAAGTCAGCCCAGTTGGCACCATGATAAGCTCCTTGAAGGTTACGCCGGGCACCATGCCCGCCTAACCACCTATTTCCCGCGAGGGGGGCGATTCGTAAAACAGAGTGTAGTTTTTCTGCCCTCCCCCGCACATGATGCTGATAAGTGATTGAAGTGAAGTCGCTTGTGATCGCATAGATTCTCTCTGCCCAGTCTGGGCTTCGGGAGAATGTGCCCACCCGCGCCATCGTCTGCATCTGCAGTTGGGCCGGATTTGTCGCGCTGGATTGTTGGATACGCACCGATGTCGGACCGCTTCTACCCTGCCGATCTCGCCGAGATTCTCTTTGACGTGCGGCCGTCGCAGCGTTAGTATCTGGGTTGATGAACAACTTGAACTTGGTCCGACCAAGCGGTTGTCCCGGTTGAGAACTGCGACATCTACAACCCGACGAGACATTGCCTTTGGCGGACTCCCGACAGGGAGTCCGTCGGTGAATCCTCGTCGGTGGGCTGTCGCAGGCCCTCAACCGGGGTAGTAGCTGGCGGCTCCCCTTTCTTTGGGGACACCAGCGCCTGGACGGGGCCAAGTCGGCAGCGCAGAATGCCTGTCATACGCTGCACGTTTCCGGAAGGGGTGACGACATGGCTGAATGGTACTGGATGAAGGACGGCCAGAAGCACGGGCCGGTAGACACGGCCCACCTGAGGCAACTGGCCCGGGCAGGGCAACTCCAGCCAACTGACATAATCTGGCGCGATGGCTTGCCAAATTGGGTGGAGGCGTCACGTGCTAAGGGTCTCTTTTCTCAGGAAGTGGCTGCTGCACCACTCGACGACCGAACGGCCACGCCCCCTTCGGCGCGAAGGACATCAGAGGAACCTCCGCGATCCCCATCTCTGGAGCATCTCGCAGCTGCTCAGCGCGAGAGGAAAGCTGCTGGCCCTGCCGTACTCCATGTAACAGTGGGGCCGTGCTGGTTGGGGTCGATGAACGCCGACTATGGCGCTCTTGAACTGGATGGCCAGCGAATAGAAGGCCCCGCAAAATCGGGCTTCACATGTCAGTTCGAGGTTCAGCCCGGACAGCATGTTCTCCGAACCGAAGCTGCTGGCCAATTGAGCGGGAAGTACAAAATCGTCCTTCCATCGCCCGGGGCGTATCATGTCAAGCTGGGCACAAGCCACATGGCGGGAATGCGTGGAGCAAAGAGTCTCAAGGTTGTGCGGATGCGACCTGGGACATCTGCTCCCGGACCCACTGCTTCTTCTGCTCCTTCCAGTATGGAGGCTTTGGGCAAACTGATTGGGGGGCTTGTCGTTGTCGGGGTCTGCGTCTGGATGTTCACGGCGTTTGACTCTTTGTTCTCCTGCGAACCCAGTGATGACGAGCCTGTAGATCGCTCCGCGTGCACCCAGATTGATCTTGAGGCAATCCATTCAGATGTCATATCGAATCGTTCAAGAGCAAGTGATCGCTGGGAAGGACGACTCGTCTATGCAGATGGAGTAGTCCGTGACCCAGGCGGCAGGTCATTCGAGTGTGATCCCGTCGGTATGGAAGGACGGGGGTGGGGCATAACAATACAATGTACGACAGCCAAGGTAGATGGAGCGAAGTCGCTCAGCGCTCTGGACTCGGTTCGCGTGTACGGGAGAATCATCTCTGTGATGGAGCATTATGTTTACCTGGAGAATTGCATCTACGACAAGAGGTAGCAGGCCCCGTTGGCGATGGGTAGGGGCATCGACAGGCAGAATATCGGTGTTCTACGTACTGAACGGACCCGCCGTTGCGGCGGCTTTCATTGGGATTATCTTCGCGAGCTACTTGGCTTGGGAAACGACAACGATCATCAACTCCTCATTCGGGCCGGAGGCTGGATATCAGAGGATGAGACGCTCCAAGGCCGATGCTTGCCACCAAGAGCGCCCACGCTGCTTTCTGCTAAATGACCGTCACATGCCCATATGTGCTAGATGCCTGGGGATACGTTTGGGAGCTACTGTCGGAATCGTCCCGGCACTTGTGATTGTTTGCAGAAGACGGTTGATGGCGGTTGGGGGGCTACTGTTGCTTGCCCTTCTGGATATTGTGCTCAAGCCCTTGGGTGTGGATTCGCCGAACCTATGGCGTCTGATGGCTGGTACCGCCTTGGGATGCGTCGTCGTGGTGCTATACATGCAGGCGATTCGATTACTTTGGTACAGTCCGGAGAAACGAGTGTATCCGATGCACTCAAAGAAACGGCACAGATTCGAAGCCTGACCTTGATTTTCTGGTCGGTATCGCAATAGTCCGTCAGAGAGGCACAATGCTTACCACGCCGTTCAGATCCAAATGCCACGTGCGGTTTCGTGGGTCATCCTGGAATAGTCCGTGCCGCATCGAATAACGGGTTTGACCAGCATCCCAGGCCTCCACAAGCCTCTGGTATTCCTCGGTGCACAGATAGACTACCCGCGAGGATATCGCATTGGCCAAATCAACTCTAATGGCTCGCAGCTCCATCGATACTGTTCCTTTCCACCCCGTCTGGTCTTAGTCTGACGAGGTCATGCGTTTCCGGATTGCTTCCTCTTCTGGCGGTGTGCATCAATCACCTTCCGGGCCTCTGTGCTGTCCGGATCACCCATCTCAACTGCTGCGTCGGCTTGCGGATCAGACTTGGCTGGGTCGGCACCATGCTCCAACAGCGACTTGAGCCAGTCATCGTCCAGCTTCGTTCCGATGCAGTTGGGCCTGTCAAGATTCAGCGGTGGGAAATCGCCAAAAACCATGCGGTAGAGGCACAGCAGGGATCGCTCGCTATCGATGGCCGCAGCGACAGTCTGGTCCATCTGTGCACTTCCATGGCCTTGGGTCCAGTGTGGGTAGTTCCCCCAGAACCACTCCTGCGGCAAGCCGAGAAGTCCGTTGGCAAGGGCCTTGTCAGTCCAGTCCCTTGAGCCAATCGGCATGCACGTGATCTCGACCCTGTTGGCTGGAAACTGCTGGCGGAATGGCCAATCCTTTTGCAGGTAGTTCTGGGCTGACGTATGAGCGGGGGTCGGAGGATCGCTCTGCCAGCTTACTGCAAGCTTGCCGAATCGGCTGTTGAGATCGACGGCTTTCCCGACGTAGAGCACGCCTTGAAGCGAAGCGGCTCGCTTCGCCAAATCGTTGGGCGTGGCCCCTGATTCTCCGGAGCCGAGCATGGCCTGAAACTCGACAGGCGTATTGGCCGAGGTGATCGCGCGGAGCAGATAGACGCCGGGACGGTGCCCGAGTTTGGCGATCTCGTCGCGAGTCCAATCGGCAGGGGTGCGCCAAGGTTTCCACGTTCGGTAACCCTTAGCCTCGCGGGGCTGCCCGTGGTCCCCCAAGGGCTTGATTCGATGATCCTTGTTCGCCATGACGCGTGATTATATCGCCGCCCCATACGGAATGTCGAACTGTTTTCCGGCCGCCGGGCCGCGCTATGTCGCGCCGTGGACCCCTTCCGGCCCCCACGCGAATGCCTGCACGAGCACACCTTCCGGTCGTGGTTTACTCTCAACGCGTCTCGCCCCGATTCATGACCCCTTAGAAATAAGGGGTTTGTTTTTGCGCCAAAGAAAATACGCGAAAAGATCTTTCACGTTACGCCTCAGAATCGCCTCAGTTGGGCGGTTATTGAAGACCAATCAATGCGACCCAATGAGTGGCTATTGACGACCACGAAGTGCGAGAGCATTGTCGAATCGCCGCAAGAGGTTTCTTGGGACGCTCGTGTCTTGGTGAAACCGCTGCGGTTTCGCAGAGCCATTCGCGGCAATCCGTGAACGCGTGGTCGATCTGTTCACGGATTGGGACGGGGTGATCACCTACGCGCTGAATCAATGGGACGCCCTGACGGTCTACACCACCGACGGGGATCTGAATATCGACAACAACCCTGCCGAAAATGCCGTTCGCCGCATCGCCCTGGGCCGAAAGAACTGGCTCTTCGTCGGTAGCGATCGCGGTGGGTGCACCGCCGCGGTCCTCTTCAGCCTCATCGCCACCTGCCGGCGTCACCGCCTCGAGCCGTACGCGTACCTCCGCGACGTCCTGACCCGCATCGCCGCCCACCCGCCGAATCGCTGGCACCCCTGGACCTGACCGCCCCCTCACGTCCGCCAAGCAACCCCCATGCCACGCACCTCGTCTTCCGCACGTGTACTTCGGCGTACGCTTACGAAGGTTGAAGGTCAGGGGAACGAAACACTGACTTACCGGCTACGGGCTCATGCGACCGCGTTTGAGTCTGCGCCAAGACAAAGCGATGTCCCGGATTTCGTGCGGGTCTTGTGTCGGAGTTCGTGTAATATGACACGTGTCGTATACGTTAAGCGGTCACAAGACCACACTCGAAGACCCAACCCCACAGCCGGAGAAGACCATGAGCAACAAGAACACCGTGTCGCGCCGCCGTTTCCTGACCGCCGCCGGCGGTGCCACAATCGCCGCCCCGTTCGTCAGCCGGATCTCCTGGGCCGAGGGATCGCCCATGGGGAAGATCCAGCATGCCGGGATCGGCGCCGGGGGCAAGGGCCGCGGCGATATCGCCGAGATCTGCGGTCACCCCAAGGCGACACTGATCGCGGCCGCCGATGTGGACACCCAGCCGCTGGAGCGGCTCAAGAAGTCCTATCCGCAGGCCCAGTGCTTCCGCGACTACCGCCAGATGCTGACCAAGCTCGGTGACAAGATCGATACCGTCAGCGTCTCGACGCCCGACCACATGCACGCCATCGCCTCGCTCAGCGCCATGAACATGGGCAAGCACGTCTACTGCCAGAAGCCCCTGGTCCAGTCGATCGCCGAAGGCCGCGCCATGCTCGCGGCCGCCAAGAAGAACAAGGTGGTCGTGCAGATGGGCACGCAGTTGGCGTCCGGGTTCTACGAGCGGATGGCGATTCACTTCGCCCAGTCCAAGGCCGTCGGCGAGATCAAGGAAGCGTGGGTCTTCAGCCACAAGGGCTGGGGCGACCTGAAGGCGATCCCGGCGCGCAAGGATCCGGTCCCGGAGAACCTGGACTGGGACCTGTGGCTGGGCATCGCGCCCGAGCGGGACTACCTGTCGGGCTACTACCATCCGAAGAACTGGCGTCGGCGGCAGGATTTCGGCACGGGGACGCTGGGCGACATGGGGTGTCACATGTTCAGCCCCGTCTACAAAGGGATGGGCCTGACGGCGCCGATCAGCGTGTACTCCGAAACGGGCGTTCCGAACAAGGACAACTGGACGATCAACGAGAAGGTCCAGTACGTGTTCCCCGCCACGCCGTACACGCAGAAGGGCACGGTCAAGTTCACGTGGATCAGCGGCAGGCAGAAGTTGCCCGCGCGGTTGACCTCGCAGATCAAGGGCAAGACCAAGATCCCGAATCAGGGCAGCATTCTCGAGGGCACTGACGGTCTGCTGATGATGCGCCACGGCAGCCGGCCGGAACTGCTGCCCAAGGCGAAATTCGCCGGCGTGAAGTATCCCAAGCTCGAGCCCCTGAACCACTACCACGCCTTCGTCGACGCCGTACTGGACGGAAAACGCGACCGCCTGATGTCGCCGATCGAACTCGCCGTGCCGATGACCGAGTTCATCCTGCTGGGCACCGTCGCCATGCGCCAGCCCAAGCAGACCCTCAAGTGGAACGCCGAGAAGATGCTCGTCGAAGGCAACGAGGCGGCCAACGCCTGCCTGACCCGGACCTACCGCAAGGGCTGGGAGATCCTGAAAGCCTAGAGACGGACTCGAAGCTGCGGCGTGTGACGAGGATGACGCGATGAGTCGTAGGGTGTGCAACAAGTTGCACGCCCTACCCGCCCGAAGTTATGGCATGTGACGAGGAAGACGCGATGAGTGACAGGCGGATCGATCGACGGGCGTTTCTCAGGGCCATGGGCGCGGGTGCGGCGGTGGTGGCTGCCGGCAGGGGGTTGGCCGCGGCCCGGGCGGGGGGCGCCAAGCCTAACGTCGTGCTGATCATCTCTGACGATCAGGGCTATACCGACTACGGCTTCATGGGCCATAAGACCGTCAAGACGCCGCGGCTGGACAGGCTGGCGGGCCAGTCGCTGGTCTTTACGCGAGGGTACGTGCCGACCGCCCTGTGCTGCCCGTCGCTGGCGACGATGCTGACCGGGCTCTACGCCCACCAGCACAAGATCACGGGCAATGACCCGGTCCGCCGAAACGAGCGGCAGCGGTTCTTCGATGCGTTCTCGAAGGCGCCGCGCATGCCCGCGATGCTCGCCAAGGCGGGGTACGTCAGCCACCAGTCGGGCAAGTACTGGATGGGGCACTACTCGCGGGCGGGCTTTACCGATGGGATGACCGACTCGGGGCGCCACGGCGGGCCCGGGTTGAAGATCGGGCGCAGCACGATGAAGCCGATGTTCGACTTCATCGACACCGCTGCGGCCGCCAAGAAGCCGTTCTTCGTCTGGTACGCCCCGTTCATGCCTCACACGCCGCACAATCCGCCCAAGCGCCTGAAGGACAAGTACGCGTCGTCCGGCAAGCAGGCAGCGTATTACGCCATGTGCGAGTGGTTCGACGAGACGTGCGGCCAACTGCTGGACCACCTGGACAAGCGTAACCTGGCGAGCAACACGATCATCCTGTACGTCTGCGACAACGGTTGGCCTAAGGCGGCCAAGGGCTCGCCGTACGAACTGGGCGCCCGCACGCCGATCATGGTCCGCTGGCCCGGACGGGTCAAACCGCGCATGGACACCGAGACCCTCGCCAGCAGTATCGACCTGGTGCCCACCATCCTCGCCGCCGCCGGGCTGTCCAAGACCAAGGAGATGCCCGGCCTGAACCTGCTGGACACCGCCGCGATGGCCAAGCGCGACGTGATCTTCGGCGAGAACTTCTGTCACGACATGGCCCGCGTGGATCGCCCGGCCGACAGCCTGCGGGCCCGCACCTGCATCCAGGGCCGCTGGAAGCTGATCGTCTGGCAAGACCCGCTTCCGAAGGTCCGCACCGCCAACCGCACCCGCAAGACCAAGGGCAACGTGGAACTGTACGACCTGAAGACCGACCCGGCCGAGACCCGCGACCTGTCCGCCAAAGACCCCGCCCGCGTCGCGGCGATGACCAAACTCCTCGACGCCTTCTGGAAGCCCGAATAGGTCCGTGTGAGATTTTGTTCTTGCGAAATCTGACCTGATGTGATATAGTTATTGGTAGTGTCGGCGATCGTCGCGATCGCCCGGAGCCGAGCGACGTCATTTGTGAGGCTGTCACGACGGCACCGTGTTGCGGCAACAGAGCCCTGAGAACGTGGAGAACTTGTCATGAACCGTTGGCTCACATTTCTTGTGGTCGGTGCGATTCTCTTGCAGGCCGTCAACTCGGCGAGCGCGGGGTTGATCGCCTACGATAACTTTGAATCCTACACCGCCGGCGATGACCTGGACGAGGGCAGTGGCGGCACGGGGTGGGGGGCGAACAACTGGTCGGGCGGCGCCGGCGAGGTGACCGTCGAGAGCGGCGTCATCCCGGGGTATGGCAAGTCGATGCAGATCACCGACGATGGAATGACTCAGAAGATCATCAGCCGCGTCCTGGACGAGTCCCAGACCGGCACGGTTTACGTGGGGATGATCTTCCGTGTGGGAAACCTTGACGACGACGACTTCGTCCAGTTCTACACGAATAACGGCGGCGACTCGAATCAAGGGGCCAGCATGGGCGCGCGGAACAACGAGAACAACCCGTTGTTCGTCCGTGTGGACGGGACCAGCCCCACGGCCAACAGCAGCACCAACGCGGTAAACGGTGTGACCTTTCAGTTGGTGATGAAGATCGAGAAGACCGGCACCCACGCGCCCAACTATGATCACGCCGAACTGTTCATCGACCAGGCGACTGAAGGCGAGCCCGACGCAGAGATCACCGGCAATGGCGCCACCGCCACCCTCTCGGCGTTCAACGTCCGGACTCACGCGTTCGATGCCGGGGCGGACGCGGTCTACGTCGACGAACTGCGGATCGCCACCACCTACGCCGCGGCCATCCCTGAGCCGAGTTCGTTCATCCTGGCCGCCTTGGGACTGCTCGGCATGAGGGGCCGGCGTCGGCGACCGAGACGATAGAGTCCGAGAAGAGAAGCCTCTGGTGACATACAACACGAGTGAGGTCGGTTCGGCCTGAGGAAGGAAACATGATGATTCACAGCAGACATCTGGTCCTGATGGTAACTGTGGTGGCGGCGATCGCGGGGGCGGGCCCGCACGCCACGGTTGAGGCGGCGACGATCAACCCCGAGGCCGACTCCTACATCGACGCAAACTCGAAGACCGCCAACTACGGGACCAACGTACAATTGCGGGCCAAGTACGATCCTACGACCTTCACACGCAAGTCCTACATCCGCTTCAACCTGTCTGCGCTGACCTTCGATCACACGACGCAGTTGCAGGACGCCACGTTGAATCTCAACTTCTTCGATACCGACGCCGGCAGCGGTGGGACGGGGATCACCTGGGAGTTCGAAGTGTTCGGACTGGAGGACGGCGATGCAGGTGAGAACTGGGGCGAGACCTCCATCAACTGGAACAACGCACCAGCCAACGATGCTGCGGGCACGAGCAACGACATCCTGCTCAATGCGCCGTCGCTCGGGACGTTTTCATTCCTCGGCCGCACCGCCGTCGTCGCGTTTACCGGCACGGGCGGGACGGCCGTGCGTAACTTCGTGGCCGCCAGCAGCGACAATGATCTGGTCACGTTCATCGTGCGCCGCAACACGGTCCAACCGAACCAAAGCAACTCGTACGTCCACGCCGCCTCGTCACGCAACCACACGACCGAGCCTATCCCCTCGCTTGACTTGACGCCGATCCCCGAACCGTCCACCCTCGCCCTGGCGGTTCTCGGCGTGTTGGGACTGGCCCGGCGAAAGAAGTAGGTCCGCGCCCGGCGGGCTACTTCGCGGGTCGGCCGATGCAGTAGAGGTTGTTCAGGGCGCGGATGAAGATCTGTCCGCGGGAGATCGCCGGCGAGGCGAAGCACGGCTCGCCCAGGGGGTTCTTGGCGATCAGGCGGAACTTCGGGGCAGCGTCGAGGATGAACATCACGCCGTCGTCGTCGAGGAAGTACAACTTCCCGCCGGCTGACACGGGGCTGGCGCTGTGGTGACGCCCGAGGCGTTCTTGCCACATCACCTTGCCCGTCTTGGCGTGGAGGCAACTGGCTGTCCCGTCGTCCGAGACGAGGAAGAAGTACTTGCCCGCGGCGATCGGCGACGGGACGTAACTCGTAGCGTCGCCCTGAATGTGCCACGCCACGTGCGACTTGGTCACGTTGCCCGCCCCGTCCGGCCGGATGCCCAGCGTGTGCAGCGTGGGGAACCCGCCTGTGATCATGAACATCCCGTCGGTGTAGACCATGCTCGCGACGAACTGCTCGGTGGGCCCGTTGACTATCCAGTAACGCTTGCCCGTTTGCGGATCGTACGACGCGGTGCACTTGGACCCGCTCAGGACCATCTGGTCCTTGCCCGCGGCGTTGAAGACCACCGGCGGGACGTACGACCGTACGCGGTTGGGGCGGTCGATCCGCCAACGCTCTTTACCCGTGGCCTTGTCCAGTGCAACGATGTACGCCCGGTCTGCTCCGCGAGCGTCCTGATCGGCGTTGACGATGACCAGGTCCTTGTAGAGCAGCAGGGAACTGCAGTATCCGTGCTTGGCGGTGAATCGCCCCGGCGAGTGGCGCCAGATTTCCTTGCCGTCGACGTCGTAGCAGACCACGAGGGCCTTGGCGACGTTCAGGAACGTCACCCAGACTCGCTTGCCGTCGGTCGCCGGCGTGCTGGAAGCCAGCGAGTTGAGGCGATTGATCTTCTCGGGCCTGGCCCGCAGGACCGTGCGCCGCCACAGTATCTTGCCCGTCCTCCGGTCGATCGCAAACAGCATCCGCGAGGAACTGACCGCCGAGGTGACGAACACGCGGTCGCCCCAGACGATCGCCGAGGAATGCCCCTTGCCCGGAATCGGCGTCTTCCAGGCGATGTTCTCGCCCGCAGACCACCTGACCGGAACGCCGGTCTCGCCGCAGACTCCGTCGCCCGTGGGTCCGCGCCACGACGGCCACTCGCCGCCCGCCGCCACCGCCGGACCCACCACCAGCACGCTAATCAGAATCACTCGTCTCATAGCTCTGCCCGGAATCCCGGCGCTCCCTTCATCAACAGAGAATGACGACCGCCGCATTATACACGCCCGCGCCTCGGTAGCGGTAGGGCGCGGTGGGCGATGGGTGGCACCTTCAAGCGCAGCTTGTGGGTGCGTTCAGTGACGAGGTGAGCCCTGTTATCGAAGGCTGCTCTTGCTGCCGCACCCACACGCTTCGCCCTTTGGGCTACGCTTGAAGGTGCCACCCGTCTGTGCTTGAAGATACCATCCGGGACCCACTCAGTCGGTTGGTTTGGGCGGCGTGTCGGTGGGTTTGTCCGATGCGGGGGGGGCTGGGGCTGGCGCTGGGGCCGGCTGCGCCGCGGCGGTCAGGGGCAAGTCCAGGTGCGGTAGGAGGATGGTCATCAGCACCAGCGCGCCGATCGCTTCGATCGTTAGGAGCATGCCCTGCATCCGGGGATTGGTCGCCGCCAGCATGGTCAGCGCCAGCGTGCAGGCGGCCACCAGGGCCACCCCCAGGGCGCCCACCTTGGGCCCCAGCAGCGTCACGGCGCGGAAGCTGAGGATACCCACCATCGCCACGCACGCCAGCACGACCGCCATCGTCAGCGACAGGAACTCCTGCGCGAAGTACATCAGCGGATAGGCCGCCGCGAACAGGCCCACGATCAGCAGCAGCATCCACTTGTCCAGCAGCTCCGGGCGGAAGGCCAGCACCACCATGGCCACCAGCAGACCGAACACCAGCACGCTGATCGGGCCCAGCCAGACCAACTCGCCCAGGCGATCGACCGGGGCGATCCCCAGGATGTCTATCGCGATGGGACGCCCGATCATCAGTCGCTTATACTTCCAGACGTAGACGGTCTTGCCCGCCTCGCGTCTGGGCGGCTCGGGCTGGAGCGACAGTTCGAGCAGTCGCAGGTCCGACCCGTTGGCCGTCAGGGTTGCCTCGAAGGTGTCGACGATCTTGCCCGGAGGGATATTCAGCGTGTAGACGCCCTTGCCCACCGCGCGGTACGTCACGTCAATCGGAACGGCCTGGTCGGCGTCCAGTTCGCCCCGCCAGACCAGGTATCCGTCGCGAATGAACACGTCCTCGCTCGGATCCCCGCTCACCGCGACCGTCAGGTCCGACAGGGAGATCAGTTGCGGGGGCAGGGGCAGTTGAATCTCGCATTGGCCCTTGGCGGCCGACGGATTGCGGGCCTCCAACTTCGCGGAAAACGCCGCCTCGTAGATCGACTCAGGCTGGGCCGTCCCCACGCTCAGGCCCGGCGTCAGGTCGATCGTCGCGACGAAGCTCTTGACCTGCGCCTGCGAGATCACCGTTCGTCCGGCACTGCCGTCCTCTCTGGCGGGGGGCGCCTCGAGTTGCATGGCCGCCAGGGACTCGTCTTCGGCCATGTCCCGTGATCTCAAGTACTCCTGCTTGGCCGAGGACCTGATCTTCTGCAGCGAGGGCATGAGCACAGCCGTGCCGAGGACCAGCAGGAAGATCACCAGGAGCACTTCGACGAGCCGTCTTCCGCCGTGAGCGGGGGGCCTCGTGCGAGAATCCAACATTGCGGGAGGTCGTGTGTTACCCATGTTCTGCCCTTTCTTCCAGGAGTGACCACTGCCGTGCGCACTACGGAAGTATCATATCTCCTGCCGCGAGCATTGCGCAGGGATTCTTCGAGACGTCTGGATTGGCGTCCCGCCGTGCCTACTTCCCGCGGGATGGGTGCTTGCCCCACTCGCCTGCGCGGGCGGGGTCGTGTTTGGGGTTCGGCGTCGGCATGGCGGCGTTGACGCTTTTGCGCCAGGCGGCGAGTTTGGCCTGCATGGCGGCGGCTCGTTTGGGCAGTTTGGTTGCGAGGTTGGTCTTCTCGCCGATATCCTCGGCAAGGTTGTACAGTTCCAGCTTGCCGTCCTCGTAGAACTCGATGAGCTTCCACTTGCCCTGCCGGATCGCCCCGGCGGGCGTCGAGTGGTGGTAGTGGGGGTAGTGCCAGTAGATCGCCTCGCGCTGCGGGCGCCCGGTCTGCTTGAGCAGGGGCACGAGGCTGGCGCCGTCGCAGGCCTGGCCGGCAGGCGGGCGAACCCCTGCGATGTCCAGCAGCGTCGGGTAGAAGTCCGTGCTGGTAACCGGCTCGGCGCAGGTGGCGCCGGCCTTCACGCGTCCGGGCCAGCGGACGATCAGCGGCTCGCGAATGCCTCCTTCGTACAGCGTCCCCTTCTCGTCGCGCAGCGGGGCGTTGGACGTGACGATCGGGCCGATCTTCTTGTAATGCTGCCTCAGCCCGCCGTTGTCCGAGAAGAAGATCACCACCGTCCGGCCGCTGAGCTTCATCGCGTCGAGTTTCTTCATGATCCGCCCGACCGAGGCGTCGACGTGCTCGACCATCGCGGCGTAGACGGGGTTGTTCACGCCGGTGGGGGGGGTGGCCTTGGCCTGGTACTTGGCGATGAGAGCCTTGCGGGCCTCCAGCGGGATGTGGACGGCGTAGTGCATGAGATACAGGCAGAACGGACGATCCTTGTTGGCCTCGATGAACTTCTCGCCCTGGGCGGCCAGGGCCTCGGTCAGGTAGTCGTCCTTGCGCATCTTGATGTCCGGCCACGTGTGGTTGCCGAAGTGCCTCCCCCCCCCCGCGACGACCATCGTGTCGAAGCCCTGCTGGTTCGGGAAGTGCTTCCGACCGCCGAGGTGCCACTTGCCGAACGCCCCGCACGCATACCCGGCGCCCTTGAGCGCCTCGGCGAATGTCACGATGCTCAGTGGCAGGTACTGCGTGCGATTGATCGGCACGGTGAGCTTCTCGAACGGGCGCCAGTGGCCCGGCATGAAGTCGGTAATACCCAGCCGCGCCGGGTACTGGCCCGAGACGATCGACGCCCGCGTGGGCGAGCAGACCGGACACGCCGCGTACGCGTCGGTGAACCGCATCCCCTGGGCCGCCAGGCGATCGATGTTCGGCGTCTCGTTGAATGTGTTGCCGTAGCAGCCCACGTCGGCCCAGCCGAGGTCATCGACCAGCACGAACACGAAGTTGGGCTTGTCTTTGCTACGGTCTGCGGGCCTTGCTGTCGCCGCAGCCCCGCCCGCCCGGTTACCGCAGCCGGTCCCCAGGACGACCCCTGCGGCGCCCAGGCCCATTCGTCTGAGTATCTCTCGTCGATTCAGCAGGCTCATGTCGTGCTCCTGTGTGTCCGGGATTGCTTCAGAGTGTCGTCCGCGATGGTACAGTGAATCGCCGTTATTGGGAACAGGCTGCCGCGCGACAAGCGGGACTGCAGAAGCGACGTCTCTGCTCCCGCGAGGCTCCGAATACTCGGAAAACGTCCTGGACGCCCGGCCGATACCCCTGGCCGCGTTTGGACGCGATCATGGGGGGTAAGGTCGTTTTCGTCACGAAAGTCCGGCCACGGGGCGGCCAGACCCCTTAGCCGGGATGCCAGAAGGTAGAACGCCTAACGCATCAAGCCACGACACACTGGCGACGGGTTTACTCGCCCTGGATGAGTTGTGCGGCGAAGTAGACGTCGTCGGGGCCTGTTACGCGGGCGCCGGTCAGGGCGGCCCGTGCGGCGGCGGCGTCCAGGACGGTCAGGGCCTTGCCAGGCCAGGCGCCGTCGAGATCGGCCGTCGCGCGAAGGGCGGCGGCGATGCACGAGGGGGTGATCTCGACCCCGTGATGGTCGGCCAGTTCGTCCAGGCGGGCGGCCAGCAACTCGCCCGTCTGGCGCGGGGACATCTCGTCCAGGACCACCGTGCCGATGCGCCACCCCAGCGGGCCGCGGAGGAAATGCTTCATTGCCGACCGGCTCACCGAGGCGATCACGCGCCCGCCGTTGTCCAGGAACCGTGCCAGCAGCAGCGCCCCGCGTCGCGTGTCGAGGACCTGCTCGGCCCGGTCGAGGGCCAGCACGGTATTGTCCGATGCCGCCGCCTGCTCGCAGATGGTGGCCAGCACGCTCTCGGCCTCGGCATCGAAGGCGGAGCCGGCAAACGGCTGGGCCAGGTCGATCAGCATGACGTTCCAGTCCGGGCGCGGGGCCAGAAGCCTCTGGGCGACGGCGCCGAACAGATGGGTCTTCCCCACGCCGGGCGGGCCGACGAGAAGGGCCATCCTCGCCTGTCCGCGTCGCATGAGGCAGGCGGCGGCCTGGATGGCCTCTTCGTCGCGGCCTGTGGTGGGGGGCAGTTCGTCGGCGCGGGCGAGGTCCGAGAGGTTGATCGCGAAGGTTCGGATCAGGGCGTCGGCCTGCTCGTTCCGGTCTGTGGAGGCCCCGGGCGCGTTGAGGACGGGCATCCGGCCGTCAGCGCCGAGCAGGGCCAGTGCGTCCGAGGCCAGTTCGCCCAGGTCGTCGGCCGCCGCCCGTCCCATGTACAGCGTGCGCCATCCGCGGCGCTTGACGCCCCGCGCGAAAAGGCGCGCGATCGCCCGGTCCTCGCCGGTGTACTCGAGGTCCGCATCCACGCAGATCATGAACGGCATGGAGCGGCCGGCCCGTTTGAGCAGGACGTTCGTGGCGCCCTTGGAGTAGACGTCGCGGTTGGCCGGCACGTCGCGCAGGATGACCGTATCGCCATCGGGCACGTCGACGCGTGCGTGCATGCGATCCAGCGTGTTAAGCAGTTCGCGACCGAGTTCCAGCATCAGGCCACCTCCACGCCGCTGGCCGGCACCTTGGGCTTGGGGCGAAGATCCACCCAGTGTTCGCCGGAAACGAACGGGTCCGACAGGTCCAGCTTGCGCTCGTCTACCACGTCGTTAATGGCGTACCACGTGCACATGTAGCGATTGGCGGTGCGGGTCAGCCGCCGAATGCACTGGCCGCGGACGTGCGCCCGCCCGGCCGCGGGCGGATGGCGCACCGCGTGGGCGATGTTGTCAACGCCCTCGGTGCGGTGGTCCAGCACGCCGGCGGCGTCCAGTTGGTTGAAGAGGCCTTCCGGCCCGACCATGCCGAATCGCACGTCGAGGGCCTGGGTCTGCGTGCGCAGGTCCACGAACGTTCTGAGCTCGTCCAGCGACAGGTCGTGACGGGCCGCGTAAGGCCGCAGCGCCTGCACGGTCGAGTGAATGGGGCTGTCGTCGCTGAGGATGCGCTCAACGCTGACCGAGCGGTCCGGCGTCTCGCGAAGGGCCCCCTGCAGACGTTCGACGATATGGCTCCAGTGGGGCATCGCCTCGGCGCTGATCCCTGCTGACCGCTCAGCGAGGTCGCGATACAGCGCCAGCTTGATCCCCCAGTCGGTCGTGGCCGCCACCGCCTCGTGTCCGCCGTCTTCGATGCGGTCCAGCATGGCCCGCCAGCGTCGGCAGACCTCGGGGGCCCAGGGGGGCATGTACCAGGCGGTGAGATTCGCCTCGGCGGTTTCGAGGTAGTGGCGCTGCAACTGGAGGGCTGTCGCCTCCCCGCCATCTTCCAGTCTCACCGTCTCCGTGCAGGAGGGGTCCCTTGCGAACGTTCGCATCGCCTGCAGGGGCTCGGCCAGTTTCACCGGGCCGCCCGGGTCAAGTCCGCTGTCGACCATGGCCACCACCAGCGCCGTCGTGCCGGCCTTCAGCCACGCAGCGATGTGCGACGAAAGGCTCTCGCCGCAGAGCAGGTGCAGGCGGTGGAATCGCCCGTTCGAGAGCGATTCGTCCTTGGTGTGCACGATCCCGCGGTTGCTCGTCGAGTCCGACGAGATCGCCTTGGCCAGGTGGGCCACCCGCGGGCTGAGCATGAATCGCAGTCCCGCGCTGCGGGTGTCGAACCCGCCGGCCCCGGTGTAGATGATCCTGCTGGCCAGGTGCGGGATGACCTGCGCGCGAACGTGCTCGGGCGAGGAGCGGTAGAGGTAGGACTCGTGGCAGCCCCACGTGCCGTGGGTCAGGTAGTCCACGTTGGACGTCAGGAGGGTGATCTGCACGGACCGCTCGGCCATGCAGCGGATCATGTCCGCCAGGACCTTGCGACCGGCCAGCGTGTAACGAACGACGTCCCACGGGTTGTCGCACTCGGGCGTACAGTGCTCCAGATGGTCGCCGATCTCCCTGTAAAACCTGCCGAACACCGTGAACAGGTCCAGCGAGCCGGCGCCCGAGAGGTACGGGAAGTGTTCCCGAATGAGGCCGAACAGGCTGTCAATGGCCCTCGTCCGCTGTTCGGGCCCGCCCTCCGGCCAGGTCGCCGAAAGGCCGAACTCCGTTTCCAGACCCATCAGTTGTCTGCTCATCGTCCCAATCTCCGTGTCATGTCGTCAGCGACAGACCGGCCGCGGGATGGCCCCGCGACCGGTCGCCCTGCTGACCCTTACTGGGCGCTCTGCTGACGGTTGTCGTTAAGGAAGGCCTGGCTCTGCCCGAGCAGGCTGTCAATCTTGTCGCGCCCGGCGTGGCACACTCTGCGGGCGTTGTCACGGTACCTGTTGAGGTTCCCGCCGCCCGTATTCCCGCCGGAGTGGTGTCCGTCGAGGTCGTCGTCTCGTCGTCGTTCTCGTGTGGTCATCTGTTCTTACCGCCTTTCGTGTTTCTCGGGGTCTTTACGTTGTCATACAGCCCGACGCGACTGACGTCGCGTACGAGCACCACCTGTCCGCCGCCGGTCGTCGATGCGCTTCCGGCGGATGACGTCTGTCCGGTCGACCGGCCGGACCAGGTCGATTCGACCATGCCCAGACGCTCCAGCGTCTCGACGATGGGGGCGTTCTCGGCCAGCACCGCGCCACACCGTGACTCGGTGAAGGCCAGCGGATCGGCCATCGGCAGGACGTAACGGGTCCGCCCCAGCCAGGCGGACTCGGCCTCCGGGTCGGTGAACGTCAGGCGGACGGTGTCCCAGTCCATGCTTGTCAGCGACTCGTCGGGTACGCGACGGACGATATGTCCGCGCAGGTACGCTCGCGTGTCGGCCGGCGGCTCGTGGACGAACCGCTCGATGTCCTCGCTGGAGACCACCTGGTGGACCGTGTCGTTCTCGTAGAGCCTGTAGAGGCCCTGCGTGGGCCTCAGCGACCCGTAGATCTGGTCGAGGTAGCGGATCTCGTCCGAATCCCACGCCAGCCCGCGTCGGGCGATGACGTCCTCGAGGACGCAGCGCTTCAACACGTGATCGAGCTTGCCCGCCAGCGCGTCGATGTCCCCGTTACGGAGTTCATCGAGCGTCTGGCCCCACAGGTCCATGATCTCGCTCGCCCGGGGCACGATGCCGTCGGTCCGCCCGGCCTCGACGAACGCCCGGGCCCGCTCGAAGAACATCTGCTGGACCTCGACGGCCGTCCTGCTACGCCCGTCGATCAACTGCGCGGCGGTGCGACAATCCGGGTCGCGGCTCCACGTGTGCAGCGCCTCGAGCGGGTCGTCGAGAATCAGCGTCGCGTCGACTTGCTCCTGCTCGATCATCGCCAGGACGATCTGCGTGACGCCCATCTTCAGCAGCGTCGAAACGTGACACAGCGTGTTGTCGAAGAAGATCACGTGCAGGCGGGCAAGGTCCGAGCGGGCGGCGGCATCCCCGGCGCCCCAGACGTATTTCCCGCAGAGCGTCTCGTCGCGGGAGTTGACGATCGGCCTGTGGTGCGTGGTCTGCACACCGGTGATCGTCTCGTCGAAGTCCGCCCGCTGCGACAACTGGTAGTTCACGCCCGGCTGACCGTTCTCGGCCCCGACCTTGCCCGTCCCTGTAAAGACGATGCTGCTGGTCAGGTACGTCGCGAGGAACAGCATGTGGTGCAACTTGTGATGGAAGATGTTGTCCCAGCAGGTTCGCGTGACGAGGAAGTTCGTGTGCGAGCCATAGCTGTTGCCCTGCCCGTCGCTGTTGTTGACGAGGACCTCGACGGTCTGGCCGTCCGGCAGCTTGGCCTGGGCACGCTGCTGGGCGCCCCGGACGATTCGCAGCATGGCGTGCCACGCCGCCACGTGATCGAACGCGCTGAGCGTCTCGGGCACGCAGGCCTCAAGATGTCCGAGGTCGATGTACGTGCACCCGCCGTTGCGGAGCCACTTCCTGCCCCAGTCCTGGGGATTGTACCGGGCGGCCTCGCTGTCATAGCCGAACCCGTACCCGTATCCATATCCGAAGCCCTGATTGTAGCCGCTGCTCTGCCCATACGTGGTGACGCCCGGAGCGTACCCGCCGGCCGACTCGTACGACTCCTGAGCATCGTACGTGTCGTCGTCGCTCTGCACCTCGGGCGCCTCGCCGTCGTCGCCCGGATCGTAGTCTTCCGGATTGGCCACGCCGAGGATCTCGCGCAGCAGCATCCTGGCGGCGAGGTATCCCGTCCCGTTGGGGCGATTGACTCCCACCACGCAGTTGCCCAGTTCGATATCCGCGCCGATCAGCTTGGGTACCGCCTCGGGCCCCGTGTCGCCCCGGGCAGGGGCTGGCGTGTGTCTCTTCTTCTTCTTCTTCTTCATAGGGTGCTCCCTGGCCTCTTTCAGGCCACGCTGAGATTGACATACCGGTGCGGCCTGAGGACGTGCCGATCTATCAGTTCCACGCTCGTGACGTCGGTCTCTTCCGGCAGGTCGGCGATATAGCGTCGGACGTTCTGTCGCGTCAGGACGCCGGCCGCCGTGGCGAACTCGTCGCTGACGGCCGTCAACACGTCGTCCAGCCTCAGGCCCATCGCGTCGGCCTGGTCGCCCTGGCCGGCCTCGTGGGCGTCGATCATTCGCTGGGCGAGGGCCTCGCAGGCGACCCGCGCGATCTTCTGGATCGTCGCGCCGCTGACGAGGTCCGCCGCCGTCACCGTCCGCCGCGCGTTGTCTCGCAGGGTGATGTTGGCCAGCCGATTGGTCGCGTTGGGCGCGAAGATGGCCGAGACCGCCGCATCAATCATGCGCTCCCTGGCGTCGGCCTGGGCTTCGGCGTCGGGTTCGGCGTCATAGGGCAGGTCGGCGGGAAGGTGCTTGGTGAAGATATCTCGCGCGGCGGCCATGTTCGGACGCGGGATCCGTATGATCATGTCGCCCAGCCGCCCGGGTCTCAGCATCGCCGACGACATGTCCTTCAGCCGGTTGGTTGCCCCAACGACCACCACATTGCCGCGGTCTTCAAGTCCCTGCAATTCGGCCGTCAGGGCGTTGACAACGCGGTCGTTGGCCTGATTCACGGACGAGCCCCTGTTGTGGGCGATCGAGTCGATCTCGTCGAAGAAGATCACGACCGGCACGTCGGGGTTCTTGGCCGCCTCTTCGCGGGCGACGCGGAACATCTCGCGGATGTTCTCTTCGCTCTGGCCGAACCACATCGACAGCGGCCCACCGGGCTTGACGTTCATGAAGTGGCTTCGTCCCGAGCCGGTCAACTGGCCGATCCAGTTGGCTATCGCCTGGGCGAGCATCGTCTTGCCGCCCCCCGGGGGGCCCTCAAACAGGACCGCCTTGACGCGTCCCAGGGACAGCCTCGCCGCCACCTGCGGGTATTTCATGTGGAGCGTCAGCGCTCGCGTGAGATTCTCGACCTCTTCGTCCAGCCCGCCGATATCGTCGAACGTGACGTTGGGCGTCTCTTCGAGGAAGTGGCCCGCACCCTCAGACCGTTCGATCTTCTCGTAGGCCAGGCCCTCGGTGCGGTCCCAGCGGACCTCGTCGCCGTCGGTCAGCGCTGCGACCGCCAATTCGCCGGCCGCCTCGACGACGAACTCCTCGTCTCGCCATTTGACGATGAGTCGTCCGTCGTCGGTCAGCCGGTCGAAGACTGCCGTCTCGCCCCAGCGGGGCTGGCCCCACGGGCTGACGGCCATCACGATGTTCATCTCCTGGCCGAGGAGCACCTCGTCGCCGATCTGCAGGGCGTCCAGGTCCACCTCCTCGACGGCCGGGACGATCCGCGTCGTGCCCTTGCGGCTGATGACCGCCTCGTCTCCCCGCGACGTGGTGCAGATGCCGCGGAATACCCACGGGTGCCACGGCGGGGCCGTGAGTTCTTCGATCATCTGGGCCAGTTGGGCCTGTTCGTCGCGGCTGTCGCGGAGTCCCTTGGCCAGGCTGGCCATCCGGAAGACCATCGCTTCGGCCAACTGGCGCTTGGCCGGGTCCGATCCTTCTTCCTGGAGTCGCCCCAGGAGGCGAATCCTCTCGCGGATGTCCGGCCCGTCGTCTCCGAAGTCCATCAGGGCCCGGAGAATGGCTTGTTCTTCGTGGGGTTCCATATGTCGTGTCCTTTCTCCGGGCCCGCCGGAGCGGCCCGGGTGTCTGGTGTCAATTCGCTTGGGTTCACCCGTGGGCTTCAGCCGTCACTGCCGCCGCGGCCAGCGCGTCGGCCGTCGGTTCGCCGGTGAGCCCCTCGGGGCGGTGAATGTGGAATCCGCGGCTCTTGACGCGCCCGTAGCGCCAGCCGAACAGGGCCCACGTCAATCCGTTGCAGGGGCTGTTGGCCACCACCAGGGCCAGACTGTACGCCCGCGGGAACGTCGTGCGGTGCAGGGCCACGTCGTCACCGCTCATAAACGCGGCGCTGACCGCGCACGAGCCGTCGCGACCCTTATCGCAGTCCTTGCACGTTTCCTTCATGTAGCTGTGCGAATGCCACCACCCGAGCATGCTCTCGCCGAGCCCGCGCCCCGTGATGACGTCCTGCACGTCCGTCCAGGTCTCGGGCGTGAACGTCAGCTTGGTCAGGTCGGACCGGGCATAGCGGGCGTGGACCTGGGCGGTGACGTCCAGGTAGACCTCGCCGGTGTCCGTGTCGCGACAGACGTTGCCGATCAGCACGCCGCCGGTCTCATTGGCGCCGGCGGCCTGCGTCAGTTCGCTCGTCTGGTCGATCACGTCGCTCGGCATGATGACTCGGGCGTCGAGAGCGTCGTGGACGCCGGAGGGCACGCAGCGGTCCAGACGTCCGTTTAAGGGACGGTCCAGTACGTCGATTGCCGGTTCGATCGCCTGGATCGTCGACCGGCCGGTCGCTGTCTGCTCGAAGACGTCAGCCCGCACCGAGGCGGTCACGACGTAGTTGAACAACTCGCCCGCCTGGAGCAGGCCCTGCTGGACCAGCGTCCCGCTGCCGCGCTGCGCGGGCGAGTCGAACCAGGAGGCGGGGACCTCGAGGTCAAGGGGCTCGGCCCCGGCCTCCACGTGCAGCGAGATCGCGCCAACGCACGGGGCGCCCGCCGTCGCGTGCCAGACCGGCTCGACGGTCACCTCGACCGGCGAGCCGGTCTGAACCTGTCCTCGCACCAGGGCCTGGAACCGGGCCCAGTCGGCCAGCTCCGACCAGTCCAGTTGAACCGGCGCCCGTCGGAGCACCGTGCCGTCCTGCTTGCACCAGGTCATGACGTACCGGTAGCGGTTTGTGTACATGGTCTGTTCCTTTCTTCGGCCCCCGCCCCTCCCCCCAAGGGGCGGTCAGCCGGCGTTGATTTCAGGCTGGAGGACGATCGTGTCGTCTTCCTCGAGGGCCTCGCCCACGATCTCGTTGCCGTGAAGCTGCCTGGCCTCGCGGTCCAGCCTTGCGGTCCAGGTGGCCTGCTGTGACGGATCGTTGACCGGCAGGTCCATCATGGCCACCACGTCCGCCAGGGCGACGCTGACAGACGAGTCAGCGTCCACGCGGGCCGCAAACCGGCGCTGGCGGCTGACGTCGGTCACGTTCAGGTTGATCGTGTTGTCGGTTCGTGTTTCGTTCATGGTTCTGCTCCTTCGGTACGTTGGATTACTTCGAATCCCGCCGTGTTTTCGGGGAACGCCCCCGACTCAGTGACAGGTACGTTTCTGCAATATCCTTGTTCTGCAGCGCCCGGACCTCGCGGCCGCACGACTCGCACGCGACCGACAGGGCTGACAGCGCTTCGGAGATCTCAGCGGCAGTCGTCCGGCCCGGCAGGGAGACCTCGAACCGCACGGTGGCGCGCTGCTCGGTCTGATGGACGGCTGCCCGCGCCATCCGAATCACGCCGCAGGCCTTCAGCAGCGCGGTCGTCAGGGCGCTTCGGCAGGCGGCCTCGGCCGAGCCAATGTCTACGCCCATGTCCACCCCGCCGTCCGGTCGGGCCGTCAGGATGGCGTAGTAGGGCCCGGTCCGGGTTTCCAGTTGGACGGTCAGGCGCCCGTGCGTCGTCACTTCAAACGCCCAACCGCTCTCGCTGCACAGGGCCTTGAGCCGGCCGACCAGGGCCTCGTCACCGTCGACCGCGCCCGTTGCGCGTGGGGGGCTCGCCTCGTCGTCGGCCAGGGCGTCAAGAGCCGCCTCCAGGGCGCGACAGGTCGGGGCGATTCGCCTCTGCCCGGCCGGCCCGGTGGCCAGAGGAATCTGCGCCTGCAGCGCCACCGACCGCCCGTCCGGCGCCATGGTGAACTTGGCCGCTCCGTCGATTCCCGCGTTGATCGTCACCATGCGCCACTGGCGTTTTCGCGAGGGCGCCCGGGACCCGCCCAGGGGCAGGTCGACCATGAACCAGTCATCAACCAGACGAGCGGTGGCGCGATGCGAACACCCGTTCGTCAACTCCAGGCGCCATTGTGCGTAGCCCGTGGGTTTGACCCGGACCGTTGACTTGGTCAGGGCTTCGACGATAGGGGCCAATCCGGCGTGGTCGGTGTCGTGTCTGGTCATGGGGGTCTCCAGTGGCCTAAGGGCCTTCAGTGTTCCTGTGGGTTAGTCGCTGCGGCGAAGCGGGCGGGGATCGGTCGGGAAACGGCTCGGATCCTGACGCCTCGCCCAGGCCGAGGCCTCGCCGTTCAAGCCGTTGTCTCCTACGTAGTACAGTCGCCACGTGAACAGGTCGTAGGCCGCGATCAGCAGGTCCACCAGGCCCATACCCGGGTGCAGTTTCAGGCAGACCCCGCACCCGCGCACGTTCGGATGGAAGCAGCGGTAGGGCCCCTCGTACGTCAGCACGCGGGCCGGGTTCGGGCGGCGCAGATACTCGTCGTGGAACGTGATCGTCACGTCGAACCGGTCGACGAGGGCAATCTCCCCGCTGCGCGACTGGGCGAACGTCCGGGCGGCGTAGGAGGCGAGGTACTGACGCGGGGCGGGCGGGCCCAGCGGAAGCAGGGCCAGAATGTCGCTGTCGGCCGCCAACGCCAGGCCCGCTTCGCACTGCTTGGCCAGAAACGACTCGAAAATCGTGTCTCTCTTGCTGTCGATCGTCTTCATTTTCACTCTCCACAGACGGAGGATATCACCGGTTCAGTCACGCGGACTGACCGGGGGCTGTGTCACAGGGCTCCCCAGGCCCAACTGTTGCCGCAACAAGTGGTTGCCTTTCTGAAGAAACCGTCGATTTCATTCGTTTCCAGGTTCGATCACATCGGACTTCCAGACGCTTGGTCCGCCCGGCCTCGTCAGTCAGGCGGATTACGTCGCCGTCAACGATGCCCGCCCGGTCCAGCGGAGCCGGCTGCAGCCGCGACAGATCCGGCGCTTCGGCGGCCTCAGTCATCGCGCTGCCGACAGCGAACATCTGGCCGCCGCACGCGCATGCCCGGGGGCTTTCGCTGCCGTCGGGCGCCGCGAAATAGTCCGCATCGCTGCGTTGACGGCACTGTTCGCACTCGGCGGTCCGGACGAACGGCCGGCCCTCGACGGCGAGCGACGTGGCGCCGCCCGCATGGTCGAGGACCTGGCCGAACGTCATATCCCCCGGCCGTTTGCTCAGGGCGTCGGTCCGCCATATCTCGTGATCAAACCTGCACGTATCCGGTCGCGGCTGAATCTGCGTCACGTCAAGCGTGTGGTAGCGGGTGCTGACGACGATGCTCTTTCCGACCGCGAGGTGTTCGACGTCGCCGGCCAGGAGCTTGGCCAACTCCGCCGCCTGGATTGCCGCCGCCAGCGATCCGAGCCATGCCGGCGAGTTCGTGGGCGCCGTCGCGGGACCTCCGCCGCAGCGATATCGCACGCCGAGGGTCTCGTACGCGCGGTCGTCCCAGGCGCATTCGTGGCAGGCGGCGGTGGCCGACGGCACGTAGACGTTGACCCGCGCGAGCATACCGGCGGCGGCGTTGACGCCCGCGTCGATCCACGGCACGCCAAGGTGCCACGCCAGCGCGTTGACGTCGCGACGGGCCGCCTTGGAGTCCAGGCAGGCCGCTATCACGTCGCACCGCAGCCGTGCGGGGGGCACGTTCTCGACGCGGTCGACGATTGCCTCGGTCTCGATCCACGGCGCGATCTGGGTGATCCGGCGGGCCTGTGCGATCGCCTTGGGCTGTCCCACGTCGTCTTCCGTGATCTGCTGGCTGCGGCGGTTGCGCTCCTCGTATACGTCCGGGTCGACGGTCGTTACGCGTCCGACGGCCGGCATGCGAACAAGTTCGCCCGTAAGTGCTGAACCGATGAGCCCGAGGCCTATCACGGCCACGTGCTTGCCCCCGCCGGGGCCGGTTTGCCCTGTCACAGTGTTCATCTCAGGCGCTCCCGTCATCGCTAAAGTTCCTCGGGCGTCCAGGCCGGTCCCGCATCGAGGTCGGTCGCCTGCTCGCAGCCTGCCCCGCACGTGGGACCGTATGTCCAGCATTGGCCGTCTTCACGGGAGGCGTCCTCGTGGTGCCAGACCCCGCAGGTGGGGCATCGCACGGCGGGGTCGTCGGGGGAGATAGGGCGGGTGCATCGCGGGCAATCGACGGGGTGCTCCATCCCGCCGAAGGGCTGGACCCGCGGCGCCGAGTCGGCCGTGAAGACCAGGTGGCAGCCGCGGGCCAGGGTGATCTCGTCGCGGTCGCGCAGGGCCCGGACGCCCAGGTCGAGCGGTCGCCCGTTGACGGTGACCTCGGCGGCGGGGCCGGCATAGAGAATCCATCGCGCCTTTCCGCTGCGCCCGTCGTGGCGGATGATGTAGGCCCCGTTGGGGCCGGCCGGGTCGCCCATGCGGGCCAGCGGCCGGGCCGGCTCACCCGTCAGTGTCAGCGCCTCGCCCGCGCCTTCAAGCGACAACACGCCCCAGCGCCCTCGCCCGCCAGCGCCCCGTTCCAGTTCAGACCATACCTGTGCCATCTTCCGTTCTCCCTTCTTCCGCCCGGCTTCCCAGGTGGGTGCGCCAGCGGAGATGCGTTGAATCTACCCTGTTTTCAGTCACAGCCCCGGTAGGTCCGGGACGATCACATCCGCGCCAGACCGGCTGCACGCGCGCCGGACGGTTCCTCCCGACTCGCTGCGCGTTGACGGCGGCCGAAGTTCTTTTCGATCACACGCGCCTGGTGCTCTCAAGCGACCCCGATCACACGCCAAAACTCGCTTGGGACGTCTCTCAGGTGATCCGTGCGACAGCGGCGTCACCGTTTCGGGGCCCGTTATCGCACCTGGCCGGGACCCCCGTCGTGCCGGGCCCCTCGGGACGCAGGGCGAAGCGGTAGCCCCGTTTGCGATCACTCTGCAGGAGGTACCTGTTCATCCCGCCGTCGCGCATGCGTTGGCGCAGGCGACAGATTCGCTGCACAACCGCCCGTGCGCTGACCGGGCCCTTGCCGCGCTTGGTCAGGCGGACGGCCAATTCGTCCGCCGTCACCCACGTGCCGCCGCCCTTGGCATCGAACCCGTCGCCGTCGATGAGGATCTCGAGGATGTCCGCCTGGCCGCTCGTGACGCGGATGGTCGGGTGCCCGGGTATCCGAAGTTTGGGCGTCTTTCCGCCGCGGGTGACTTCGACGTCCTGTACGCCGTACCTCGCCAGGGCCCGCAAGGCCTTCTCGGCGTCGTCCGGACAGTTGCCCGGCCCACTGGGGGGCCAGGACGGGGGCGACGGCAGGTGCGGATGCGGGTTGCGCGATTCCAGGTCGTTCTGCACCTGCGTCGCGTAGTCCAGGTCGTCGAGGAGGACTCCGACATCGACCTCAATCCTGTGGAGCGTCCTGCCTATCTTGCGCAGGGTCTTTCTCAGTCTGCGCTTGCGGTCAGGCGGGCGGTCGGGTGTGTGTTCGGGCGTGTGGTGGGGTGTGGTCATGGGGACTCCTTTCCCAAAGCCGGCCTCGAGGGCCCCCAGCAAGGCCCCTGAAAAAAACCGGAGATATTGAATTTGACTTCTTGATTGTTACGGCCTAATATCACAGACATAATGAACGCTCCTTATGATGCCATACCGATTAGTCGTCAGCGTAGGGGTAGAAGGCACGCTCGTCAAGGGGCTCGAAAAACGCCCTGTATTTGGGCCTCAAATGGTCGACAGAAGGTGGGCGGAACGGCATTTGGATTGCCGTGGCAGTATTCGTGGAACACCGGATTTCGACAATACAGGCGCGCAGAGTGGACAATACTCTCTCCCCGTGTCCCTATTTGCGGGCCGCAAAAAAAAAAGTGAAGGAGTCTAAATCATGCAGGTAGAAATCCGCCTCGAGGCCCTCCTGAAAAAGCACAACCTGTACACCAGAGGGGTTCAGGAGGCCCTTGCGAAACACTGCGGGTGTCATCGACATTCTATAGGAAAACTGATGCGGAATGAGGCGGTCAACCCGTCCCTGAAGATCCTGGGGATGATCAGTGACTGGCTGGCCGAACGCATCGACTCGGCCCAACTTCCCCAGGAGTTGTTCGGGGCCAGGCCGGCAAAACTGTGGAGCATGATCACCGAGGCCGAGAAGGCGACGGTCTATCTCGGGGAGTATCACGAGATCGCCAGCGACCCGGACACCTCGCCCGGGGCCGTGCGGTGGCTTTCACGCCGCGACGTCGAGGTCGTCGGCGCCCTGACGCGGGCGTTCTCGACCCCCGCGCGCACCGGTGGCCACCAGCCCATTGTGGTCATGAAGTACGTCCCCGTTCGCTACGCGATTCACGCGGCGTTGCCCAAACGCGAACTGAATAAGGACATCAAGTACTCCGAGACGGTCTTCAGCCAGATGCGGCGCGCCCCGAACCATGAAGTCTCGCTCGTGATCGGAAGCCAGAGGGTTTCGCATATCACTGAACTTCTGGTCAGTGAGCTGTTCCACTGCGCGCCGTACAGGCCCGTCAAGGGCCCCAAGCCCGGCGTGCCGTTCCACCTGGTCTTCCGCGGGCGTGAACGGGCCGTGCCCAGTTGCTTCGGCGGGCTGACGAATCCCCCGGGGCGCAGGGGGAAGATCGTGCCCGGAATCTACTTCCTGGACAAGAAATCGCAATGGGGCCATTGTCCCTGGGTCTCCAAGGAAACTGACGGCGGGATCGTCATCACGTCGTACCACCCGGGCAGCACGAGCCTGGAACTGGCGATCTTCGGCTTCAGTGGACGGGGCACCGAGGCCCTGGGGCGGGAACTGGTCCGCGACTGCGAGCCGTTCTGGGGGCACGAGGTGGACGCCCACGGGCGACTGGTCGGTGTCTACGTCTGCCGGTTCAACCTCGCCGAACGCGTCATACCCGACCAGGGCGAGGTTACCGAGGCCAGAGACTTCGAAGTGATTCCGCTGGACAAGAGAATCCTGACCCGCTACCTGAAGAAGCCCAGCGGCTGAGGCGGCGGTCGACATCACGGCCAGGCCGGATCGTCGATCTCCCGGGCGTGCTCCGCGTCCTGCAGGATCCGCGCTACTCGGGCGCAGTCGGGGTGGAGTGCGAGAAGCACATGACCGACCTCGTGCCCGGGCAGGCCGAGTCGGTAGGCTACGCGCGAGGCGCGCCGGCGTCTGTCGGGAATCCCCCCGCCCGATTTGCGCCGGGGGCCGTAACGAAACCAGGATAGGGCTGTCGCTTTCGCGCGGGCCGCAGTTGCCCCCGGGGCCCCGGCCGCAACCAGCACGGGGTGACCCCTGGTGACGCCCGGGCCTCTCGCGGTCCTATGTCTTGATATCCGCCGCGAGTCCGGATAGGATGAGAAAGATGGGAAACGTGTCCACCATACTTGTGGCGATCGCCTGGTTGGGCGTCGTGGTTCTGAACGGACCCTACGCCCTGTCCTCGCCCTCGTCGGCTGAGAAGACTGAACACGCCCCCGCCAAACAGTCCACCTGCCGCTGCAGCGGGTGTTCCATCTCGGACGGAGAGATCCCCGAAGATAGCGGGGAAGATCGCACCCGCCCGCTCGGGGCGCCGTCGTGTCCCGGGGGGTGCCCCGTGTGCGCGTGCACGTTCATGCTGCCCCTGCCCACCTGGAGCCCGGACAGCCATCACTCAACCTCTCGTCGTCTGGCCACCGATGACGTTGTTGCTGACTCCGGCTACGTCCGCAAGGACATCGACCCGCCTCGAGTCTAGCCCCACATCGTGTTGTTCATCCCAGGTGTACCTTCGCAAGAACTTTGCGCCCGCTCTGTCCGTGTATCGCACGTGACAGCGCGAGGCGTTCCGGACTCGCAGGTGATCTCATGGCAAACGAATCCAGACTCGACGAGCTTCGGCGGGGGCGTGCTGACCAGAAGACCGATGCGCCCGGGGCCGATCAAACGCCCGTGCCACGACCGGCGGTGCGGTGGAAGACCCGCGTCCTCCTGCCCGGCGTGATGATGCTGTCTGTGGTGGCCCTGCTGGCCTACTCGGCTGGCGACGTCCTCCGTCCCGCCACGGTCGTAGACGTCCTGCCGGTGGTCGTCAAGTCGTCCGCCCGGGGCGTCAGCGGCGGCGGGGTGGTGGCCCAGGGCCCCGGGTGGGTCGAGCCGGCCCCCTTTGCCGTCTCCGTGCCCGCGCTGGCCGACGGCATCGTCAGTGAAGTGCTCGTCCTCGAGGGCCAGTCCGTCCAGGCCGGCCAGGTCGTCGCCCGGTTGATCGACGACGATGCAAGGCTGGCGCTAGCCGGCGCGGAGGCCCAGTTAGCCTTGCGGCAGGCGGACCTGGCCGAAGCGGAAGTGGCGGCCGGGCTGGCGGGGGACCAGACGGCAAAGACGCTGTCGGTATCGGACAAGCTGGCCGGCTCGCCGGAGGCGACGGCACTGGCCAGGGCCAAACTGGACCTGGAGAACTTCCCGTCGCAACTGGCGGTCCAGCAGGCCCGACAGGCCGAGTTGAAGACGGAACTGGCCGCCAAGGAGACCGCGGCGCGGAGCGGGGTGATCTCGGCCGTGCCGGTGAACCTGCTCAAGGCCCGTCTCGAGGCCCAGCAGGCCGAGATAAAAGCCCTGCACGTCCAGGAGCGAATCCTCACGGCCCGGCTGAAGCGATTGGAGGTGCAGGTTGCAGGCGACCTGGCCAGGGCGAAGGCGTCCCTGGCCGCGGCCCAAGCCGCGCGCGACGAGGCCAAGCTTCGCCTGGACCGCATGGACGTCCGGGCTCCCGCTTCGGGCGCAGTGCTTGTCCGACATGCCGAGCCCGGTACGGCCGTCACGGGCGTCGGCTCGGCGGCAAAGCCTCTCGTCCAGCTCTATGACCCCAGGCGACTCCAGGTCCGCGTGGACGTCGCGTTGTCGACCGCCGCTCAGGTCGGCGTGGGCCAGGAGGCACGGATCGTCGTCGACGTCCTGCCGGACGAGGTGTTTGAGGGCAAGGTCGTGCGGGTGGTGCACGAGGCCGACATCCAACGCAATACGCTCCAGTTCAAGGTCTCCATCGACAACCCCTCGCCCCTGCTCAAGCCCGAGATGCTGGCCCGCGTGCGGTTCATCTCGCCCCGTCGCGAGGTCCAGGGCGATGCCGCCATCGAGCGCATCTTCGCCCCGATCGAGGCCGTCGGCTCGGAGGCCGGCAAGACCGTCACCGTCTGGGTGGCCGACCTGTCGAACCAGGTGGCCCGCCGGCGAGAAGTCACACTGGGGGCCGTCAGCCTGGACGATCTTATCGAGGTCAGTTCGGGCCTCAATGCCGGCGACCGGATCATCGTCTCACCGGCCGACGGCCTGGCCGACGGGCAGCAAATACGACTGAAGGGAGACCGCCGCCATGGCTCTCATTGAATGCCGCAAACTCACCCGCCGCTACACGCGTGGCGAGAACGTCATCCTGCCGCTGAGCGATCTGGACCTCGACGTCGAGAGCGGATCGTTCCTGGCGCTGATGGGTCCGTCGGGCAGCGGAAAGACGACGCTGCTGAACCTGATCGCCGGCATTGATCGCCCGACGGCCGGCACGCTGCACATCGGCGGAACCGACATCACGGGCCTCTCGCGAAGCCATCTTGCACGGTGGCGCAGCGACAACGTGGGGTACATCTTCCAGTTGTACAATCTCGTGCCCACACTGACGGCCTACGAGAACGTGGAACTGCCCCTCCTGCTGCACCGCATGGGCCGCGCCGAACGACACCGGCGCGTGGCGTTGGTGCTGGAACTGGTGGGCATTGCGGACCGTCACGATCACTTCCCGCGCCAACTCTCCGGCGGGCAGGAGCAGCGCGTGGCGATCGCCCGCGCCCTGGTGGCCGACCCTCAGATCATCGTGGCCGACGAGCCCACCGGCGACCTGGACGCTCCGTCGGCGACGGCGATCATGTCGCTCATGGCGAGGCTGAACGAGGAACTGGGCAAGACGATTATCATGGTGACCCACGACGCCCGCGCCGCGGCCAATGCCCACACCACGCTGCACCTGGAAAAGGGCAAACTCATCGAGGCGCCCAGCGCCCACCAGGAGCCGATCCATGTTATCGCCTAAGTTCATCCCGGTCGTGCTCAAGCAGGCCTTTCGTCGTCCGGCGCGGGCGCTGTTGACCGTCGGGGGGGTGATGGCGGCGATGTTCCTGTTCGTCGCCGTCGGTGCCATGCAGGCCGGTGTGGACCACGCCACCAGGGCCGCCGCCGGGGAAACGCAGTTGGTGGTCTACCGTGAGAATCGCTTCTGCCCTATCACCAGTCGCCTGCCCGAGACCTACGGCCAGAGGATAGCCCGCATCGAGGGCGTCACTCAGGTCATGCCCGTCAGCGTCGTGCCCACCAACTGTCGCGCCAGCCTGGACGTGATCGTCTTCCGCGGCGTGCCTGCGGAGCGCTGGGCCCAGGCGCGCCGCGCCGACCTGCCCGTGACCGACGGCTCGCTGGACGACTGGACCGTTCGCTACGACGCGGCCCTGCTGAGCCGCGCCGTGGCCGGTCGACGCGGACTGAAGGTGGGCGACCAGTTCGGGGCCGCCGGCGTACAGGCGTACGTGGCGGGCATTCTCGACTCCGACCTGCCCCAGGAACAGAACGTCGCATACGTACACCTGGACTTCCTCCAACAGAACGCCAACCAGGGCGAACTGGGCATTGTCACGCAGTTCAACGTCAAAGTGGACGATCCGAAGCGAATGGACGCCGTCGCCGACCAGATCGACACGATGTTCCGCGACGACCAGGAGCCCACGCAGACCAGCTCGGCCAAGGGGTTCGTCGCCCGGGCAGCGGCGGACATCATCTCGCTGGTCAGCTTCATGCGGTACCTCGGCTGGGGGTGCCTCGCCGCCGTGTTGGCGCTGGTGGGCAACGCGATCGTCCTGAGCATCCAGGACCGCGTGTGCGACCACGCGGTGATGCAGACGCTGGGGTACTCCGGCGGGCTCATCGCGCGGCTGGTAATAGCCGAGGGCCTCCTGCTTGGCCTGATCGGCGGGCTGGCCGGTTCGGCCGCCGCGATCGGCGTGGCACGCTGGGGCCAGTTCAGCATCTCCAGCGAGGGCCTGACGATTCCCGTGCGAGCGACGATAGCCGTCCTCGTCCAGGGCGTGGCCCTTTCGGCGGCCTTGGGCGTGGCGGCCGGGCTCGTGCCCGCCTGGCAGGCATCGCGACGCCCGATAGCCCAGTGTTTCCGAGCGGTGTAGAACGGACGAGAACTGATGATGCGAAGACTTCCATGGGAATATGCCGTTCGGAACCTGGCCCGGTCGCCGGTGCGCTTGCTCTTGACGGTGGGCAGCGCCGCCCTGGTGGTCCTGCTCGTGCTTGTCGCGGCGGGGTTTGTTCGCGGCATGCGCAAGAGCCTGCGATCCACCGGCCAGGCTGACAACGTCATGCTCTTGGGCGCGGGCAGCGAGGACAGCGTCGAGCGAAGCGCCATCGCGCGAGGCGTCGAGACGCACCTGGCGGCCGGCATCGAGGGAATCAAGACCACGCTGGGCCAGGCGCACGTCTCGCCCGAGGTCCACATGCAGGTGGGGCTGACGACCTCGCCCGGGGGGGAGGAGGCACTGCCCGGGACCGTACGGGGCTTCACCGCGGCGGCGTTCCTGGTGCATCCCAACGTGCACGTCGCGCGCGGGAGGGCGCCGAGGCCGGGCACTGACGAGATCATGGCCGGACGCCTGGCCGCCACGCGCATGGGCCTGTCCGCCGACGGACTTGACGTCGGACAGGTCGTCTACTTCGACCAGAGGCCGTGGAAGGTCGTTGGCGTGTTCGAGGCCGGCGGCACGGTGACCGAATCTGAGATCTGGGTCCCGATGGACGACCTGCTCATCGCCGCCAAACGGTCGACCCTCTCCTGCGTGGTCGTCACGCTTGACACGGCCGAGTTCGACGACGTGGACTTGTTCACCAAGCAACGCCTGGACCTTGAACTGGCGGCTATGCGGGAGACGGACTACTATGACGGGCTGTCAGTGTTCTACCGCCCGATCCGTGCGGTGGCTCTGGTGACCGCGGCCCTGGTGTCGCTGGCGGGACTTCTGGGAGGGCTCAACACAATGTACGCCGCCTTTGCAGCTCGCGTACGGGAATACGGAGCGCTGCAGACACTCGGCTTTCCGCGCCGGGCCATCGTCCTCAGCGCCGTGCAGGAGTCGGTTCTGGCCTCGTGCATCGGGGCGCTTGTGGCCTCGGCGATCGGTGTGACGCTGTTGGATGGAGTGGCCGTGCGGTTTTCACTGGGGGCGTTTGGACTGGTCGTGGACTCGTCAGTGCTCATCGTGGGCCTGTTGGCGGGGTTGATTCTTGGTGTGATCGGCGCCCTGCCGCCGGTCTGGCGATGCCTGCGGATGACCATTCCAACGGCACTGAAGGCAGTGTGAACAATGAAAGGACGTGCGAGATGTTGAAGAATATGGTGAAGACGGTCCTGCCGGCAGTGCTGCTGGCAGGGATGCTGACAGGGTGCAGTGATGATCCGAACGATCCTGCCGGCCCGGGCGGCGAAAAGGGCACGTCCGACGTGGCCCTGCCGGAGGGTTTGCTGCTGGAGGCCGAACCCGCCGACGCTACGGATATCGTGGCGGGTCTGGCGGCGGCAAAGGACGGGGACAAGGTGACCTTCCGCGGGCGCGTGGGCGGGCGCAAGGAACCGTTCGCGGCTCGGCGCGCCTCCGTGGCGCTGGTGGATCTGGTCCTGCCGTACTGCGGGCAGAACTCTCCGGAAGACCACTGCAAGGAGCCCTGGGACTACTGCTGCGAGCCGCAGGACCGCCTGAGCAAGCACATGGTCAGCGTCCAGGTCGATGGCGCCGACGGCAAGATCCTCCACATGGGCCTCAAAGGCGCCGGCGGGATCAAGGAACTGAGCGAACTCGTTGTCCAGGGCGTCCTGCAAGCCGACGCCTCGGGCGCCAGGATCGTTCATGCGACCGGCATCTACGTCGTGCCGAAGTAACCGCGGGAGATGTGAACATGCACAATGTCAATCGCCTGCTGCTGTTGGCCGGGGCGGCGCTCGGCCTGCTGACCGGGTGTACCGCTTCGGTCGATCCGGGCCGGGACATCGCCCTGTCGGCCCGCCACGTGGAAGAGCGTACGGGCCACGCCGCCGGCTGGTCGGACTCGGCGGCCGGGCGCGAGGGCCAGGCCCTGTGGGACGGGGCCTCGCCGCTGACGGCCCACCGCGCGGTCGTGCTGGCGCTGCGGGGCAATCCGTCGATCCGCGCCGACCTGGCACGGATCGCCGCCGCCCGTGCGGACCTGGCCCAGGCGGGCCTGCTGCCGAATCCCGTGCTGTCGGCGTCGCTGGGATTGGGCGTCGAGGGCGGGTCGACCATGCTGATGGGCAGTGCGATGCAGTCGCTGTCGAGCCTCTGGCTGAGGCCCTCGAAGCAGGATGCCGCCGAGGGTGAACTCCAGCAGGTTGTCCTGCGCGTCTCGGACAACGCGATCGCCCTGGCCGCGAGCGTCGAAGCGTCTCACCGCCGCGTCGTCCACTACCAGGGCCTGCTGCCCACGCTGGCCGACCTGCGCCAGGCCCTGGCGCGAGCGGAGCAGGCCGCGAGGGACCAGTTCGCCGCCGGGATGGGCACGGCGCTGGAGGCCAACCGGCTGCAGGCCGAGTTGCTCGTCACCGTCGCACGAGAGCGAACCGCCCGGGAGAAACTCGGCCTCGAGAAGCGGACGCTCCTCGAACTGATCAACCGCGCCGACGGGCCGACCAGTTGGCAGGCGACCGCAGCGGCCGGACTCGCCAACCCCGTGCCCGACGAGGAGACCCTTGTCGCCCTGGCGCAGCGGCAGCGACTGGACGTTCTGGCCGCCGCCTGGTCGGTCAAGGCCCGCCAGGCCCGCCTGCGCCAGGCCGAACGCGAGGCCTGGGGCGACCTTGGCGCGGGTGTCATGCTCGAACGTGAAGATCCCGCCGGCGGCGATGCCATGACGATGGTAGGCCCGGCCGTCAGTGTCGAGGTGCCCGTCTTTGACGGCGGCCGGCCTCGTATCGCCAAGGCCGGCGCCGAACTCAGCCGCGCGCTGATGCAATCCCGCCTCGTCGAGCAACGGGCCATCCGCCAGGTCCGTCAGGCATCGCAGACGCTCCGCACCGCCGGCGCGCAGGTCCGCGCCTATCGCACCGAAGTGCTGCCCCTGACCGTCCGCAACACGCGCCAGGCGCAGGCAGCGTTTGACGCCGGCATAGGAGACCTCGTGGGGGTCGTCGCCGGGGAGCGAGACCGCATCAAGGCCGCCCTGGCGCTGCAGCAGTTCGAACTGGACAGAGACCTGGCCCGCATCGACCTGGCCCGCGCCGTCGGCGGAAAACGGGTCCTTGCCGCAACCCGGCAACCATGAGATGGCATTACCTGTAGCGGCCTAGCCGATGCGCATGCGACGTGCCTTCCGGCTAGTACGCCCTTGCCTTGCCCTTGTAGAGATGGAGCATGGTCTCACATTGTGACGGCTAAAGCCCTTGAATAACCTGCAAGATGCGGTAGAATGTCCAGACAGTCAGACCCAAGCGCCCGTAGCTCAATTGGATAGAGCATCGGTCTTCGGAACCAGTGGGGCTATATTTGTAAGTCATTTCTGTAAAACGACTTGATGTGCTCGTTATCTGAGAATTTGCTACAGAAGGTAGTTTTGTGTATCAAATTCGTGCATTCTCGTGGTATGATGCGCTCGCAGAATGCACGAATTTGATACACAAAA
>CAZVEV010000021.1:0-38101 GCA_964625865.1 uncultured Planctomycetaceae bacterium | reverse complement strand
TGTGTGGATAATGCATCACTCACCTCGTCGGTCTAGTCAGTTTGTCTCACGTAACATCGAAAGAACGTGAAATCATACAGACCTCGACGAGAGATGGCAAGAGGAATATTCAGCCAGCCGTTTGCGATGTCGCGTATCACGGGCGTCTCGCCCGTGAACGGGCCGGCAAACAGGGCGTTTTCGACGCATTGGGACACGGGCCAGATCCCGATGTACATCGGGATGGTACGTCTTGCGGCGACATCGCAAATGGCTTTCAGCGGGATTGAACGATGCCCTGGCGAAGACAATCCTACGAGGTCCTGCCGGCCCTGAGCGTTCGCGGCACGACGCTGCGGCGGGCTATGCGCGACGTGACCATCGGGTGGGTCTTCTGCGTGATATGGATGTCGTGCGTGATGGGCTCGCGGCGGACGATCTTCGCCCGGGCGCTGGGCTTCGCCGAGTGGCAGCTCGGCCTGATGCAGGCCATCGCGTCGGCCGCCGTGCTCTGCCAGTTCGTCGGCGTGATGCTGGTCGAGCGGACCGGGCTGCGGAAATATCACTTCCTGTACTACGGCGTGGCCAGTCGGGCGCTGTGGGTGGGCATGGCGCTGATCCCGCTGGTCCTGCCCGTCCCGTCCGGTTGGGCCGTCGGAGCGATGCTGATCCTGCTGGCGGCCAGTTCGGCCCTGGCGGCGCTGATCGAGCCGGCGTGGCATACGTGGATGGGCGACCTGATTCCGCGCCGCATTCGCGGGCGATACTTCGCCACGCGCTCGCGCTGGTCCACGGTGGTCAAGATCCCGCTGATTCTCACGCTGGCGGTGTCGCTGGACGCCGTCAAGGCGACCTACGGCCCGGACGCCCTGCTCAGGGCGATCTGTCTGGTCTTCGCGCTGGCGGGCGTGTGCGGCATGCTGGACATCCTGCGCTTTCGCCGGATCCGCGACGTGGTCCCCGCCGGAGGTCTGCCGATCGGGCGGGCCAGGACCTTGCCCTCGGCCCGCGGCCTCCTGCTGGCGCCCCTGCGAGACAGGGACTTCCGCCGCTACGTCTTCTACGGCGCCTGCATGACCTTCGCGCTGATGGTCTCACACAGCTACTTCTTCCTGTTCATGATCGAGGGACTCAGCTTCGGACAGAGCGGCACGGACCTGCTGTTCATGGTGCTCGGACCCATCGCGGGCTTGTTGGCTGTCAAGGGGTGGGGCAAACTGATGGACCGCTGGGGGCGGCGCCCCGTGCTGATGCTCGCCACGGGCAGCACGGTCTTGTCGATCCTGCCGTACTTCTTCGCCTCGACGGTGACGCCCAACCCGCAGTTCGTCATCGAGGCCGTCAATGCAGTAGCCTCGCTGGCCGGCAGCGCGGTGGGCGCCGGCGACCTCCAGGCCCTCGGGCCCGACGCGCCCGTCGGGGCGTGGCTGGTGATGAGCATCTCGATGATTCTGGGGGGGGCCGGCTGGAGCGGCGTGATGCTCGCCCAGCAGGGCATCATCCTGGGCTTCGCCGACACGCCCGGCCGCGGGGGCGGGCACGTGGCGGCCTACCGGGTGCTGACCAGCCTGGGCGGGTTGGCCGGCGGGCTTATCGGCAGCGGCGTGGTGTGGCTGCTTGCCGATCGCGATCCGATCGTGCTGGGCCCGCTGGTGTGGAATCAATGGCACGGGACGTTTGCGCTGTCGTGGCTGGCGCGGGCGGTTGGGCTGATCAGCCTGATCGGCATGCCGGACCCGGGCTCGCGCCGGTTCAGGGACATGACGCGCCACATCGGCACCCATACGGTCATGCAGGTCACGTCGCTTCTGTCGTGGCCGTTCCGCGCATTCGGCGTGCCGCGGATCAATCGAACGGGCCCCGACGACGAGGTCCCGCCGTTCGACGACGACCTGACCATGCCGGGCCCTTGACCGCCGGCAGCGTCAGCGTGTACAACACGCCTCGACATGCGAAGCACACGACACCGATAGCGGAGAGAATTGATGGACAAGGCTGAACTGGCCCGGCGGATCAAGGACGAGGCGTACCTCGAGGGCGACTTTGTCCTCAGGTCGGGCAAGCGGAGTTCATACTACCTCGACAAATACCTCTTCGAGGCCCAGCCGGACATTCTGGCGGCGCTGGCCGAGCGCTTCGCCGCCCACGCCGACGACGCGGAGTTGATCGCCGGACCCGCCCTGGGCGCCGTCTCGCTGGCCGCCGCGACGGCTATGGCGTGCGGGAAGCCCTTTGTCGTCGTCCGCAAAGCCCAGAAGGACTACGCCACCAGCAAGCTCATCGAGGGCCCGTCGGTCGAAGGCAAGCGCGTGCTGCTCGTCGAGGACATCGGCACGACCGCCGGGGCGGCCCTCCAAGCCGCCAACGTCTTGGTCGACAACGGCGCGACGGTCACCCGCATGGTCTTCGCCATCGACCGCCTCCAGGGCGCCCGCGAAAACGTGACCGCCGCCGGCTTCGAGTTCCACGCCCTCCTGACAAAAGACGACATGGGGATCTGAACTGGTTGACTGGTGGATTGGTTAACTGGTTAATTGGCTGACTGGTTGATTGGTTGACTGGTTGATTGGGAACGGCGCGGAGCACCTCCTGTCCTGAGCGCAGATTGTAGGGCGTGCAACTCGTTGCACGCCCTACCGGTCTACGAACTGTCGTCCCGCGTGCACCTACCCGCCCCGCGCCGTTCCCAATTAACCAGTCAACTAATCCACCAGTCAACCAACCTATTCAGCGCCGCAGGGCGTGCAGCAGGATGCCCACGCGCTGGGCCAACTCGGCCAGATGGGCCGTGTGACCGTTCTTGCAGGCCTTGCACGTGCTCAACTCGACCAGTCGCGCCCGGATGCGCACCAGCCGCCCGGCCAGGGCGCCGCGACGGTCGGGGGACATGTGGTCCAACGCATCGCGCCCGAGGTCGGCCACGCTGTGCTGGAGCCGCTTGAGGTCGGACTGAACGTGCGCCAGGTGCTTCTTGGCCACCGCGACAGCCAGTTCCGGCGGAATGGTGCCCCGATCGGCCCACCCCGTGCCCCCGCAGAAGCCACAGACCGTCAGTCCCAGCCCGTCGCACTGGTTGCAGGGTCTGCCCCGCCCGTCAGCCCCCGCGCCCTCGCACCAGTCGCAGGGCACGGTTCCGTCGGCACACATGTAGCACCGCCGGTGAGAGAACGCGGAGATCACCAACCTTGCCACCGCAAAGCCCAGATGCTGGTCGGCCAGGAGCAGCAGTTCCCGCCCCGCCAACTCCGGCGCAATCCGTCGCAGATGGGCATAGGCCTGGCAGATCGGTTCGATGTCCTTGGTGAGGGCCGTGGTGTGCAGGTGGTCCAACGCGGCGGTGAGCTTGGCCTGATCGGCGGGAGGTCTTGAGGTCCCGTCAGCCGACCCGCCATCGCTATCGCTTGTCCCAATAGGATCTTGAGTGTCGATACGCATCGTGCCGTCCTCAGACAACCGCGCGGAAAGACACCCCGTCCGTGGGCGCTGAATCCGCGCCAGACAACGGTGTTGGGCTTCCACAGCCGCTTGGTGGGACTCCGTCGGCTGCACGGCGGGATGACGGTATGAATGAGGGAGACCACGCCTGCGCCGCACTGGCCGACTTCGTCGGCTTTCCTACTATTATAATAACGACAAGGCCCGCTCAGGTCAAGTGGAAAACCGGGGTGCTTTTCGGAAAAGCGGAGAACAACAGGGGGGAGGGACTGCTCGCCGGGTGGCGGGGCGATGTCGCCTGAACGTGGTGCACGCGCACACAATGCGGATCCGTCGCGCGCAGAGGTTGGGTGAACTCCGCGGTTCCACATGAACGTTCCGAGCGTACAAACGCGGTGCGCCGACAGACCACACGACAGTCGTTGTGACAAACGTATGGCGCACGGTCCAGCGGCGGGGCATCGCCCCGCGCGTGCGGTCTCGCAGCCCCGGCGCCCCGGCGCCAAGTTTCCTGACAGGTCCGCCGTCCCGCGGGCGTCTACTGTTACTGTCGGGCGATGGTTACCGCTTGTCTTTTAGACATTTGGGCGTTGGCGCGTGCCGGCGCAAAACTCCGTGGAACTTTCGTCCTGCCCGAGCGTCCAGAACCCTTGGGCTGTTTGCCTCACAGCATGCGGTCTGTTATACTGACTCAAGCCTGATCCATACGGATCGGCCCCCCCCGTGACGGGGCCAAAGACGGGCCGCACTGCGGTGAGGACTATGCCATGAACTGCTGCCGCCACAAGCAACGAACGACTCCGACCGCGTTGTCACGCGGGGGACTGTTCGCGCGCCCCCGCGCGCGAGCGGCATGGTTTCTGGTGGGCGTCCTGGCATGCGTTTTTGTGTGTACGTCGATCTGCCCGGGGCGCGTGGGCATGGCCATGCCGATCATCGCCCGCCCCGGCGGCACGGGCGCCACGCCGGCAACCGGCACGGTGCCCCTGGTCAACGCCGACGACGAGTTCGCCGGCTACCTCCGCGACGCTCAGCGCTACATTAAGGAAGGGCACTACGCCCCGGCGATCAAGGTGCTCCAGGCGCTGATCCGCAAGCAGGGCAGCGGCGTGGTGGCGACCGGAAACGGAAGGCAGTTCGTTTCGTTGTGGCTGACGGCCAACCAGTTGATCGGCTCGATGCCTCCCGAGGGCCTGCGCCATTACCGCACGCTGTACGACCCCCCGGCCGAGCAGATGTACACCGAGGCCGTCGACCGTAGCGACACCGCGGCCCTGCGGCGGGTCGTCCACGAGTACCTCCATTCGTCCTTCGGCGCCCGGGCGCTGGACGCGCTGGGAACGATCTACTTCGACCGCGGGCGGTTCTTCCGGGCCGCCAGGGCCTGGCGACAGAGCGTGGCGCTGACCCCCAAGCGCCGGGACAAGCCCCTGATGCTCGCGAAGATCGCCACCGCCTACCACCTGGCCGGATACACCGAAGCCGCACGCGAGGTCGCCCACGAGATCAAGACCGACCACGCCGCCGCCGAGGCCGTGCTGGGGGGCAAGAAGCAGAAGGTCGCAGCCTTCGTGACCAAGGTCCGTGCGCTGGAGCCGGTCGGCGCGGCGCGTCAGACCAACACGGGCGCCTGGTCGGGCCTGGCCGGCGCAGCGGACGGGCTGACCATCATGGATGCCTCTGACGTCGTGCTGATGCCCCGCTGGCGCCGTCCGGGGCCGCTGACCGGCCCGAGCCTGAACCTCCCGACGGACCTGGTGGCGTTGAAGCAGGACCTGACGCCCCGCTACAACCGTTACTCGAGTTCCAGCCAGCGTCGCACAGAGGCGACGCTGAAGAACGGGCACATTCACGTCATGAGCCGGTACGGCAGCCGCAGCAGCAAGTTCGACTGCCCGCCGGCCCTGTATCCCGTGGTCGCCGGCGAACTCGTGCTCTGTCGCACCGATAACGCCGTAACCGCTTACGACACCTTCACCGGCGAGAAGAAGTGGTCCAGCGAATCGTTCCCGATGTACCGCAACATGTCGGGCGTGACCAGCAGCAGCCGCGTGTACTACGGCTACTATGGCGCGAAGGTGGGCGACCGGGGCTGGAACACGGTCACGGTGGCCGAGGGCAAGGTTTACGCGGTGGGGCAGTTCCGCCCGGCGATGCACCCCAGCGCGGTGTCCAATGCGATGCGTCAGCACGCCAAGGACAAGAAGCGCCTGGCGCTCCTGGCGGACAGTTCAGCCCTGGCGGCGATGAGCGTCAAGGGGGGCAAGATGCTGTGGCAGGTCGGCCACGGCGCCGGCGGCAGTGACGAGATTCTCCGCGCGAGCAAGTTCATCTCGGCCCCGACGTACCACAACGCCAGGCTCTACGCGGTGGTGACCTACGTCCAGAGCTACTACGTGCTGTGCCTGGAGGCCTCGACCGGTCAACTGCTGTGGAAAGCGGCGATCTCGCAGGCGCCGGCGATTACCACGCGGTACGGGCCCTACTACAGCTACATCCTGGAGCGAGGCAGCGGCCCGGCGGTTTCGGACGGGCAGGTGTACGTGGCGACCAATGCGGGAGTGGTGGCGGCCTTCGATGCCGAAACGGGCAAGACCCTGTGGGCCCACCAGTATCCCAGCAAGGCCGCCTACACGCCTGGGACGTACCCCGGGTCCGGCTCGTCGGGCGTGTTTAACCCGGCCAATCCGGTGATCATCACTCGCGGCCAGGTCATCTGCCTGCCCGCTGACAGCGAGAACATCATCGCCCTGTCGGTGGAGGACGGCTCGCTGAGTTGGGAGACCTCGCGCAAGGGCCAGCGGTATCTGTCGGCGATCGACGAAAGCCGCGTCCTGCTCAGCGCCCCTGGCCAGATGGTGCTCGCCACCGCCAAGCGCGCCGCCAGACGTCAGATCTACCCGCCGGCCAACGCGGGAGTCGAGCCCCGGAGCATCATTGGTCGCCCGGCCATCACACCCACCGAAGCGGTCTCCAGCGGATCGGCGCGGCTGTGGCGCCTGAATCTTGCCGACTACCACACAGAGACGGCCGACCTGGGCCACTCCGGCGGACTGCTGGGCAACCTGATCAGCACGGAAGGCAAGCTGATCGCCGCCAACGCCGCCGGACTGTGCGCCTACTTCAACTTCGACCACGCCCGCAAGCGTCTGACCGAGCGGATCGACCAGTCCCCGCCCTCGCGCCGCCCCGGGCTGGTCTACCAGCGGGCACAGTTGGCCTTCAACGCCAAGCGGTTCAGCGAGGCGCGCGACGACCTGCTGGCGTCTGCGAAGCTGGCCCGCGAGCAGGGCGACAAGCAGTTGCCCTTCTCCGTTCGTCCGTGGCTGTATCGGACGTACGTGGCTCTGGGCAACCGGGCCACGGACAACGCCGAAATGCTCGCGATGTTCCGCCAAGCCCAGTCGCAGTCCGAGACCGACCAGGAGAAGGCCCACATGCTGCTTCGCCTGGCGAAGTTCCACGAGACCGCAGGCGACTTCAAGACCGCCGCGAAACTCGCCCAGGACCTGGGCGAGACCTACGCCACCGAGGAACTCGTCGATGTCGAAATCGGCTCGAAGGCCAACGATATGGTGCGCTTCGGCGCGGACGTCAATCGCGAGCGAGGCAAGGTGCTGGCCCAGCGCTTCGTCGCCAGGCTCATCGAACTGAACGGGCGGGAACTGTACGCCCTGTTTGACCGCCAGGCCGCCGAGGCGCTGGCCGCCGCACGCAAGGCGAACGATCCGGCCGCCATGGTTGCCGTCGCGCGCCGATGGGAGCACAGCGCGACAGCCGACGACGCCCTGCTGGCGGCCGCCGAGTCGTACTACACGCAGGCCCTGCCCCTTCACGAGCAGTCGAAGAAACTCACCGCCCAAGCCAAGCAGTTCGGCCCGATCAAGGGGCGCGACCTGGTGGAACAGGCCCAGGCGAAGTTCAAGGAGGCCGACTCGCTGTACGGGCGGGCCGTCCAACACCTCAGCGAGGTCACCAACAGCCCCGGAAGCGACCTCCGCCTCAAGGCCAAGGTCGCCGTCGCGGTGATCTATACCCGTCGCGGCTACGACACCACGGCGGCTATCGAGTGCGACGAGACCCGGCGACTGTGCAAGCAGACCCCGTCGTGGTCGCTGGATGCGAAGGTCACGTTTGGCCAGATCGACGGCACGGTCGAGAGCATTCTCAAGTCGATTGAGACCGGCAAGCTGCCTGCCCCGACTATCCGAGCCAGGCAGACCGCCACGATCGCCCTGCCGCTCCGCAAGGTCTTCAGCATGGCTGACCCCAGCGTGCAGATCCTCCGCGACCAGGATTACCGTCCGGTGCGAATGGGCCAATACCTCTTCATCGTCAAGGGCAAGAACGTGCTGCTGTTCGACACGCTGGCCGACAACGAGGAGGCGGCGATCCGGTGGAGCGGCCTGACGACGGTGGACCCGGCCGAACAGGAGCGCTACTACTCTTACCCGCCGGGCTGGCGGCTGGTGGGCGCGTTGAGCAGAGACAACAAGGTTCTGACCGTCGCAGACCGCAAGTCGGTAACCGCCCTGGACGTCCAGTCGGGCAAGGTCACGTGGCGCAAGGGGCTGACGGACGTGGGCGTAACACAGTTCGGGTGCATCTCCGCGGGGGCCGACGTGATCCTCCTGGCATCGCGGGACGGCAATATGACGTGCCTTGACCTCGCCACCGGCACCGAGCGCTGGCGGGCGCGAATCAGCGGTCGGTACAAGTATCTGACCGGCTCGCCCTACATCGGCGGCGGAGTGGTTCTGGCGGCCAACAACAGCGGCAAGGAGATCTTCTGCTACTCGTTGAAGACGGGCAAGCTGCTGGCCAAGTGGTCCGCATCCCGCTACGCCCAGGCGGCCCTGTCCGATCGCGGATTCGTCGTGCTGATGCTCGACGGCACGCTGTCGGTCCGCGAGGTCGCGGGGCTCAGCAAGGCGCCCATCTGGACACGGAAGTACGCCCAGACGCGCCAGGTCGCGGGTCGGGCGCTGACGGATTACCCTGCTATCCTCTCGGTCTCGCAGGACCGCATCGTCGTCTCACCAAGCGGATACAACGGAAAGCTCGAGGTCCTCTCGCTGACGGGGGCCGGGCAGGTGATGTTCACGCTGGAAACCACCTCCGTTTCGGGCCAGCCCGGCCTGCCCGCGGACGCCTGGTTCGACAACGGCGACCTGTACGTCGCCTGCTCGATGGCGGCCTCGGCGAGGCGCAAACAGGCCTACGGGCGGTTCAGCACGGCCCGAGGGCTCAGCGTGCAGAAGTTCACGCTCGCCGCGGGCGCCGCAACGGGCAAGGCCGTCTGGAACTGCGATGTGGACATCGACCCGCGAAACACCGGACAGGTCCTTCCGGTCACGCTGGCCGGGGCGCACGTGGTGGCCTTTGCCAAGCACTACCAGACCAACCGCGCGGTCCACGCGATGGTCATCGAGGCCCGAACGGGCAAGGTCCTGGAGAAAGTGGACATGGTGGGCAAAGCCGACGATGCCGCCGTCCGGACCAAACGCCAACGAATGATAGGCCCTCCGGTCGTCACCAACGGCCGGATGTGCGTCGAAACATGTGAAGGGATAACAGTCTATGGCGGTCAATAGAACCTCCGCCCGCGCTCTGCGTCGTGCACTGCTTACCGCCGCGCTGGCTGCGGGTATCGTAGCGGGTCCGGTGCCGCGTTACTCGGTGGCGGCTGACCCGCCCCCCTATCAGCCCGGCCCGCGCCTGCCTGAGGAAATGGGACGAACCCCCGCTGAGAAGATCGCGACGATCCGGTCGATCGATCGCGGGCTCAAGTACCTCGCCCGCACCCAGCGTAATGACGGCAGTTGGCTGAACCAGGGCGGATACGGTACGTATCCTACCGTAATGACGTCACTTGCAGGCCTGGGGTTCATGGCCGGCGGGTCCACGCCCGAAACCGGCCCGTACGCCAGAAACGTCACCAAAGCAATGATTTACGTTCTCCGGGTGGCCGAGTCGCACAAGGACGGACTCATCGCCGGGCCCGGCGCCGAGAGCAGGAGCATGTACGGCCACGGGTTCTCGATGCTCTTTCTGGCCCACTGCTACGGCATGGAAGTCAACGAGGAGTATGAGCAGCGCCTCAAGAAGGTCCTGGACCGGGCCGTCGCCCTGACCGCCAAGAGCCAATCGGACCTGGGCGCGCATCTAAAGCATGCTGGTGGATGGATCTACACTCCAACAAGCCGCGGCGACGAGGGATCGGTAACCGTCACGCAGCTCCAGGCCCTTCGCGCGTGCAGGAACGTGGGCATCAAGGTGCCCAAGAGCACGATCGAGCGAGCGGTGGCCTACCTGAAGCACTGCCAGATGAGCGACGGCGGGATCTGTTACTCGGCGCGAAGCCGCAGCTCAAGCCGCCCGGCGATCTCGGCGGCAGCAATCGCATGTTTCTATGCTGCAGGAATTTACGACCGTCGCGCGGGTGGAGCCGAAGGCATGGAGTCCAAGATGGTCGCCCGCCTGCTGGCCTACGTCAAGCAGCGCGTCAAAGTCGCCGGCGGCACGAGCGGGACGTGGGGGCATTACTTCTACACGCACCTGTACATGGCCGAAGCCCTGTACAGCCGCGGGGGCAAGGACTGGAAGGAATACTACCCGCAGATTCGCAAGCGTCTGCTGGACATGCAAAGCCCTGACGGCAGTTGGAACGGTGACGGGGTGGGCACGACCTACGGGACGGCCATCGGCACCCTCATCCTGCAACTGCCCTACGGATATCTTCCCATTGTTGAGCGATAGGACCCTCTGAAACGTAAGGTTAACATGGAAGGCGACCCTCCGGGGTTGGGCCAATAGCATCGGTGTTTCCCGGCCGGCCGGCTTGGTCGGGAACAACGCGTGCCATCGGCCGAATCTCCGGGCCGCCGACCGACAAGGAGCACACTGTGAGCGAAGCGGAACAGACGAACACCGGCCCCCTGGGCGACGAAGACATGGCCGCGGCAAAGAAGCTGACCGAAGCGTATGCGGCGATCCGCAAGGAGATGGCACGCGTCATCGTCGGCCAGGAACAGGTCCTCGAGGAACTGCTGATGTGCATCTTCGCACGCGGCCATGCCATTCTCGAAGGCGTACCCGGACTGGCAAAGACCCTCATGGTCTCGAGCCTCTCGCAGTGCCTCGACCTGAGTTTCGCCCGAATCCAGTTCACGCCCGACCTGATGCCCTCGGACATCACCGGCACGGAGGTCATCCAGGAAGACAAGGCCACCGGGCAGCGCGAGTTCAAGTTCTTCGCCGGCCCGATCTTCAACAACATCATCCTGGCTGACGAGATCAACCGCACCCCGCCCAAGACGCAGGCGGCCCTGCTGGAAGCCATGCAGGAGCGCCAGGTCACCGTGGGCGGGAATCGCAGGCCGATGGGCGACCCGTTCTTCGTGCTGGCCACCCAGAACCCGATCGAGCAGGAAGGCACGTACCCCCTGCCCGAGGCCCAGCAGGACCGGTTCATGTTCAAGATCTTCGTCGCCTACCCGACGTGGGACGAGGAGTTTGACATTGTCCGGTCGACGACGGCGACGATACTGCCCACGCTGGACAGGGTCCTGGGCGGGCAGGACATCCTGGCCCTCCAGGAGATCATCCGTCGCGTCCCGGTCGCCGACCACGTGATCCAGTACGCGATGAAGCTCGTCCGCGCCACGCGCATCCACGAGGGCGGCGTGCCGGACGTGGTCAACAACTACGTCTCCTGGGGCGCCGGCCCGCGTGCGTGTCAGTACCTGATCATGGGCGGCAAGGTCCGGGCCGTGCTGCACGGGCGATTCCACGTGTCGACCGAAGACATCCAGGCGGTCGCCAAGCCCGTGCTGAGGCACCGCATTGTGACGAACTTCAACGCCGACGCCGAGGGCTACGACAACGACAAGATCATCGACGCACTGATCGCGGAGATTCCCGCCCAGGACAGTGCGATCGCGGCCAGCCCGCGTACGGGCAAGGCCGTCAGCGAGTAGGTGCGGCCCCACCGGACGGGGCCACCCCAACAGCCGCGCTGCAGGCGGGCAGTGTGTAGCGGCGGGACTTGTCCCGCGCGTGTTTTGTGTAGAGTTCGTCCGCGCGTGCGGGCGGGTGAGCAGTGACCGGCCCGACGCCCACCGGGGCGCCGGGCAAGCGAGGGAGGTAGGACCGGAATGGACGGACGTTGGAGAACTCTGGAAAGGTGTCGATCGGCCAGGCGGCCGGCAGCAGTGGTGCTCATAGCCGCCGTGGCGGTCGCCTGCGGAGGCTGCGCGCAGGATAACTCGCAGTTGACGGCGAAGGTCGCCGAGTTAGAGCGGACCACGCGGGATCAGGAGGCCCGGATTGACGGACTGGAAGCGCAGGCGAAGAAACTCGATGCCGAATTGGCGTATGCACGGGATGTTGCCAACTGCATGCAGATCCTCTTCGAGTTGCGCGACGACTGGAAACAGCGGCTGCCCAACATGGAACTGCTGGACTTCTCGTCCGAGACGGACCTGAACGCAGGTGTCATGGCGCAGGAGGACATAGCTGACGGGCACCTGAACATCCTCGAGGGCGGCTTGTCGACGATCTGGGGCGAGCGGGCCAAGGTGCTTCGAGAGAAGTACAACATCTGGGTCATGCACATCGCCGGCGAGGACGACGGCGAGACGATCTTCAAGCTGATCCGCGGCTACAACACGGTCAGCAAGGCCGCGATCAAGGCCAAGTACGGCCAGGCCTTCCTGGACAACGTGTTCAAGCCGAGCGGCACGGCGACCGACCCGGCCGGCGACACGGCCAAGGGCGCAGCCGCCAACCGGACGCCGAGCATGTACTGGTAGCAATGGTAACCGCGCGGCCGGGACAGCCGCGCACGTCGCGTAAGCGACGGACAGGATAGAGACGCACAGCGGGCGCCGCACGAGGCGCCGGCAACGTGACACAATGGGCATTGGACCGGACGGACAGAACGACGGCAGACGACCCTCACAGGTCATGCGAACGGTGTTTGCGCGCAGGGGGTTTGCGCAGGGGCGTCCGGACGAAGGGGGCGGTTCATCTCTGAGCGGCATCGAATTCAAGCGAAAGCCCCATGACGGCGTCATGGGGATCCCCCCGACGCAGTCGGGAGGCTTTCGCCACGGTGCTTCACTGCGCGTGACATTACACCCCTCCAGGGCGGCGCTGCGGCGTCTGCGACGTGAGCTATGACTAACGAACTCGAGAAGTATCTGGATCCGAAAGTACTGGCCAAGATCACGCGTCTGGACCTCCAGGCCCGCCTGGTGGTCGAAGGGTTCATCTCCGGGCTGCACCGCAGTCCGTTCCACGGCTTCTCCGTGGAGTTTGCGACCCACCGCGAGTACGTCCCCGGCGACGACATCAAGCACATCGACTGGAAGGTCCACGCCAAAACCGACCGCTACTACATCAAGCAGTACGAGGAGGAGACCAACCTGCGGGCGACCTTCGTCCTCGACGCCAGCGAGTCGATGCACTATGGAGCCGAACGCAAGGACGGGCTGAGCAAGTACAAGTACGCGTCGGCGGCCGCGGCGAGTCTGGCGTTTCTCCTGCTCCAACAGCAGGACGCGGCGGGGCTGGCCGTCTTCGACGAGGAACTCAAGAGCTACCTGCCCGCGTCGGCGAATCCCAACCAGATCAAGAACATCGTCCACGCGATGGACATCGTCGAGCCGAAGGAGAAGACCTCCATGGAAGGGATCTGCCACTCGCTGGCCGAGAAGATCCCCAGACGGGGCATGGTCTGCCTCGTCAGCGACCTGTTCGTGGACATCGAGGGCGTGATTCGCGGGCTGCAGCACTTCCGCCACTACGACCACGAGGTCATGGTGCTGCACATCATGGACCAGGACGAACTGACCTTCCCGTTCCAGGGCAACACGATGTTCGTGGGCCTGGAAGATATGGGCCGGCTGACCGTCCAGCCGCGAGCGCTGCGGAAGGGCTACCTCGAAGCCGTCGAGCGATTCTGCCTCGACGTCAAGCGGCGCTGCATCGCCGCGAAGATCGACTACAAGCTGATATCGACCACGGACCACCTGGACGCGGCGCTGCTGGCGTTCCTGGCTGCCCGTGCCGCCGCCGCCCGTAAGGCCGGAGCCAAGAGATAATGAGAATTGCCGATTCACGATTGACCACGTGCGACCGGACCGCCGCACGGGATGGCGCCGACGTGGAGCGATCGCACCCATCGACAATCAGAACTCGACAATCGGCCCTTCGACAAAGCTCAGGGCAAGCAATCGAAAGTTAGCCATGCCTTTCATTCATGCACCGATATTCTGGCTGGGACTGGGCTGCGTCAGCGTGCCGGTCATCATTCACCTGCTGAACCGCAGGCGGTTCCGCATTCGTCCGTGGGCGGCGATGCAGTTCCTGCTCGATTCGGTCCGGCGCAACCGGCGGCGCCTGCGGATCGAGGAGATGATCCTGTTGGCGTTGCGGTGCCTGGCGATCCTGGCGCTGGCCATTGCGATCGCGCGGATCTTCACGCAATCGGACCTGCCCGGCTCGACCGACACACACACGTCGGTCTTCGTGCTGGACGACACGTACTCGATGGACCAGCAGGTCGCCTCGGAGGCCATCTTCCGCACCGCGACGGCTGACCTGGTCGAGCAGATCAAGGCCCTGCCCCCCAGCAGCAAGGTCGCCATCGTGCTGGCCTCGTCGCCGCAGGCGGCCAAGCCGCTGTTCGACCTGGACCACGTGGAGAACATCGACATCGAGGACCTGGCCCGGCGCCTCTCGTCGCGTCAGCCTTCGGACAAGCGTGTGGGGCTGGCCGACATGCTCGCCAAGGGCGCCGACATGCTTGACGAGGAGAAGGGCGCCAAGCGTCTGTGGCTGATGGGCGACTTCCGCAGCGGCGACCTGCGCCCGGAGGACAGCCAGGCCCTTCGCACGCAGATCAAGGCCCTGGCCGCCGCCGGGACCGAACTGGTCACCATGGACTACGGGCGCGGGGCGCACAACAACCTGACCGTCGAGTCGGTCGAATTGCTCGACCGCTTCGCGATCCGCAACACCGAGATGCACGTCCGCGTGATCGTGCGGAACAACTCCCCCACCGCGGCGAATCGCGTCCGCCTGACCGGCGAGGTCCGATTCGCCCCCGACGCGGGCGCCGGCGACGCCGAAGGGTCCGCCGAAGGCCAGGCGACCTCCCTGGACGAACAGACCGTCGAGGACATCGCCCCCGGCAAGACGGGGCTGTTCATCTTCAAGATCAAGCCGAACCGTGCAGGCTCGGCCGTCCTGAGCGTGGCGCTGGCGGACGACGAGTTGGCCGGCGACAACACGGCGCACATCGTGCTGAACATCCGCCCGGCGCTGCGTGCCCTGGTCGTCGACGGGCGCCCCGACCAGGCGGACCCGGAGGAGGGCGAGTCGTGGCCCTACCGCAACGCGCTGGACCCGAACGGCAATGGCAACTGGGGCGTGGTGCCTGAGGTGATCGGCGTTGAGGACCTGGCATCGCAGGACCTGGGGAGGTACGACGTGGTGACCCTCCTGGACGTGGGCGAACTGCCCATGGTCTCGAGTCCCAGCGGCGGACGGGACGTTTGCCCGACCCTGCGGAAGCTCGAGCGATACGTCCGCGGCGGCGGCGGGCTGATAATCTACACCGGCGACAACGTGGACCTGGACTTCTACAACGGTCCGCTCCACGTCGGCGGGCTGGGCCTGAGCCCGTTCCGCATCGGCGAGACGGTCAGGCCGGGCGAGTACGTCCGCCTGAATCCCCGCTCGATCGACGCGGACGGACCGATGAAGGTCTTCCACGGCGAGGGGGCGGTCTTCGCGTCGCTGATTCGCTTCACGGCCTTCACGCCCGCCGACGAGACCACCGGGGCCCCCGCCGCCGGTGACATCCTGCCGGCCAGGATCCTCGCCAAGTTCACTGACGCCAAGGCCAGCCCCGCCGTAGCGATCAGGCCGTTCGGGCAAGGCTCGGTGGTCATGGTCTATACGGCGGCGAGCAACAAGCGGTGGCACGACTGGACGCGGGAGTCGGCCCCCTACGTCGCGCACGTCCAGGACACGCTGAAGTACATCGCCCGCACACAGAGCGGGCGGGCGGGCCAGCCGGTCGGCGCACCGATCGTTCACCAACTCAGCACCACGCACGCGGGCCTGCGCGGCTCGCTCAAGAGTCCGGGGCAGCCTCGAGTGGCCCTGGCGCCCGTCGACGGCTTCAATCCGTCGGCCAAGACCGCACTGAAGGACCTCGCCGAGCGGATCGCTGCTCTCGGGGCCGAGGCCGCCGGGGCGAGCAAGGCCCTGGCCAAAGCCGGCGCGGCGGCGGCGCAGGCCCTGGCCGACAACGACCTTGCCGCGATGCGAGAGGCCCTGACGACGGCACGGGACCGACTGAACGACGCACGCGGACAGAACACGCCCGCCGGCAGGCTGCACGCCGAACTGGCGGCCCTGCTCGATGCGGGACTGGGCGAACTGTACGGGCGCGAACTGCGATTCGAGCGGGCCGATCGCAGCGGCATCTATGAACTGACCGTCCAGGCCCGGGACGCACGGACCGTCTACTTCGCACGAAACACCGACCCGGACGAGGGCGCTCTCGCCCACATCGCCAACGGCAAGAGCACGTTGGCCGACGCGTTCGGAACCGACCAGTTCATCTACAAGGACCGCAGCGCCGGGGCCAGTGCCGCCGACGTATCGGACGCCACCGACAAGCGGGAATACTGGCTGTGGGCGATGGGCGCCCTGCTGGCCCTGCTGGCCGTCGAGACCTTTCTCGGCCAGCGGTTTGGACATTACGACACGAAGAAATAGGACAGCGTCCCGGCCGGGTCCGACGCGGCCCGACGGACGCAGACAACGAGACACACGAATATGAACAGCATTATCGAATGGCTCCTGGGTCCGGACGGGGACAGGATCTCCGGCGTCTCGGACTGGCGGATTGACTTCGTCGCCGATTACGCCCAGAACAAGGGCGTCCTGGTGGGCCTGGTGCTTCTGTTTGCGGCCCTGACGTTCCTGACGATCCGCAGCTACCGCCGCGAGGGCGACGCGCCCGTGCGAACCAAAGCCACCCTCGCGGTGATCAGGATCCTCGTGATCGCCCTGGCGATCATCCTGATTCTTCAGCCGGGCATCGTCATCCGCGAACAGCAGACCCTGCGAAGCTATCTCGTCGTGCTCATAGATGACAGCATCTCGATGTCGTTCCAGGACGAATACTCGGACGACCAGGCCGCGGCGCTGAGGACGCTGCTGGCGCCGGACCCCGCCGGGGCGGCCACCCAGCCGGCAGGCGACGCGCCGTCCGAGACGGACCCGGACCTCGTATCCCGCAAGGACATCGTCCGTCGCCTGCTGGCCCGGCGAGGCGGCGCGCTGGCCCGCCTGGCCCGGGAGCATCCGCTGATCGTCATGCGGTTCTCGACCGCCCGCGCAGGCGCCAAGGACCGCGCAGGCGACTACACGACGGAACTGAGCAGCATCAACGTGGTGTCTGACGAGACGATCGGTGCGGCCCAAGCCCAGCCGCCGGCGGGGCTGGCCGAGGCGCTGAACGCCCTGACCGCCGACGGACACGTCACCGACCTCGAGCAAGCGGTCTTCGACGCGCTGGGACACGTCCAGGGACGACGGGTTGCCGGGCTGGTCGTTATCAGCGACGGGCAGATCACCGGTGAGTCGACCTCGGAGACCGACCGGCTGGCCGGGGCCAGGACGCTCGCCGCCGAGCGACACGTGCCCCTCTATCCCGTCTGCGTCGGGCGCAGCATCGACCCCGAGGCCCGCGCGCGGATCAAGCGCCTGCGCATGGTCAGCCTGCGAGGTCCCACGCAGATCAGGCCGGGTATGGCGATCGAACTGTCGGGGACGATCGCCCACGACGGGCTGGCCGGACGGACCGTTACCGTGCGCCTCCAGCGTCGCCCGGTCGACCAGACCAAGTGGACCGATGCGGAGGTCTCGACGGACGTGACGCTGACGGGCACGAAGGACAAGGACACCGACGAGGACCTGAACACCGCCACGCAGGACCTGACGCTGAAGATCACGCCCGAGCAGTCGGAGAAACTCGCCCTGGGACGATACGTCTTCCGCGCCGTCGTCGACGTGCAGGATGACGAGGAAGACGCCGACGACAACGCCGCGATGACCCAGGCCGTCCTGGTCACCAACAAGCGGGTCCACATCCTGCTGATCAGCGGCGATGCGGGGTGGGAATTCCAGTACCTGCGAAACTACCTGCTCCGCACGCCGGACATGTACCGGCTGAGCGTCTGGCAGCAGAACGCGGCCAGGGAGATCAACCAGGTCGCGTCGACGGGGATGAAACTGCCCCGTCTGCCCGAGACGCTGACCAAGCTCATCGGCTCGACCGAGCCGCCGAATCCGGGCTACGACCTGGTCATCCTCTACGACCCCAAGCCCGGCGCCGAGGGGTTTGACGAGACGTTCGTCAAGAACCTGCGGACATACGTTCACACGCACGGCAAGGGGCTGTGCTACATCGCGGGCAACAAGTACACCGACCATCTGCTCCCGGGCGACAAGATCTTCGGCCCGCTGGCGGCCATGCTGCCGGTCAGGATCTCCGCGAATACCGACAGCGCCGTCGAGCGTATCGAAAGCCAGCGTCCCGAGCCTTGGCCCGTGCGGGTCACGCCGTACGGCCTGGACCACCAGTTGACGCGCCTGGGCACGTCGGGCGAGTCCGTCGAATCCCTGTGGGACCAGATGCCGGGCGTCTTCTGGACGCACCCGGTCCTTAAGGCCAAGCTGACCGCCCGCGTCCTGCTGGTCAACACCAACCCCAGCAGGCGAACCGTCGACAACGAGCCCGAGCCCGTCCTGGCCACCCATTCCTACGGCCACGGGCGCGTGGCCTACATGGGCCTGGACGCGACGTGGCGGTGGCGTTCGGTGGCCGACGGGTTCTTCCACCGACGGTTCTGGGGCAACATGGTCGAGTATCTCGCCACCTCCAGCGCCCGGAACCTGGTGATCACCACCGGCGGGACGACGTTCACCACGGACAAGCGCATCAAGGTCGAGGTCGACGCGTACGATCCGAGCAACGACTACAAGCCGCTGGATGCCGAGGAGTTCGTGATGCTCCTGGATCCGGTCCGGAGCGGCCGACCCATTCGCGAACTGAAACTCAAGCCCGTCGAGGGCAGGGACGGCCACTTCGAGATCACCATCGACGCCCCGCCGACCGGCAAGTACGACCTGATGCCCAAGACGATGCCCGGCGCGGGCGGGACCGACGAGCCGGACAAGGTCCTCAAGCGGATCGTCGTCGAGCCCCCGCAGGCCGAACACGAACGCAAGGAAGCCGACGAAGAGACCATGAAGTCGCTGGCCGCCGAACCGGCGAGCCACTTCCTGCCGATCCACGAAATCGACACGCTGGCGGACATCGTCCCGTCGCGAACGCTTCACAAGGCCCGACGGATCCCCAAGGCCCTGTGGGACTGTCGCCTGAGCCTGCTGCTGATCGTGCTCCTGCTGGCCGTCGAGTGGATCGTCCGCAAGAAGCACAACATGGCGTGATAAGTGGAGTCGCTTGAGATTCGTTGAAGTAACGGGAACCGGTGAGGTCCCCGGAAGTCAAAAACAGTATGGTTCGCCCTCGGGCCTCGAGCCGCGCACCTGCGGCGTCGGAACCCGGGCGCGGACCGTGAGAAGGAAACCATGGCAAAGGGCATTGCGGTATCGACGGAGATTCACACCAAGCTGGCGGCGCTGCGGCGGTCGTTGCGGGGGCGCCTTGCGGGCGAGGGGCTGGCCTGGCTGATCGTTGCCCTGGTCGGCGCGGTGTTCGTCACACTCGGAATCGACTACACGCTGAGGCCCGAAGACCCGTTGTATCGGATCGCGATGTCGTGCACGGCGCTGGCGGCCATCGCCTGGGTCGCATGGCGCGAACTGCTCGGGCCCCTGCTGGCCCCGATGGACGCTGAGGACCTGGCCCTGCTGATCGAACGACGACACAAGACCCTGGGCGACCGCCTGATCAGCGCCCTGCAGTTCATTCGGTCCGGCGGGGCCGCCCCCAACGAAAGCCACGCCATGGTCGCCGAGACCGTCCGCCAGGCCAACGCGATGGCGGCCCCCGTCGAGTTGGGCGGCATCGTCGAGCGGGAGAACCTCAAGCGGGTGGCCCTGATCGCCCTGTGCACCGTGTGCCTGCTGGGAGGCTTTTCGGCGTGGCAGTCGACGGTGATGGCGCGATGGCTTCAACGAAACGTCGTCTTTGCCGACGTCGACTATCCCCAGAACACCTACCTCCGCATCGAGGGCGGGCCCGTCCACAGGGTCCTTCGCGGCGCGGAACTGGAGATCACCATCCTCGTCGACGCCGAGAGCACCTCGGCGCCCGACCACGTGATCGTGCACGCCCATTACCCCTCGCTGGCTGACGAGTCCGACGACGGCTGGAGCGAGGAGCGGGTCGAGTTGGCCGGCGTCAGCGAATCGGGCAGGGACTACTACACCATACGGTTCCGCCGCGTGACCGAGGAGTTCAGCTTCTACGTCGTCGGGGGCGACGACCATCGCATGACCCGAAGCAAGGACACGGCGCATCACAAAGTCAGCCTGATTGACCGCCCCGCCCTGGCCGACATGACGTTCAGGGGCACGTATCCGCTGTACCTGCTGCACGAGCAGGCGGACGCCGGCGACAACGAGGACGGCCCACGGATCAGCGACTCGCTGGGCACGGTAACCGTGCCGGCCGGCACGACGTTGACGCTGACCGCCACGGGCACCAAGGACCTGGCCGCCGCCCGGGTCAAGCTGACGTGCAAGGGCGACCCCGACGTCACGCCCGGTCCTGTTGAACTGTCGTCGCGGGAGACCGGAGGCCCCCTGAGAATCGTCCGGTGGACCCACAAGTTTGACGTCCCGACCCGCAAGAAGGACCGCCGACGGGCCCTGACCTACGAAGTGGAGTTCATGCTGATTGACACGGAGGGCAATCCGAGCGACCCGGCCGGCTGCGGCGAGCGGAAGATCAGCGTCCAACTGGACCGAAGCCCGAACGTCAAGACCAAGCGCCGCGTCACCATTGCCGGCGACATGGCGACCGCCGAGGCCATTATCCCCTTGAACACCGTCTTTGAGGACGACCACAACCTGGCGACCGCACAGGCGCTGATGGCGGTGGTCAAGGGCAAGAAGCGCACGCTGGAGCCCGTCCACGTGCCGCTGCGCAGGCCCGGCGAGCGGGCGGTGGTCAAGAAGCGGTCGGTCGCCCACGAGATAGACCTCAAGTCCTACGGCCTGGTCGCCGGGGACGAACTGGCCATCGAGATCGCTGCCGACGACTCCCTGCCGGCGTTTCTTGGCGGGCCCAACATCGGGCGCAGCGTGCCGGTAGGCGTCCGCATCGTTCGACGGGACGTGCTGGAAGGCAAGCTCGTGGAGGCCGGTCGGACGGCCATCCTCGAGTTCGTCCAGGCCATCGCGCTTCAGCGAGCGGTTCGCGACGGGACGGCGACGGCGGGAACGCTGCTGGCCGGCGACGACGGCGTCGAGGCGGCGAAGTTCAAGCTGGCCGGAGCGGCCAGACAGCAGGGCGCCATCGCACGCGAGTGCACCAAGGTCGCCGACGCCATGGCGAACATCCTGGAAGCGCGGGTGCTCAACCGCCTGGGCACCGAGGAGGCCCACCAGAGCGTTCGGAACAAGATCATCGAGCCGCTCAAGGCCCTTCCCGGACCGCTGGGCGAGATCTCGGCCGCCCTCGAACGGGCCGCCATGCTGGGCGATGCCGACCGCCTCGGCGAGCAGATCGTCTCGATGACCGCGGCCCAGGACGCCGTGCTGGTCACCATGAACGGTATCCTGACGGAGATGGAGAAGGACTCCACGCGTCAGTACATCATCAACCGGTGGGGCATGATCGTCGACTGGTCGAAAGACCAGCTCAAGGGCATCGAGAAACACAGTGACGCCCAGACCGGATCGGTCTTCGACGACAAGGACAAGGACAAAGACGGCAAGAAGGACAAGACCAAAGACGGCGGGAGTTGACGCCTGCCGATGAAAGGAGCATCGCCATGACCAGACGATTCCAGATTACCGCGGCGGTCGCCTGCGCGGTGGCCATGCTGACACTCGGCCCCGTCGTCACGTCAGCCAAGGCCCCCACCCAGAAGGAAATCAGCGAACTGATCGCTCGCGAGAACTTCATCAAGGAGCAGTTCGACCAACTCAAGACGAAGATGCTCGAGTTGGCCGACCTGTTCGACAAGACGTCGATCCGCCCCGACGTGCCGGAAGCCGAACGTCAGAGGCAGGCCGAATCAGCCAAGATCCTCCGCGATGCGGTCGGGCAGGCCCAAAAGGCCATGATCGCCCAGGGCATGGAAACGGTGACCAGGCACCTGAAGAACAAGGACGAGGCCACCGCCGCCCTGGACGCCAAACGAAAGGTCGTCGAAGACCTCAAGAAGGTCCTGGACACCCTGCGGTTCGGCCTCAGCGATCTCGACAGCCGCCTGAAGCGCCGCGACGACTGGCGCCGCATGCTCGAGAAGATCGACGCGATGACCCGCGAGCAGGAGAAGCTTGAGCGTCAAAGCCGGTCCGCCAAGGATCGGGACGCCAACGACAAGGCGATGGCCGAACTGGGCGAGCGCCTCAGCGACCTGATCAAGGAGCAGAAGGGCCTGATGACCAAGACGGGCGAGTTGAGCCAGGCCGACCCGAACGTCAAGAAACTCAACGACCTGCGGAACCAGGTTCGCAAGCTGATTGCCCAGCAGACCAAGATCCAGCAGGCCACGCCCACCACCCCGATTGCCAAGCTCGGCGTCCCGGCCAAGGCCCAGGAGGACCTGGGCAAGAAGACCTCCGAAGTCAGCAAGACCACGGGGAAGGCCCAGGACGACAAGCGGTTGGCCCAGGCGTTGTTCAAGGCCGGCGCCGACGCCAAGGCGGCCGAGAAGGCCTCCAAGGCCCTTTCCCAGGCCGCGGGCGAGATGAGCAAGGCCGCCGAGGCCCTCAAGCGGTCGAGCAAGGCCGGCGCCGCCAAGCCGCAGGAGCAGGCGTTGGCCGACCTCCAGGCGGCGGACAAGGCCCTGTCAGATGCCATCTCGAAGATGTCCAGAGGTTCGAAGGCCGCCGAGATGTCCAAGCAGCAGGCGGGCCTGGCGCAGAAGACCGATCAACTCGGCCAGGACGTCCAGAAGGCCGCCCAGCAGGCGGGACAGCAGTCGCAGGCGGGCGATATGTCCAAGGCCTCCCAGTCGATGTCGAAGGCCTCCGACAAGCTCGGCGGGCAGGACAAGCAGGGCGCCAAGAAGGACCAGGCCGACGCCCTGAAGGAACTTGAGAAGAAGGCCAAGGAACTCGCTGACCTCCGCAGGCGGATGGACGAGGAGGCCCGCAAACCCACCGACCCGCAGGCCAAGAAGCAGGACGATCTGGCCAAGCAGGCGTCCCAGGCCGCAAAGGACATGCAGAGTTCCCAGCAGGGCCAACCCTCCACGCCCGGGCAGCAGAGCATGTCCAAGGCGTCACAGTCGATGTCCAAGGCCTCCAGCTCGCTGAGCCAGGGAAAGAGCGAAAGCGCCAACGCCGAGCAGAAGAAGGCCCTCGAGGAGTTGAAGAAGGCCCGGGACGAGTTGGCCGACGAGCTGAAGCGAGAAGAGGAAATCGCCCAGGCCGAAGCGTTGGCGAAGATCGACGCCCTGCTGGAGAAGATCCTCAAGGCCCAGAAGACCATCTCGGCCGGCACGGCGGCGGTGTTCAAGCTCAAGACCGACAAGGGCTACGCCCGCGCCGAGCAACTGACGCTCCGCAACGAGCTGTCCGAGGGCGAGGGCAAGCTGGTTGACGAGGTCGAGAAGATCCGCAAGATGCTCGCCAAGGAAGGCACGACGATCGTCTTCCCGAGCGTCCTGAAGGAGGTCCAGCAGGACCTGCGAACGGTCAAGGACCGCTTGGGCAAGCTTCAGGCCGGCGATTTCACCCAGGGCGTCCAGAAGGAAATCGAGCGGTCGCTCCAGGAAATGATCGACGCAATGCGCAAGGAACTGGCCCGTCGCCGCAAGAAAGGCGGGGGCGGCGGTGGAGGCGGCGGGGGCGGAGGCGGAGGCAAGAAGCAGCCGCTGGTTCCTCCGGTGGCCGAACTGAAGCTGCTCCGCAGCCTGCAGATCACCGTCAACAAGCGCACGACGCTTCTGGCCAACGAGAAAGCCAAGCCCAAACCCGAAATGGGCAAAGAGCAGATCACCAAGGAACACAAGGTCCTGGCCGGTCGCGAGGACAAGATCAGGAATATGGCCTTGAAAGTTGCGGAACAGATGTCCAAGGCCGCCCACTAATCTGCTACAATACGATAGACGTCGAACGTCCGGTTCGGCAGAAAGAGTGCAACCATGAACACGACGACGATTCGCGAGTTGGCGGTGGCGCTGGGGCTCTCGCTGGTTCTGGCACTGACGTCAGTGGCCTGGGCGGAACCGGCCGCCGGCGGCGGGACGGCACCGGATGCGGCGCCCGCGGCGGGCGGCGAGGCGGACATTCTGGACGGCATGAGTCCCGAGCAGCTCCAGAAGCTTATTCAGCAGGCCATCCAGGCACGCCTCAAGATGGAGCGCGACCAGGTGGCGGCTGAGATTCGGCGCGGCCTGCTGTACGACGGCGACGACATTGACGCGGCGGTAGCCCTGCTGACCAACAAGCCCGCCAACACGCAGAAGGACAACATCGACCGGACGCTGCGAGCGTTTGCGAAAGTCGATGCGCGATTCGGCAAGGCGTACAAGCTGTTCAAGGGCGGAAAGGGCACCGAGGCGGTCGCCGCAACCAAGCGGACGATCAACGCCCAGTCGCAGGAGTCGACGTACTTCAGCGCGGCCAAGCAGTACCTGCTGGCCGAGTCGCTGATCAAGGCCGAGCAGCTCGAAGACGCCATCGACGCGTACAACGAGATTCTCACGGTCATGCCCGACCGCATCAGCTTCGCCGCCGCCTCGGCCTGCAACGCCGCCGGCGTCTACGAGAAGCTCGGACGGTTCCGCCTGGCGATGGAGATGTACACGTACTGCATGCAGAACTACGGGCTGACGATGGACGACGCGAGCCTGGCCGTCGTTGCGGCGAAGATTGAGGAGTACGACGAGGTCTATAAAGACCCGATGAACACGGTGGCCCGGTGGATGGGCGACGTGCAGGAGCGTCTGGCGGCCATCGACAGCGGCGCCGACACCCAGAAGAAACAGGGCGAGATCGTCGCGCTGCTCGAGGACCTGATCAAGACGGCCGAGGAACAGCAGCAACAGCAGCAGCAACAACAGCAGCAGCAGGAACAGAAGAACAAGAAGCCCTGCCCCTCATGCGGCAAGAAGGGGTGCGGCGGCAAGTGTCAGGGTCAGGGCGGTCAGAAGCCCGGCGAGGGGATGGCCAAGGGCTCCAAGGGCGGACAGAACCCGACCAAGCCGATGGAACACAGCATGGTCGTGCCCGGCGCGGTCAAGCGTCCGGATGGCGGCGGCGCGGTCAGGCCCACCACCGGCTCGGACGACTGGGCCAACCTGCCCCCGCGCGAACGCGACAGGATAGAGCAACTCCGCAAGAAGCTCATGCCCGAGCGATACCGCGCGATCATCCGCGACTACAACACGCGCATGGCCGAAGGGCCGGAGTAGCGGGCGGATGAGCAGGACGCTTGGGTTAATCGCATTGCTCGCGGCCGTCGGCGCCGCGACAGGGGCTGAACGCGTCGAAACCATCGACGCCCGAGCCCTGACGGGGCAAGTCGTGTCGATCGACGCGGGCGCTCTCGTTCTCCGCGCCGGCAGCAAGAACACCTCCCTGCCGCGCGATCAGATCACCGATGTCACGTTCGAACGGGCCGAGGATCTGGCCGCCAAGATCGGCCAGGCCGCCCTGACGACTCACACCGGCGACATGCTGGCCGCGGCTTCACTGCGACTGGCCGACGGGCACTTCTCGCTGTCCAACTCCCTGCTGGGGACCACCCGCGTGGCGATGGGCGACGTGATGGCCGTCTACACGCCCGGGACCAACGAGACCGTCCGTGACGTGCGCCGCCAGTGCGAGAAGCTCAAGATCGTCGCAACCTCGCAGGACACGCTGGTGGTCGCCAAAGAAGGTAAACTGCTGCCCGTCCGCGGCGTGCTGAAAGGCATCGCCCGGCCCCGCGGATCGTCCGAGACGAAGGTCTCGTTCCGATGGCAGGACACCGACAGGACGATCTCGATCAAGAGCGTTCGCGCGATCATCCTGGCCAAGTCGCCCGCCCGACAGGTCGCCCTCGCCGCGACGCTGACCGCGCGGGACGGAACGCGGGTAGCTCTCACGTCGCTGACCCTTGCGGGCAACACGTTCAAGGTCACCACCGCCGCCGCGGGCGCCAAGACCCTCGCCCGCAAGAACGTCGCGTCAATCCGCTTCGCGGGCACGGGTGCGACGGACCTGGCGTCGCTCAAGCCGTCGAGCGTGACCGAGCACGGCTTCTTCGACCACACCTTCCCGCATCGCATCAACACAGCCGTCAGCGGCCGTCCGCTCCGCCTGGGCGGCAGGACGTACAGCACGGGCCTGGGGCTCCACAGTTTCTGCGAGTTGACGTACGCGATCGAGGGCAAGTATTCACGCTTCGTCGCCGTGGTGGGCATCGACGACGCGGTCCGCCCGGCGGGCAACGCGGAGTTGGTGGTCTTGGGCGACGGCAAGCCCTTGGGCAAGCCGGTCGTCCTGACCGGAAAGGACGCCGCCAAGACGCTGCGCATCGACGTAGCCGGCGTCAAGTCATTGACCCTTCGCGTAGAGTTCGGCTCCGACGGCCTCGACGTCGCCGACCACGTAAACCTCGCCGCCGCAAGACTGATCAAGACGGGGAAGTAACCTCTGTTGGTTAACTGGTGGATTGGTTGACTGGTCAATTGGTTAACCAGCACGTCGGGCTGGTCGCTTCAGCGATCCAGCGGGTGCCGCACCGTTTCCAGTTTCGTAGGGCGTGCAACGTGTTGCACGCGAAAGGGATTGACTATTCGTTCCGCGTGCAACGAGTTGCACGCCCTACAAACTGCTTCCGCGTCCATTGCGCATGAAGAGACCCCGAGGCGACGTATCGCATCGGGGCCTCTTACGATCTCTGTTATACAACACCGACCGCCCTACTTCCGCGAGCCGGTTTCTTTCGCCTTGCGGCGCTCGGTGATGATCTCGGCGGCGATCTGCGTGGGGACCTGGGCGTAGCGCGACATCTCCATGCTGAACGTCGCCATGCCCTTGCTCAGGCTGCGGATGATCGTCGCATAGCCGAACATGTTGGCCAGCGGCACCTCGGCACGGATCACGGTGAAGTTCTCACGGTTCTCGGTGCTCAGGACCATCCCGCGGCGCCCGTTCAGGTTGCCCACGATCGCGCCCTGGAACTCCTGGGGCGTCTCGACCTCGACCGACATCAGCGGCTCGAGCAGAACGGGCTTGGCGCGATGGAATGCCTGGCGGAACGCCTCGCGGCCGGCCGTGCGGAACGCCATCTCGCTGGAGTCCACCGCATGGAACGAGCCGTCGTCCAGACACATCCGGCAGCCGACGATCTCGTAATCGGCCAGCGGACCGGCCGCCATCGCGGCAACAAAGCCCTTGCTCACCGCGGGGATGTACTCCCGCGGAATCCGCCCGCCGGTAATGTTGTCCTCGAACTCGTAGGGGTCCTCGGCATCGTCGTCGAGCGGAACCAGCCGCCCCACCACGTGGGCGAACTGGCCCGAGCCGCCGGTCTGCTTCTTGTGGCGGTAGTCGAACTTCGCCTCGCGCGTCGGGGCCTCCCGATAGCTCACGTTCGGCGCGCCGACGGTGACGCTGGCGCGATACTCGCGACGCATCCGCTCGATGTACACGTCCAGGTGCAACTCGCCCATGCCCGCGATAATCGTCTCGCCGGTCTCCGGGTCGCTCGATACGCGGAACGTCGGGTCTTCCTTCATGAAGCGGCTGAGGGCCTTGCCCATACGGTCCTGGTCGGCGCTGCTGGCCGGCGTGACCGACAGGCTGATCACCGCGTCGGCAACGAAGATGCTCTCCAGGGAGTAGTTCGCCCCGTCGGCACAGAACGTGTCGCCGCTGGCACAGTCGACGCCCACCAAGGCCACGATGTCGCCGGGGCGGGCCTCGACGACGTCTTCGCGGTCGTCGGCGTGCATCTGCACGATCCGCCCGACGCGGAGCATCTTGTTGGTTCGCGCGTTGCGGTACTGGCCGCCCTTGATCAGCGTGCCCTGGTAGATGCGAACGTAGCTCAGTTGGCCGAACGACTCGTCAACGATCTTGAACGCCATCGCCACCAGCGGCGCGTCCGGATCGCAGACCAGCGGCGTCTCGGCGCCTTCGTTGTCGTGGTCGCGCGCGACGGCTGTCCGGTCCAGGGGGCTCGGCAGGTAGTTGCACACCGCGTCCATCAGGGGCTGAACGCCCTTGTTCTTGAAGGCCGTCCCCATCATCAGCGGCACGATGTCGCGGTTGATCGTCGCGTCACGAATCGTCTCGTGGATCAACGCCTCGCTGACCGTCTTGTCCTCGAGCAGCCGCTCCATCAACTCGTCGTTGAACATGCTGATCGCGTCGAGCATCTCCTCGCGTGCGGTTCCGGCGGCCAGGGTGTACTGCTCCGGAATGTCGCAGGCAACCACGTCCTCGCCCGCAGAGCCCTCGAACGTCAGGGCCTGCATGGTGATCAGGTCGATCACGCCGACGAAGTCCTCGCCGGCGCCCATGGGCAGTTGGATGGGCACGACATTCAGGCCGAGCTTCTCTTCGAGGTCCTGGCAGACGCGGTCGGCGTCGGCGCCGGTGCGGTCCATCTTGTTGATGAAGGCGATTCGCGGCACGCGGTAACGCTTCATCTGGCGGTCGACGGTGACCGACTGGCTCTGCACGCCGCCGACGGCACAGAGGATCATCACCGCCCCGTCAAGGACCCGTAGCGACCGCTCGACCTCGACGGTGAAGTCGACATGACCGGGCGTATCGATCAGGTTGATCGTCAGGTCGTTCCAGTCAACCTGGGTCGCCGCCGACGTGATCGTGATGCCGCGCTCGCGTTCGAGGTCCATGAAGTCCATGGTCGCCCCGCCGTCGCCTCCGCGGACCTCCTGCATCCGATGGATGCGGCCGGCGTAGTAAAGCATCCGCTCGCTCAGGGTCGTCTTGCCCGAGTCGATGTGTGCGGAGATTCCAATGTTCCTGATTCGTCCAATGCGCTTCATCGTCTACATCCGTTCAACTAACTGCGTCGTGTAACCGTCTCTATGTCGATTCTCTGTCTCGTTGCCGTGCTTCAGGCTCACTCAGCGGGCCGGTACGCCGACCGCCGAAAGCCTATCCATGGGCTAACCTGGCGGGTAAGTCACCCCCTAAGGATGCGAGAAGATCAATAGGTTACCACATCGGTCGCCCAACGTCAAGCCCTTATCGACAAAAAGTTCACCTGAGGGTGCATCCCTCTTGGGGAGGGTGAGCGAAGGGGGTCGCCCGCGCGATGGCCCGTGACGCCACCACGGGGACACGCCCCGGGGACGGAACGTCGCTCGGCCGGAGCAAGGGCGGTGGCGGCCTGTCACCGAAGTGCGGACAGGCCCGAGACACGGCCTACTCAAGTGGGAGGCGCCCTTCTCCCGGCGTTCGACGCCCTCCGGTCAGACCGTGTCCCGACGGCCCGGCGCCACCTTCCTGCGTGCCACCTGGTGGCGCCCGGTTCCGCCGGCGGCAAGGGCGCGGAAATACTGACGGGTTTCGTCACCGCACAGTTGCGAGACGGCGTGCTCGCGTTCCTCGTGATCGACCTCGCGGGTCAGGTAGTTGCGCGCCGCGGTTGAGGGGTTTCGCCCCTCCAGATAGGCCGCCCACGCCTCCTGGACCAGGTCCGCCCGGTGGCGTCGCGGGGCCAGCAGGAAGACCAGCCTCTGGAAACCGGGCGGAAAGTCGCCCAGGGCGGCAGCGGGCAGGTCGCCAAAGCCCCCGGGCAGGGGCGGGCTGTCTGTGCGTCTGGTCATCGGCGTATCCCCTGTCGTTCGTTGTCGAGAATCGCACGGCCCGCCCGCCGGAGCCACTGAGGCACCTTGCGGGGGTCGGTTTTCAGGACGTGGATCCAGCAGTAGAGCTTGCGCCGTGCCACGCCGACGATCGTGGCGGCCTGCTGGCGCGTGAAGCCCGAGCAGACCAGCCATAGCGCCGAGTCGAGCACGGTCCAGTTGCCTCCGTTGAGCATTCGCACCTCGATGAGGTCCCACTCGGCGGCCCAGCAGTCCAGGCAGAGGTTCTGCGGTGCGTGCCCGGCCGGGCCGTGATAGTGCAGGTCGCCGTAAGACCGGTGACACGCGGGACAGATGAATACGCGACACGGGCGCCTCCTACAGACCACGTATCACCTCCTGCTCGATCCGGCGCCCCATGTGATGGAGTTTCCGCCGGACCGTCTCGATGCTCACGTTGTACTTCCGGGCGATCTCGGCCAGCGTGCGCCCGCCGATACGCATCAGCAGGACGCCGTGGGCGCCCCGATCGAGGTCGTCGAACAGTTCCTTGAGCGCATCGGCCGCCCCGCGGGGATCGGGCGCCGGCGTCGGAAACGGGTCGGCCGGTTCCCTCTGGATCGACAGATCTGAAAACGCCACCACCTTGACCGACTGGTTCGTCTGCCTCGCCGCGTCACGGACGGCCGTCAGCAACAGCCGCCACCCCTGGCTGAACAGCCACTCCCTGAGGGTACAGGTGGCCCTGTCCGGGTCGTAGTAGGCCGCCGCCCGCGCCACGGCCAGCCCCGCCAGACCGGGCAACTCGTCCGGCGGCGCGGGCAGGCGCCGGCGCCGGGCCTTCTTGGCCAGGAAGTTCATCACCAGGAGGCAGCAATCGTCGTCAACGTCATGGGTGCGGCAGGTCTCTTTCGCGTCGGCATCCATCTCTACCGGTTCCTTTCCCGCCCCGCCGGGGCGTCACTCGTCGTCTCTTCGCTATCGCACGGGGTCACGCAATCACAGGGCCACTGCCCGCACTCGGCACACAGCAGGGCCGGCTGGAAGCTCTCGATCGCCCCGCACTGGTCGCATTGGGTGGCGTACTCGGCCGGCTCGCAGAGACCCGGGGCCAGCCCCCCCACCGCGCCAAGCGTTCGAATCAGCAGGTCCGACAGACAGCGTTGTTCCACCACGCCGCCGCATTCGTCGCAGGCCATCGGATCGACCAGGGGCATGGGACGCTGAGGTCGCCCTGTGCGGTGTCGTGTACTGTAAACCTGACTGTCCCGTTGCATTCTCATCGCTTCTCACCCATTCAGTATAACCGATGTAGGGCGACATTTCTAATGAAAATGCGTTTTTGTTGGCCTGAATCTTAGCCGGACAACCAAAATGTAGGGCGACATGCGACACGCCCTGAAATTCTCCGTGGCGGGGTGTCCGCAACCCCCTTGCAGGTAAGCGGTTTGTGGGAGTAGAATTGTGGCGATGCGAATGAACTTCGATGGCAAACTGATGTCTCATGCCCGCCGGGCGGCTGGCATGAACCAGGATGAGTTGGCCCTGCGTGTAGGGCGGAATCGGGTGACGATCAGCGACATCGAGCGCGGCGTGTTGCGTCCCAGCGAGGAGTTGGCCCGCGCCATCGCCGACGTGCTGATCCTCGAGCCGGAGGCGCTCTGGACCCCCCCTGCCGAGCCCCAGGCGGCCGATACGGTCAACCTGACGATGGAAGAGGTCCAGGTCATCAACGCGATGCGCGGCGTGGGACGCGTTGAGCGGGCGAAGATCTGGGCCTTCGCCATGGGCCTGCAGGCCGGGGGCTCCGACGCCGGCGCCAACGCGGCGGCTGAGATCGCCGCCGCCGTCGAGGACCCCGAGACCACCGACGACGCGGCTTCGCAGGCCGATTCAGCCTGAGGCGACCGTAGGGCGCGCAACATGTCGCACGCGCGAACGTCATCCCACCCATTCCGCGTGCAACAAGTTGCACGCCCTGCCAATCAGTCTCAGCGGGGCCGATCCTGACTGCGGCATGGGCCCCGCGGATAGCGGATTGTCCTTCGTCCCCCCTCCGTCCGGTGCGCGCCTGCCGGCTGCAGCGTCGCGTATTTCGCCAGGACCGGCCTGATTCCCGCCAGGATTTCGCCCGGCAGACGGTCGATCAGTGCGTGAACGTCTTTGCGGAGGGCGTCTTCGTCACTGCGCAAAGAACCCACCCGGAGAGGTACGGCGTTTACATCACCCGCCATGAATCTATCCCTTGTTGACGACCCGCAGACTACCCACGCGAGACCATACCTTGCCCGCCCCCATCGTGCAACACGATTCCTGCCCGGAGCCCAAGCGGGGGGCGGCCGGGAAGAGAGGGCACGTGGTCAGGCCGCAGGCGCCTGCGTCCCGGCCAAGCTCCATAGACGCCCTCTAGCCGCATGCCGCGTCTCTACCCGACCCCTTCCCCCTTCGGCCGCCGGATCGTCGCTTAGGCCACGGCCTCGTGCGTGCCAGGGCGTCCGGCTGGGCAGGAAGCCCCCACGCTGTGGCGGTCGAGGTCCGCCTGTCACGAGAAGCTGACCGCGCCGACCGACGGAGGTGGGTGCATCCCTCTTGAGTAGGTCCAGCGATGACGAACCGGTCTGGTGCAGGCCCGAAGGGCTGACCGATCTTAGCCGGGCCCGGGAGGGCCCGGTACGCATGTCCCGCGCCCCCCCACGCCCCCAGGGCCGGCAGAAAGTCGGGACGAGTCGCCCTGTTGCGGCGACCTCTGTCGCCCTTTCAGGGCTAAGCCCTTTGAGTGGGGTCCGTACCGGGCCCTGCCGGGCCCGGCTAAGATCGGACGGCCCTTCGGGCCTGCACCGAACAGATTACCTACTCAAGTGGGCTGCACCCGACGGAGGTCTATTCGTAGACGAATCGAGCGGTAGCCTTGCAGGCGGCATCAGCCCGGAGACGCACCCAGTGGGCCGAGTAGCCGGTGGGGAACACGTGGCTCAGGGCCTGGCCCGGCTTGACGGTCAGACGCTTGTAGACCTTCCAACTACCATCCCGGACGAAATCGACCTCCACGGTGAACGTCACGGCCCCCGCCGCATCGTGCGACAGTGTCAGCGTCTTGGTGTCATAGCCGGTCATAAGGTACGGATCCGACGGAACGTCAACCTTGACGGCCGTTCCGCTCCACGGTCCGCCGACCCCGCGCGGCTTGCCGAGTTTCCACAGGTCGTCGATGTCGCCGAACCACAGCCCCGCCTTGCCGTCGCTGCCGCGTACGTAGTGTCCGTCCGCCTTGGCGGAGGCGTTGGTTCCCGCGATGACCAGCAGGCCTCGCCACGAGCAGAAGTCCGTAATCCGCCGGTTGTGCGTGCAGATGGGCTTGATCCCCGCGATGCCGCCGGAGTTGGTGCGGGGCAGCATGTAGAACGTGCCATGCGCGTTCAGCAGCGACCGCTCGGTGACGACCTCCCGCACGTCGCGCGGCAGGGATCCGGGCCACGCCTTGTCGTAGGCGTCCGAGCCCTTCGGCAAGCGGAACCGCTTCTTACGCTCGGTGACGATGATCGACGCGTCGTCGATGGTGAAGTTCAGCTTCTTTACCTGTCCGCGGTCCTCGAGATACTTGCGGGCCTTGGCGTCGTCGGGCTTGGCCGTCAGGCGCATGTCCGGCCCGATCTCGTAGTATGACGAGCCGGTCACCCGCCCGGCCGCATCGACCTGTTGCGAGACGAACTGCAGCGTGCCCATATCCGCCCCGCGGACCCGGACGATGCCCACGCTGTGATCGCCCGGTTTGGCGGCGTCGGGCAGGGCGGCGAACAGCCGTTTGTCCTCGCCGGCCGCTCCGGCACTCAGGCCGTAGTGGAAGTACGCCGTCACGCCCTTGGCGTCCCGATCGGTCTTCAGGCGGACCCACTCGGCCTGCGTCGACTCGTCCAGCAGCAGAAAGGTGTATCCCTTGGCCGCCACCTTCACGCTCGGACCGGGTGTCCATGTCCCCTTGCCTGCCTTGTCCAGTTCGAGCGAGAACGTCACCGTCGCATCGGTGTCATGCGACAGGTGGAGTACGCGCTTCGGACCGTACCCGGCGAAGTGGTACGGGTCGCTGGGCGCGGCGGCCTTGACGTCATCGCCCAGCCAGGGGCCGCCCCAGCCGACCGGCAGGCCCGCCTCGTACAGCCCCTTCCACGTGGTGAACCAGAGATTCGATTGCGACTGACCGTTCAGTCGGTTCAGCGTGTCAAACCCCGCGCCGGAGAAGGCCGACTTGGCTGTATCGTCGCAGCCGAAGACGATCCGCCCGTTCCAGTCACAGAAATCGCCGGTGATCTTCACATACGAGCCGATCGGCCGCAGGCCCGCCGTGTTGCCCGCCGAGAACGTGATCGGGAAGTCGATCCACGCCCCGTGCAGGTTCATCAGCAGTTTGGGCGGCCGTTTGCCGGAGGCGGGCACGACCTGGCGGATGCGCGGCCACTCGGTATGCCACCCGTGGCGGGCGACGTAGGAGTAGTCGGCGAACGGGACGCGGAATCTGTGCCACTTCCCTCCGTCGCACAGTTGGATCAGCAGCGAGCGCTTGTCCCACCCGGTCGCCCAGAGCGGATCGGTATCCTTCGCATTGCCGTAGATCCCGCCCGGCCCGGTGACCTCGCAATGCTGGTCACGGGCCAGCACGGTCCAGTCCTTGCCGTTCCACTCGGCCAGACAGCCGGAGTAATCGTAGAACGACTCGTGCATGCCCCTGCCCTTGTATCCGTTGTTGGCCACCACCAGGCGCCCCTGCCCGCTGTAGCCGCCCTTGCCGTGGTAGCCCGGCAGGTAGTCCTTGGCCCCCTTGGCATGCGTGTCGGGGTGGATCGTCCTGACATCCAGCGAGTGCACGTCGATCTCGTACAGCCCCTCCTCCATCGTGAATGTGTAGATCTTGTTAGCCGGGTCGGTCAGGTGACGTGCGCTGGCGGTCGGTCGGCCCAGAGCCTTGCTGTAGGGTATCACCCGGACGGCGCCCTTGGCGTCGATGCAGTACGGCCCGATGAACAACTGCTTGGACTCGCGGTGGATCAGGCGGTTAGCCGGCGTGCCCCCGATCGACTCGGGCCGGATGGTCTGGGTCAGCGACGCGTCGATCTCGTACAGCTTGTCGTCCCCGCCGCGGGGATGGTGCGGAGCGTAGGTAACGACCCAGAGCTTGCCCGCCCAGGGCACTACCGCGCCCGTGCCGCACTCACCGTTCTTGTTGAACATCGCCAGGTGCGGATAGCGTCCGGAGATGCAGATCGGCTGGACGGACTTCACGGCAGGCGGCCCAGCCGATACCGAGCGGGCCGGTCCACAAGCCAGGGCTATCAGAAGGCCGACGAGGACGGCGGGGCATTCGTAGCGTGTTCGACGCGCGGTGTGCATGGTTCAGTCTCTCCGGTCCGGCGCAATTGCCGACGCACAGCGTATCAGGGATTACTCCTTTTGGCCACTTCGCTCGGCTGAAGGATGGACGCGATGCGCAATATGTCGCGTCCCGAACGTGCCCCCCCCGTGACACGCCCGGGACGCATTTTGGTACCCGAAGCGGCCCCCAACTGATCTCAACGGTATCCGGGGGCGGTGACAGCTAGAATGGCACCGGCTGAGATGAGTTTGAAAAAAGTTTCTGCCGGCACCACATCGCCCTGCACAGGGCTTACGCATCTGGACTCTTTGCCGGAGAATCATCCAAAACACAGAAGTGAAAGAGAAAGCAACAGAAGAAACAACAACGGCTCTAGCCGCAGATTTCGCAGATGACGCAGATTTGAAGAAACAGTAAACAGAAAGATGATTTGAACGGAGAGATGATCACAAAGTCGTCTTATCCGTTTCCGTTTTCGCCGTTTCCGTAATTCACCTTCTTCTGCTCCTTCTTTTCGGTTTCTGATCTGCGAAATCTGCGGCTAGGGTTGTTGCTGTTGTTTCTGTTGTGTCTGCCGTCTTCGGTTCTGTTTCTTCCTGTCTTGGTCAGTTTTCGGCCGGAGAATAAGATGCGATCGCCCTGGCACAGGGCGGGTGGAGGCTTGAACATTCGCCCGAGCGAGCGTAGACTTGCGGTCGCTGATGTGGGCCCTGTCATCTGGGAGCAGGAACCGACTCGATGGGTTGCAGCACGAACGGACATCCCGGCGTCCCCGACAATTCTGAACAGCACGTCACGCCCGCCGAGGTCGACCGGCCTGACTCCGCGCCCGACTCACTTGCCGATGCGGACACCCAACACACGGACGCCGACGAATTTGAGTTGTCCGAGGACCTTGACCGCGCCATCCGCAGCCAGGCCGAGACGCGTCACTTCGGCGTGGAAGACCACGACACGCTGCCCCCCTACGGCCCGCCGGTGCCTCGTGCGAAGGCCAACGGGCGGCGTCTGAGGCCGGGGCAGGTCCTGGCCGGTCAGTGGCGCATACTGGGCCCGAGGCCCCTGGGACTGGGGGGAATGGGCGAGGTCTGGAAGGCGCGCGACGTCAACACCGGCCACGCGGTGGCCATCAAGGCCCTGCCGCGCGAACTGGCCAACAACGCCAAGGCCATCGCCACCCTCCAGCGCGAGGCCAAGATCGGCCGCCAACTCGACCATCCCAACATCTGCAAGCTCTACTCCTTCCACACCGACGCCGAGGTGCACTTCGTCGTCATGGAGTTCGTCAACGGACGAACGCTGCAGGAGATGCTCGCCGACCGCAAGGGCAAGCCGATGGCCTGGTCGGACATCGCCTTGATCGCGGACCAGATCGCCGCCGCCCTGGACTTCGCCCACAGCACGACGTACACCGACCCCGACGGGCGGACGATTCGCGGTGTGCTCCATGGCGACCTCAAGCCGGGCAACATCATGGTCACGCCGGCCGGGACGGCGAAGCTCATGGATTTCGGCATTGCACGGGAAATCCACGACGCCATGGGCCACGATCCGGACCTGACCAGCCAGACCCCCATCTACGCCTCGCCCGAGCAGTTCGGCGGAAAGCAGTTGACCCAGGCAAGCGACCTGTACAGTTTCGCCAACGTCCTCTACGAGTGCCTCGCCGGCCATCGCCTCGTGCTGGCCGAGGGCAACGTCCAGTTCCAGGTGCTTCACCACCCGTTCCGCACGCTGCGCAACCAGACGCTCGACGTCAACGCCGCCCTGACCGCGGGCCTGGCCAAAGACCCCGCCGGCCGCCCGCCCACAGCGGCGGCCCTGGTGGCGATGTTCACCGGACACGCGTAGGGGCGCGACCTCGTGTTCTCCACGGGTGCCGTGGGCTGCGGAGCGAAGCGAAGCAACCACGTTTCCTTGGATGAAGAAGACGTGGTTGCTCCGCTTCGCTTCGCAGCCCACGGCACCCGCCTGTCGGGCCGCCCAAGGGCGAGCCTACCGCGTCTTCTGGCCCCAGAGCATGTCGATTCGGTCCGAGACGGCGCGGATGTTCTTGACGGTGTTGATGCAGATCAGTCGCGTGCGGCCGACGGGGACGAGGACCTTTCGGCCGCCTGCCCAGGCCTTTGTGCCCATCAGGGACTTGATCTGGTCGGCGATCGACTTGGCGGTCTTGGCCGTTGCCGCCGTGCCGTCCCTCCGGCTGACAGGAAGCAGGTCGAACGCCACCGAATACACCTGCGTGGTCGCGACGGCCGGAGTGGTGATCATCATGACTCCCGCGTCTGCGATGACGGTGGTCTCGATCTTCTTCTCGGTGGGATCCAGTTCCTCGACGATGCGGTCGAGCACTTTCAGCGCGCTGACGTTCTTGAGATTCAGACTGACGGTGCTCTTGGCGGTGATTCCGGCGGCTTTCAGGGCGGGCCAGTCCACCACGACGCCCTGGCCGGTCATGTTCTGCAGAAACGTGACGACGAGTTTCAGGGGCGTATCGACGAAGTTGACCTCGGGCAGCGTCTTGACGGCCAGCCGGACGCGGAGGCGGGTCAGGTCCGAGCGGCTTCCCGCGGCGGGGCCCTTCTCGCAGAGTTTCAGCAGGCGTTCGACCTTGCGATGACCGGCGAGGGTGGCCCCAACGGTGATCCTGCTGCCCTGCTGGCGGAACGAGACGTTCTGCGTGGCGCGGATCAACTGCGCCAGGCGCTCGGCGAGATCAGCATTGGTCACGTTGCACGCCATCGCCGCAGCGCGAATGCTGTGCGTCCGCATCGTCCGCCAATGGACCAAGTTGGCGGTGGTGGAGATCTTGACGGTCCCGTCTTCGAGCGTCCAGGTCATCTTGTCGCCGCCGATGACCGCACAGAGCACGTCAAAACACGTCCGCACCGAGTGTTTCGACAGTTCGAAGATCACGGGCGTGTCCTTGGCGATCTTGAGCTTGCCCAGCAAGCGCCAGTTGACGTCGATCTTCAGGCCGGACCGCACGCTGAGATACTCGACGGCCGTCTTGAGCGGCACGTCGTCGAAGGCGGCTTGGATGGTCTCGTCGAGTTTCCGCAACGCCTGGGCGTTGTCGGCCGCGACTGCGGACGGCGCAGCCGCGGCCAGACACACACATACTGTTGCCGTCAGAATGCGTTTCGTCATATCTGTCTTTCCGTCGTCGCAATTGGCCGAAATCACCCCGGCCGCATAGGGGACGATTGTAGCGGTTGGGACGAGGCAAGTGAAGCCCGGGTCACAGGATTGCGAGTTCGGACTCAGCCCAACGGGCTGACAGTCCTTTCAAGCCGGTACATGGTTTACAGTCTGGTCC
>CAZVEV010000020.1:0-38261 GCA_964625865.1 uncultured Planctomycetaceae bacterium | reverse complement strand
AGACCCCATTTTCAACCCGCCCGTGTTCCTACACTTCCAGAACGTCGCTGAGACTCGCTGGTCAAGTTCGCGATTCGACGGGGCATCATCCGCGTTAACGGTCCGGGCACGTCAGGCCCGCCACCGGGGGCCCAATAGCCGCCGGGCTGCCGAGGCGCCCCGTTGTTCGGCGTGGTTCGATAGGGGCTGATTCCGGGTAACACCCCGGTGCCATTGAGCACGCCGTCGTCGGACAGGCTGGTAGCCCGTAGTCAGTAGCCGGGATCCGACAGCGGATAACGGCTTATTCAAGAAGGCCTTGCAATACCGGAAGCCCTCCGCGCCAGCAGACACCGACTACTGGTTACTGGCTACCGACTACTTCGCCCACGACTGCTACCCTCATGTGAACCACGCCGGTCTTCGGATAGTTGCCCCCGCTGGGGCGACGATCCCGGCCAAGGCGTTTAGCCGCCCCGTAGCCGCATGCCACGCCTTCAGACCATGCTAACCCCGTCGGCCGAGAGATCGTCGCTTAGGCCGCGGCCTCGTGCGTGCCAGGGCGTCCGGCTGAGCAGGGGCTCTTGACTATGAGCCCGTTGGGTCCGCCGGAACACAAGAGATTCGTAGAACACCGAGGCCGATGCGCCTGGACCGACGGGGCAGAGAACCACACGGATCGCAATCCCCGCTAGACCGGTAGGACATCTCTCACCTCGGGGCGCCCCGAGGCCGCCGAATGGCCGTAAGCACTGCTAAAGTAGACTCCTGCACTACCGATATAGGTGGTACGACAGCGGCCGGTTCCCTGTCGTACGCCCGAGAAGGCGTCGGGCAAGCAAGAAATGAGGACGACTCCAACACACGGAGTAAAAAGTGCTTAAGAGACTAAAGCTTACGTCACCGGGCATGCTCCTGATCGCCGCGGTATTGGCCACCGGGGGCATAGTCCTCCTCGATACGTTCCACTTGGCCCCGCACGTCAACCAACAGCGTGACACGGCCCTGCGAGAGCAGGCCGCCCGCGCCGCCCGCGCCGGACGAACCGCCATGACCGCCGAAAAGGCCAGGCTCCGCGCCTCCTGTTCGGCATGGACTCATAGCGTCGATGTAATGGCACTGTTCGATGGGACCGGTTCGCGCAAACGGCTTGATGCGTTCGTCGAGGCCGAGTTGGCCGACAGGCAGGCAGATCTGGCCTGGGTTACCGACGCGGACGGACGGACGGTGGCCCAGTGGGTCGCCCACGACTATGAGACGGTCGGTCCGGGGGGCAAGGCGCTGAAGGCCGCCCTGGACGCCCTCGCCCCCAGTTCAAGCACACTGGCGCCCCTGCCCGAGGCGGGGCTGGTCAAACTCGGCAGCCAGGTCGGGATCTTTGCTCGACACGCCATAGGCAGGGACGGACACTCGGCCTCGGGGCCGGTGGGCAGTCTGTGGATTGCCCGAATCCTGCACGCCGAAGCGTTGGAGCGGATCGGCTCGGCCGTGGGGGGAGACCTGGTCCTGGTCGGCTCTGACACCGTTCCTGCCGGGACCATTACAGGCGATACGACGACGCACACGTGGTGGTCAACCGGTTCGGACGGTTTGGCGGTGGCCTGGCCGGCGTATGACGCGGGAGGCCATGCGTTGGCGTGTTTCCGGGCGGATCTCCCTGCCGTCCACATCAACAGGCAGGCCTCGGCCGCCAGGCGGATGATCCTGATTGTCGCCTGGCTGGCGGTGGCGCTGGTGCTGCTGGTGATCGTCGCGATGCACATCCTTATCGCCGGGCCCGTCGTTCGCCTGCTCAAGCGGCTCCAGACGATCGACACCGACCGCAGCGGGTTCCACGATCTGGCGGAGAACCTTCACGGCGAGCCGCGCGTGCTGGCCCGGCGGCTGGAGTCAGCCTTCGACAAACTCGAACACATGTCCAAGACCGACGAACTGACCGGGATGGCCAACAGGCGGCACTTCGAGGAAGTGCTCGACTGCTTCTACCACCAGGCCAGACGCTACAACCGCCCGCTCAGCCTGATCGCGGTGGACGTGGACTTCTTCAAGGCCGTCAACGATACGGGCGGCCACCAGGCGGGCGACGACCTGCTCAAGCGCGTCGCCGAGACGATTGAACAGGCCTGCCGTCGCGCCGACCTGCCCGCACGATTCGGCGGTGACGAGTTCGCCGTCCTTCTGCCCGAAACCAGCGTGGATGCTGCCGCAGGGGTCGCCGACCGTATCTGCGAAGTGCTGGCCGCCACGGAGCACGAAATCGGCGGGGTCCAAGTGAACGTCACCGCATCGATCGGCCTGACCGACCTGAACGCGGGGGCCATCGATTCACCGAGGTCCATGCTCGCGCTGGCCGACCGGGCCCTGTACGCCGCCAAGGAAGCGGGCAGGAACTGCGTGGTCCGTGCCCACCAGCTTGACGGGATCGGGCACTTCGAGCGCGGCGCGAAGGTCACGACGCTCTGCAGAAAACTCGCGGGCCTCGACAGCCAGTTCAAGACCCTCTTCCTCAAGGCCGTCGAGGAGATCATGGAGGTCCTTGAACAGCGTGACCCGTACATGGCCCACCATGCCAAGAAGGTGCAGCATTACGCGGTCCTGCTGGCACAGGAGATGGAGCTTCCCGATCGCGTCGTCAAGCGCGTCGAGATTGCCGCCATGCTCCACGACATCGGCATGCTCGCCATGCCCGATTCGGTCGTCCTGAGCCCCCACGAACTGGACGACGACCAGCAGGGGCTCATCCGCGAGCACCCGCTGTTCAGCGTGAGGATCATGGAGGGCATGGAGTTCCTCGAGCAGGAGATTCCGGCCGTCAGATACCACCACGAGCGATTCGACGGCAAGGGGTATCCCGAGGGGCTGACCGGACCGGCCATTCCGCTGACGGCGAGGATACTGGCGGTAGCCGACGTGTTCGATGCCATGACGTCGTCACGGACGTACCGGGGCGCCAAGACGGTTGACGACGCACTGGCGGAACTGAGGGTCTTCTCAGGGACACAGTTCGACGGCGCGGTGGTCGAGGCCTTCTGCGGCCTGGCCCGGCGCATGGGCGATGACCTGCTGAATCCTCCCGAGAAGCCGGACATCCGCAAGGCGACCGAGGTCGCCGAATCGGCGCCGGCAACCGAAGAGCCCGCGCCGGCGACGACGTGACCGATCGGCCGCGGGGCGACTGACGCCGATCAGCCCACGCCCCGTTCCCGCACGCCGCACGTAATGAACTCGTCGCACGCCCAGGCCTGAACACTCGGGGCCAGGCCGATCGCCTCGTTGCCGCCGTAGTACCCCGCCACGAACCCGCCCCGGCCGCGCCAGAGCTTGGCCAGCAGTTCCCGGGCCTCGGCACGAATCAGCGACTCATCCTGCGTCTGCAGGGTCTTCTGGATGTCCACCGGAGACCAGAACGTGATCGGCGCCCGGTCCTGGTGGGCCGCCAGAACGTCTATCCCGTGCAGCACGGGCTGGTCGAACTGCAGCAGGTCGATCCCCGCGGCCATCAGTCCGGGCACGATCGCGCCGATGGCGCCGCACGAGTGCATGAAGACTCGGACCCCGCCGTCGCGAGCCACGCCGCAAAGCCGCTCGAACCGCGGGTAGAACTCGCCGTGCCACAACTCCGGGCTGATCATCAGGCCCAACTGCGTACCCCAGTCCTCGCAGAACATCACGCTGTCGACACCCGCCGACGCGTAGTTGCGGATCATATCGACCAGCATGGCCTCGATGCGGTCGTGCAGGACGGCCAGGGGGCCCGGCTCGGTCAGAAGGTACACAAGGTAGTCCTCGAGCCTGAACAGCTTGCGGGCGATGTTGAAGACGAATCCCGGCAGGTGGCCGATGAGCCATTTGTCCGGCGCCTCGGTGCGGGCGGCGCGGGCCGGGGCGTAGTCGGCCTGGTCGGAGTAGTCCGGAAACGCGTAGGCCTCAATGTCCGCCACGGAGTCAAAGACGCCCCTGACGACCTCGCCCTTGGACGTCGGGTCGATCCGCCCCCACAGGTTGCCCCACTCGTCGGTCCGCTCCCACCGTCCGCCGCCAACATCCTGCCAGGCGGTGGCCCGCGTAGTGACACTGTTGCCGCAACCGACGAAGTCCGAATCGCCGAACGACCTGGCCACGCGGGGCGGCGCTGCATAGTCCAGCGTCCGTCGAACGATCTGGCGGGAGGTCACGTGGTGTCCGATCCTGCGTTCAGGAACTCCTCCGGCGACAGGGCTTGCACAGGCGATGTGGCGAAGTCAGCCACGTTCCGTGTGATGACGGCCTCGCAGCCGGCCTGCTGTGCGAGGCAGGCGACGACGGCATCCTCGTAGTCCTCAAAGGCTATTTCCCTTGCACGAATGAACGTCTCCTTTGTGCACGGGGCGATTTCGAATCTGTCCAACATCCAGTCGATGGCTTCGTCAGCCTTTGGCCGGCCGGCAAACTTCGCGATAACGTAGTAGAGCGTTGTTACCGCATGGCTGGGCACGACAGGCATTACCTCATCTGATACCAGTCTGCTCAAGACCGCACCGGAGGCGTGGTAATGAGGCTGTCGCTTCTGGAGCACGTCGAGCAGGACGTTGAGATCGACGAGGACTCTCATTGATGCTTGTCCATCAATCGCTTGCGATGGACTTGTTCAACGTCGAGTTCCGGTGGAAGGATACCCGTCAGGCGCTCGATTTCCGGATGGACCGCCTCTGGGGCGCCCGGTTCGATCACGTCCACGATGACCTTGGCCCCCTCAGGCAGGTCGGCCGCCTCGTCGAGCACGACGACACCGTTCTTGATGTGTCCGCTGTAGGTCATGACTCTGTTCCATCCCCCCGTCCGATCTCAATACCTATTATAGTCGATGGTCATACGACGACAAAGCCGTTTCGGGCTCAAGTTCCCCTTGCCAGCTACGAGCCGGGCACGGGATGGGGGAACGTCCCGTCGCGGAGGAACTGTCGGGCGGATTCCACGCTCTGGGCGGCCTTGCGGGCGAGGGCTTCGGCGGTGTTGAAGGCGTTGTGGGGGGTGGCGATCACGTCATCGCGCCGGGCGAGGGCCAGCGTGGCGGCCAGCGCAGGGTCGTCCGGCCCCGGGCCGCCAGGCGCCAGGCGCCCTTCGCGCAGCGCGACGGCCAGCGCCGTCTCCCGCTCGTACACGTCCATGCCCACGCCGTCGAGGACACCGTCATCCAAGAGACGCCCCAGCCCCTCCGCCGGGGCCAGTTCGCCGCGGGCGCAGTTAACGAACACCGCGCCGGGGCGGACGGCCTTGAGGCAATCATGGCTGAAGTAACCGACGTTCTCGGCCGTCAGGTTCATCGCGCAGACGATGACGTCCGCTCGCGCCAGGCCGTCGGCAAGCGTGGTGTAGGTCACGAAGTCGTGTCTCTCGACCAGGTCCACACCTAGTGCGGTCATGCCGAGGGCTTCGGCGATCCTGACGACCTCGCTGCCGATCGTGCCCACGCCAACGACCAGCACGGTCTTGCCGAGGCACTCTCGCCCGGTCAGGCCGTCTCGGGCGAACGCAGCGAACCGGGCCTGCTGCCGGGGCAGTCTGCGGAGCAGTGCGGTCCACATGAGCATGCACTGCTCGGCCACCGCGCGGGCGCAGTACTCGGGCAGGTAGCCGGCGGGCACGACCCGCCCGGCGGCCTGCCGGTACGAGGTGATGTGGTCATATCCCGTCGACCGCGTCAGGATCCCGTCGATTTGCCCCGCCCAGTCGACTGGAATGACCGACTGGGTACGGACGCTGATCAGGCGGGCCTCGGGAGCGGGGCGGGCATACTCCTGGGTCGTCTTCCAGGTGAATCCGGCGCGCAGATCGTCCGGCAGGAGAGCACCGATCGCGTCGGCCTCCTCGGCGAAGGCTTCGTAGAAGAACACATCATATGCCATGAGCGACCTTCCGGGTTACTGCGCAACAGAGCACGGTTCGGGTTTCGACGACGAGCGCGGGGCGGCGCCCCGCCGCTAAACGTCCCACGTGGCGCGGACTATTCAAACGATCGCGCGACGTCCATGGCGAGGGTTTCCCATTCCCACAGGCGATGGGGCTCGTAGCGGACGGTCGAGATATCTTTCATGATCACCTCGACGCGGCAGTCGCGGGCGGCGTCCAACACATCGGCCAGTTCCTTGCGCGCCTGTTCGGGCCTCCAGCGGTCCTCGGCCAGTATCGCGGGACTGGGTTTGTGGCTGAAGACGTACTCGTCGCGGACCTCGGCGGCTGCACGGGCGGGATCGATCCACGGACTCATCGAGATCTTTCGCAGATTGGGGATCTTCCGCATGATGTCCATCTTGATATCCAGCGGCTCGCAGCAGCCGTAGTACGTCAGGCCCCACCGCTCGAGCCAGCGCATCTCGTGACGCAGCGCGAACTCCCAGTGCATCTCGGGCGAGACTTCTGAGAAGATCTGGGCCGTCGCGGAGCCCCACATGTTCTTCGGCCGCGGCCAGGCCGGGTCGTAGTCCTCGCCGGGAAGCTCCGACGTGTACCCGTATGCGCCCGAGCCGTTCCGCTCGTTGTCGTCGTTCATCGTCAGGAGGTTCATCGTCTCCCACTGGTCCAGGCGGTCGCAGTAGACGTCGACGAGGCGGGTCATGATGTCGTTGACCATCTGCGGCCTGAGGATCAGGTCCATCATGGCCTCCTGGACGCCCCACCAGCGGATCAGTTCGTCCCAGGGGGCGAACCACCGCCCTTTGACGCCGACCCTGCGGACCGGCAGGATGCCGTCGTACACGTCGCAGGCGGTCTGGTAGGCGCGTTCGGTGGCGTCTTCGTCGTGCGTCACGACGGTGTTGGTGATCTTGGCGATGTCGGCGGGCTCAACGATCTGGCGGTGGAAATGGCGCGAGACGACGTCGCTGGTCTCGTCGGTGCGGGCGATGTCAACGTCCTCGTCCAGCCCGAACCCCGTGTCGGTGACGGCCTGCGGGCTTGCGATGTATCCGCTGACAATCATGTCGCCGGGCATATGCGTCCACTGGTATAGTTCCCGGCGGAGTGTGGTTTCCTGGCCGCGTGCCCAGTCGCCTTCGCACTGGAGAGTCAACTCATCGTCGACGTTCATCTCGTTCCACGGGACCTCGTTCATCCAGACCATCGGGCGGGTCGGCTTGAGGTCGTTGACCGCCGTCCAGAGGGCAGCTTTCTCTTCGTGAATCGGCAGTGCGGCGATCTCGGCCTTCCGCTCGGCCAGGCGGCGAAGCATGTCCCTGTCCTTGTCCGAAACAGTCATAGTCTGCATCCTTCTGATCGACGGTTGGCACCAGCGGCGTCTTGGTTTCGGACTATACCACAACCCAAATGAGACATGAAGCCGGGACGGCCGTCCGCGACGCCGGTCAGGTCACCTCGACAATCATGTCGAGTTCGACCGGGGCATCGAGGGGCAGTTCGGCGGCGCCGATCGCACAGCGCGTGTGTTGCCCCGCCGGGCCGAACACGTCGGCCAGCATGTCGCTGGCGCCGTTGGCGACCTTCGCCTGGTCGGTGAAGCCCGGGGCGGAGTTGACGAAGACGTTGACGCGAACGATCCGGACGACGGCTTCAAGCGATCCGGCGATTCCACTGACGGCCGCCAGGGCGTTGACGGCAGCCTGGCGGGCGGCGGCCTGGGCAGCGGCCAGCGATACGCCGGTCGGCACCTTGCCGACGGCGGTCAGTTGTCCGTTGGCGAAGGGCAGTTGCCCGGCCGTAACGATCAGGTTCCCCGTCCGCACGGCGGGCACGTAGGCGCCGACCGGCTCGGGGGCGGCGGGCAGGTCAACCCCGAGGTCCTTGAGCTTCTGTTCCGGTGTCATGGGCAGGCTCCTGTTGATCGGGCGCACGTGACGTGTCGGGGGTCTCGACGACGGGGGCGGGCCCGTCTGCGGCGACGGGTGACTCGTCGGGTGCCGCAGAAAGGTCTTCTTCGTCCGGCTCGGGCGGATCGGGGTTCAGGTGCACGTGGATATCGCCGTAATTGACATCCTGGCTGGCCAGGACGCGCTTCTGCCGCACCAGTTCCAACAGGGCCAGGAACAGCCCCACCATCTCGCTGCGACTGGTCCGACCCTCGAACAGCCGTTTGAAGCTCAAGGCCCCTTCTCGCTCGAGACGGTCGACGATATCCACCGCGTGCAGTTCGATCGGCGTGTCGTCGTAGATCACCTCGTGGTGCGTCGCCGTCTGCCCGATCGCGCTCATCAGGTCATCGAACGCCTCGAGCAGGTCCCAGACCTGTATGTTCTCGATGTCCACTTCGACCTGCTCGTCTTCGCCGGCGTCTCTAGCCGGACGCCGGGGGAACTTCATCGCCTGCAACTCGGCCGAGTCGCGAAGGTCGCCGGCCGCATCCTTGAAGTTCTTGTACTCCAGGAGCTGCCTGACCAACTCGGCCCGCGGGTCGATCTCAAGCCCGTCCTCGCCGCCTTCTTCGGCCGTCGGAGACGGCAGGAGCATCCGCGTCTTGATCTCCATGAGGGTGGCCGCCATCACCAGGAACTCGCCCGCAAGGTTCGGGTCCAGCGCCTTGAGCATCTCCACGTGGCCGATGTATTGCTCGGTAACGCGAGCGATGGGGATATCATAGATGTCGACCTCTTCCCGCCGTATGAGATACAGCAGGAGATCGAGCGGCCCGTTGTAGATATCCAGGTTAACGCGGTATTCAGCCATTGGGCCCTTAGCGGTTGGTAATGATCCCGCAGGCGTCGCGGACGCGTTGCATGGTGGCTTCGGCGGTCTGGCGGGCCTTTTGGCCGCCGGCGCGGAGCACGTCGCGCACGTAGTCCGGGTCGCCTTCGAGGGCGGCGTACGTCTCACGAGCCTCGCCGAACGCCTGGTTGATCAACTCGGCCAGCCGGCCCTTGGCATGACCGTAGCCATAGCCGCCGGCGCGGTACTTGGCTTCGATGTCGTCGAGTTCCTCCTGGCCGGCGAAGAGCTTCAGCAGGGCCAGCACGTTGCAGCCGACGGGATCCTTGGGCTCTTCCAGCGGGGTCGAGTCGGTGACGATCTTGGCGCAGCGCTTCTTGGTCTGCTTGGCGGTGGCGAAGATCTCGATGGTGTTGTCGTAGCTCTTGGACATCTTCTGTCCGTCGATGCCGGGCACGACAGCGACCTCGGGCACGATGTGCGGCTCGGGCAGGACAAGAACGTCGGCGCCGAACTCGCGGTTCAGCTTGCCCGCCAGGTCACGCGTCATCTCGATGTGCTGCTTCTGGTCCTGGCCGACGGGCACGAGGTCGGCATCGTAGATCACGATGTCGGCCGCCTGGAGAACGGGGTAGTCGAACAGCCCCATGTTGGCCGCCAGGCCGCGGGCAATCTTGTCCTTGTAGCTGGTGGCCTTCTCCATCAGGCTGACCGGGCAGACGCAGTTGAGAATCCAACACAGCTCGGTGACCTGGGGCACGTCGGACTGGGCGAAGAAGACGCTCCGCTCGGGATCGATCCCCAGCGCCAGGTACGCCGTCGCCACGTGCAGCGTGATCGCCTCGAGTTCGGCCTTGTTGCGAAGGGACGTCAGGGCATGGTAGTTGGCGATGAAGTAATAGCACTCGTGCCCCGCCGCCTGGAGCGCCAGGTACTGACGAATCGCGCCGAAGTAGTTGCCGATATGCAGTCGGCCCGACGGTTGTATGCCTGAAAGAATCCTCATAGTGGGGGCAACTGTATTCGCACCCTTCCAACGTGTCAAGCGCAGGGCCGGTCGGCAGGCAGGTCTTCACGACCAGTGCGTTTCGCACCCGCCCAGCCAGACCCCCTGGCACGCACGAGGCCGGGGCCTAAGCGACAATCACTCGACCGAGGGGGTAGGCATGGTCTGAAGGCGTGGCATGCGGCTACGGGGCGGCTAAAGGGCTTGGCCGGGACGCGGCGCCAAGCAACTCCGCGCCAGCCAACGCCCGGGAGGACGACATTCCAGCCAAGCACACCCAGCCCCGAGGGTGCCAAATAAAATGTTGTCATATCAACGCGTTTAAGATATAGTGCATTGGTGATCCTGCGATTGTCCTGGGGTCCGCACCCACGACGGGGAGGAAAGGCATACGACTTTGATGTTTTTTGACGACTTGGGGCTTGCCACGCCGCTGCTGCGGGCGGTAAAGCACGAAGGGTACGACAGCCCGACGGAAATCCAGCAGTTGGCGATCCCGCACGTGCTTGCCGACCGCGACGTCCTTGGCTGCGCGCAGACGGGCACGGGCAAGACGGCGGCCTTCGCCCTGCCGATCATCCAGCGCCTCTGCGCCGAGCGTCCCAAGACGGACACGCCGCGCCCGATCCGCGCGCTGGTCGTCACGCCTACGCGCGAGTTGGCGGCGCAGATCGGCGAGAGCTTCGGCGCTTATGGGCGCCACGCGAAGCTGCGCCACACGGTGATTACCGGCGGGGTAAAGCAGGGCCCGCAGAACAAGGCCCTCAAGAAGGGCGTGGACATCCTCGTCGCCACGCCCGGACGACTGCTGGACCTCATGCGACAGGGGCGGGCCGTCCTGAAGCACGTGGAGATCCTCGTCCTTGACGAGGCCGACCGGATGCTCGACATGGGCTTCATCGATGACATCCGCAAGATCATCGCCGCCGTTCCAAAAGACCGACAGACGCTGTTCTTCTCCGCGACCATGCCGGCGAAAGTCCAGTCGCTGGCCGACAAGATCCTGTGCGAGCCGGTGGAGATCCGCGTCACGCCGGAAACCCCGGCGGCCGAAACGGTGGACCACACCGTCTACTTCGTCGAAAGGCCGGACAAGAGAGCGCTGCTGCAGCACCTGCTTGACGAGGAGAACATCAGCCGTGCACTGGTCTTCACGCGAACCAAGCGCGCGGCGGACCGCGTGACGGACCACCTGCGGGACTGCGACATCAACGTCGACGCCATTCATGCCGACAAGACGCAGCGCGCCCGCGACAAGGCGCTGGCCAACTTCAAGAAGGGCCACACCCGCGTCCTGGTCGCCAGTGACATCGCCGCCCGGGGCATCGACATCGATGATATCTCGCACGTGATCAACTACGACATCCCCGAAGAGGCCGAAACGTACGTCCATCGCATCGGTCGAACCGGGCGGGCGGGGGCCAAGGGCGAGGCCCTGTCGTTCTGCGATATCGAGGAACGCGGACACCTCGAGAGCATCGAGCGACTCATTCGCATGCCGCTGCGCCAGGTGACCGAGCACCCGTACCTGTCCCCCCTGCCCTGGTCGCCCAAGACGCGAACGAAAGTGCGCAACAGCATGAAGCTCAAGCGGATGCGTCGCGGCCGCGGGCCGGTCAGGCGACGAAGGCGGTAGGACCGCCCCCGCTGCCCCCGCCGAACCGAATACTGATGTAATCCACCTGAGCCGTCCTTTGGACTCGCCTTCATCTGTCGCGTTGGGCATAATGTGCGTGCCGCAAGGATGCGGCTGTCATCGTGGAGACCGTAATGCCAAAGATTCATCCAACAGCGATAGTGGATCCCGGGGCTCGCCTGGGCGAGGACGTTGAGGTCGGGGCGTACAGCATCGTCGAGGCCGACGTGGAGATCGGCGACGGGACGGTGCTTCGTCCGCATGCGATGGTCAGGCGATACACGACGATGGGCACGGGCAACTGCGTCGACCCACATGCCGTGCTCGGGGGCGAGCCGCAGGACTACAAGTTCGACGTCGAGTCGAAGACGTACCTTCAGATCGGCAACAACAATGTCTTCCGCGAGGGGGTGACGATTTCTCGGGCGACCGGCGAGGGCAATGCGACGGTGATCGGCAACGGGAACTACATGATGGTGGGCTCGCACATCGGACACAACGCCGTGGTTCGCGACCGCGTCATCTTCGTCAACTGCGCCGCGGCGGCTGGGCATAGCCACATCGGCTCGGGCGCCATACTGTCGGCCTACAGCGCAATCCACCAGTTCTGTTGGATGGGCGATATGGTGATGATGCAGGGTGGGACGATCATGACGATGCACGTTCCGCCGTACGTGATAGCCGCCAACCCGATCAACGCGGTGGCCGGCCTGAACGTCGTTGGCTTGCGGCGCGCCGAGCATATCAGCTCGGAAGACCGCGCCCAGATCAAGGACGCGTTCCGGCTGACCTATCGCAGCGGGCTGACGCCCACCAAGGCACTGGAGGAGATGGACGCACGGACGGACTGGGGCGAGGCCGCTGACAAGTTCCGCCAGTTCATCCGCCGCGTCGTGACGGCCGAGGGCGGCGACAGGCGCGGGTTGTGCCCGATGCGGCGAAAACCCTCCTGAGACACGCCTCGATGAAACACACCCGGGCCGCGGTGGCAACTCTGTCGCCATCGCGGCCCGGTGTACGATACGGTTCCAAGCGGCTTACTCGGCCGGCAGTTCGCCCTGTTCCTGGTAGTCGTAGAACCTGTCGTAGTTCTCCCGCAGGTATCCGCCCACGGTCGCCCGGACGCCGTTGACCACCGTGCCAAGTACTCGTGCGCCGATCCGCTCAAGGCTCTGACCCGCGCGCTGCACCATGCCGTAGGTGTTGGCCCCGGCACGAACGACCAGCACCACGCCGTCGACCACCGTGCTCAAGATCGCCGCATCGGTCACGACAAGACACGGCGCGCCGTCCAGCAGGATCTGGTCGTATTGCTCGAACAGTTCCGCCTGCAACTGGCGCATCGGATCCGACCCGAGCAGTTCGGCGGGGTTCGGGGGCAGAGGACCGGTGGGCATGATGTGGAGGTTGGCCTCGACCTCGTGAATCACGTCCTTCCACGCGGACTGGCCGACCAGCACGTTGCTCAGCCCGGGCACCGAGGCGCCGTTCTCGACGAACAGGCGGCTGGAGACGGGCTGGCGGAAGTTCGTGTCGATCACGAGCACCTTCTGCCCGGCCCGGGCTATTGAGGCGGCCAGGTTCACCGTCACCGTGGTGCGCCCGTCGTCGGGCAGGGGACTGGTCACCAGAACGCTGCGCCGATGTTCGGCCGGCCCGCTGAACCTCAGACACGTGCGAACGTGCCTGAACGCCTCGCCCAAGAGCGAACCGCGGTTGTCGGCGAAGGCCTTGCGCACGTCATCGATGTCCTCGTCGAGGTCCCGCGTGTGCGGAACCGTACCGAGAACGGCCATGTTCGTCCGCTGAAGGACATCGGCGGGACTCCTGACCGACGTATCGACGAGTTCGAGCAGGAATGCCAGACCGAATCCGATGAGCAGGCCGACCACCACGCCGATCGGAACCAGGACCTCGAACTTCGGGAAGGAGATCTCATCGGGGCGTTCAGCCCGGCGTCTCAGCGACACGGGAACGCGATTGGCCCGGGCCAGACTCAGGTCCGTGATGCGGCGGTCAATTCGTTCGACCTCTTCCTTGACCTGCTCCTCCTGGGTCGCCAACTGTCCCAGTTCGATGAGGATCGCCTCGATCTCCTGGACCCGCGCCTCGACGCTGTCGTATTGTTCCTTGATCTGCAGTTGCTGCGCGACGTAGCTGTCAACGGCGGACCGGCTCCGCTCGACGAGGGCCTTGACCTGGTAGTCCTGGATTTCATTCGTTCGCTCGTCGATCTGCTTCTTGACGGCGGCCTTCTGTATCTCCAGGGCTTTGACGTCACGGTGGTTCGGTCCAACGATGGATATCTTCCGCTGGATCTCGACGTCCAGGGCATCGAGGCGCTGGCGCAGAGTGCGGAGACGCGGGTCGGTCTCGACCACCGCGGTGACCTCGGGCGAGTTGACCAGTTCACCGGACGCCTGCTGCTTCTTGAGGGCCTCGTTGACGCCGCGGGCCTGCGTAACGGCGAGCCCCGCCTGGGTCAACTGCCTTCCGTAGGCTTCCATGCGAGCGCGGAGTGTCCCGCCCTGGGCGGCCAGGTCCGAAGGAGACCGACTTCGCGTTCGCGCCCTGCGCTGGTCGTTGCGGATATCGGCAAGCTGGGCTTGCTTCGCGCTGAGCTGACTCCGCAGCAAGCTGATGGTCGCTTCGTCGGCCGAACCGGTGCTCTTGCGGACATCGGCTACGTGGGCCGTCGCAATGGCAGTGGCCAGGTCGGCGACCTCGTTCTTGTCAGGGCCCTGGACAGAGATCCGGATCAGGTCGGTGTTGGGCACGGCTGAAACGGAGACGATATCCCTGAGATCCTCAACGATGTTTAGACTGGTACTGTGCTCCCTGTACCACGCCAGGTTCGTCACCTGAGGTGTTTCGAGCGCGGCGCGCAGGACGACCTCGCTGGTGACCATCTGGGCCTGAGCGAGCACCTGACGCTCCACCACGTCCGCTCGGGGGTCCCTTTGCGGCGCGAAGATATCTGCAGAGCCCGGTGTCACCTGGAGGAAGGCCTCGGCCGTGTACTCCGGTGCGTGCTGGCGCCACAGCATCGTGCCGACGACAGCCGCGGCGGTCAGAAGGAGCGTTGGCAGGATAATCAGCCACTTCCGCTTGCGGATGATCCGCAGAACGTCGCGCCCGGTGATTCCGCCGGCAGCCTGCCCGGCCGGCCCAACTCGGCGAACGACGGGGCCCGCGTGCCGGACGATCTGCGGCGTCTGTTCCCGTGTCTGCATGGTGCTCATCTACTGCTCCCTTACTCAGCGGTTCAGCTTGTCCTGAACGCGTCTAATGGACTCCGCAAACGTGTCATAGAGCTTCTTGTCGCGTTGGCGGTCTGTAATCATCTGTTGGCCCAGGCTGTACTGCCTTCGGGCCTCATTCAGTTTGCCCTGTTGTTCGTATATCCACCCGAGGTGCTGCCGGGTCGCGGGGACCGCGTCGCCTTGGGCAATCGAGGCGGACAGAAGCTTCTCGGCTTCGGCATATCGCTTGAGGTTCGCAAGCACCCAGGCGTAGGTGTCGACGACGTTGGCATTGCCCGGGCGCTGCTTGTAGGCCCGCTGGGCATACGGCAGGGCCCGTGTGGGCTGCTTCATGTCGTCAACGTACATGTACGCGAGATTGTTCAGCAGTTCGGGGTGGTTCGACAAGTGAGGCAGTGCCGCCAGGTACGCCTTCTCCGCCTCGGCCAGTCGGCCCGTACGGTAGTAGGCCATGCCCAATTGCATGTTCAGCCCCGCGCGTTCCCGGGAATCCGCCGCCGTCAGGTCGCGTGCCTTGACCTGCGCGCCGATCGCCTTGTCCAGTTGGTCGGCCCGCATGTGAAGCTGGCCCAATGCGTTGTACAGGCGCCACTCGTCGGTCCGCGCGCGCCACTGGGGCAGGACCGCAATAGTCCTGTCCAGTCCCAGCCCCTCGGTCATCTGTCCGGCAACGAAGCCGAGCAGCCGCTGGTCGACCTTGCGAAGGAGGTCCTGGAATATCGTCTCGGCCTGGGCGAGCTTGCCGGTCTTGGCCAGTGCGCGAGCGTGTATCGCGGGCAGCCAGACAGCGAACTTCTTGTCGGTCAGCAGCGGCTCGGCGATGACCAGCACCTTGTCGTACTTCTTGGCGCCGACCAGACCGTTGAGGTAGGCCTGGATCGTCGTCGGGTCCTTGGGAGCGATCTTCGCCGCCGCGTCCAGCGCCGCCAACGCCTTACCTTCCTCCCTGCGCTGAGTCCACATCTGCGATTCGAGAATCTTGTAGCGCGGGTTGTCCGGATAGGCCTTGCCCGTATCGACGAGCAGTTGCTCCAGGACCCGCCACTTCTTCTGGACCGCGTAGACCCGCACCAGTCGCTCGACGGCCTGGGGCATGTTTGCACGCTGGGACAGAATGCCCTTCAGGGCCGATTCGGCCTGGCCGTACTGCTTCAAGGCGGCATACACGTTGGCCAGATCGAGCGAGATGGTGATGCTGTCGCGAATGTCCCGCGCCTTCTCCAGGTCGGCCTTGGCTTTGGCCAGGTCGGGCAGGCGAACGTACAGGTTGGCGCGGGCGATGAGTGACGCCACGTCGCCGGGGTTCTCGCGAATCGCCCTGCTGAGCAGGTCTTCGGCCTTCGTTGCGTCCTTGTCGCGGTCCAGGAGCAACTGAGCCCTGAGCCTCAAGGCCCGGGCGTCGGACGGATTGGCCTGGAGCATTCGGTCCAGGCGCCTGCTGGCGTCGGAATACCTCTTGCCACTGAGCAGATAGGACACCAGTTGCTTCTCGACCTCGGGAGAATCCGGACGCAATTCGACGCACCGGTTCATCGCGTGGATGGCCCCCGTCCAGTCCCCTTTGCCGGCAAGGAACTGGGCCAGGGCGAAGTGCCCCGCCGGGTTCTTCGGGTCGGCGTCGATCGCGCTGCCGAAAGCCCGACGCGCCTGGGCCGGCTTGTGCGGGGCCAGGAACGTGCCATACAACACGTACACGCCGACCTTGTCTTTTGTCACGGCCAGCAGGTCCTGAATGAGCTTGCCCGCCTCGCCGAGGCGATCGGTGCGGGCGAGAAACGCCGCCAGAACTCGCGTGCCGTAGAGCTTGTCCGCGGCGCCCGCCCAGACGGCACGGTACATCTCCTCGGCCTTGACCGGCTTGCCCACACGCTCGTACAGCGCGCCAAGCCGCAGGCGGTTGTTCAGGTCCTTCGGGGTCCGGGCCAACTGCTTCTCGCGCTTGGCGATGATCTGCTCGGGGTTGCTTGATCGCTGCTCCTCGCGATCGGTGAATCGCCTGACGACCTCCGGATGCCGGGGCGCCAGCCTGTGGGCGCGGTCCAGCCAGTCGTTGTACTCAGCCAACTTGCCCTGGCCCTGGGTGATGATCATCATGCCGATCGCCGCGGTCGAGTTGGCCGGGTTGCTGCTCCAGACGGCCGTGAAGTCCTCGGCGGCCTGATCCAACTGCCCCTGGCGCATGTGCAGATCGCCGCGGCTGAGGCGAGCTACGGTATGGCCGGGGTTGGTCGTCAGGATATTGGACAAGACCTCGACGGCGACTTCTCGGTTGCCCCTGATCGTGGCAAGCCTGGCGGCAAACAGCATGCCGCCCACACGGTCGGCGTTGGCTTCGGCGGCCAGCGCGACGACCTTCTCCGCCTCGTCCCACTTCTTGCTCGTTACGGCGTGGGTGAACCTGCGACTGATGACTCGAGGATCGTCGCGCTTAATGCCCTCGGCCTCGGCGAGGTACTTGAGGAACTGCGGCGTCTGTCCGGCCGAACGGTACAGGTCGGCCAGCGACAGCGCCCTGGTCAGCGGATCCTTGATACCCTCCATCCGCTTGGCCCGCATGGCCAGGCGTTTGGCCGGGTCCTTCTCGTTGACGATGTCCTGTGCGAACTGGATGCGCTTTGCCAACTCAGGCTGGTCGGCTTTGATCTTGGCCAGAAGGGCCTTGACGTCGTCGTCGCGATTCAACGCCTGATACATCTTGAGCAGCGCCAAGGCGACGTTCTCGTCGGAGTCGAGGCGCTTGTACAGGTCCTGGACAAGCCCCAGCGCCTTGTCTCGCTGATCGTCTCCCCAGAGTTCTTCGGCTCGCTCCAGGATCGGTCGCGCCAACTGGGAGGTCAACTGGAGGTCCGCAGGCAGCTTGTCGACCTGGCCGGCGTTGAGGCGGATCAGGGCCAGCAGGCTCCCGGCGCCCTTGGCGTCGGGATCAATGTCGAGGGCCCGTCGGACGTAGCTTTCGGCACTGCCCCACTTGCGATATCCCATCTCCAACTGGGCCTTGATCAGCAGGATCCCGGTATTGCGTCGGTACTCCGGCCTGGACAGGAAACGGTTGACGATCTTCTCCGCTTTGCCCGGCGCGCCGTTGAGCCGATGCAGTTGGATCAGCAGTTCCGAGGTGTGGGGGTCGAACCGGCCCTGCCCAAACGCGTCATAGGCCTTCTCAAGCAGTTGGAGGGCCTCGGCCGTCTTTCCGGAAGCATAGGCAAGCCGCCCGGCGAGACTGTCGGATACGCCTTCGGCCATCCCGGCGACCGTACCGAGTTGGCTGACGGTCTTGGCACACGCGCGGGCTTCGGCGAGGTACTCCTCTCGCTTGGGCTTGTCCTTCTCGCCACGGGCCGCGGTGAGAAGTGAACTGGCCAACTCGTAGTTCAACTGAAGCTTGGAGAACTGGCGTGTCCTCTCTTGTCGCGAACTGGCCGGTGCAGTGCTCGGCTGCCCTTCCAGCGTCTTGACGCCCGTCCTGAGTACGGCCAGCGCCTTGGCGGGTTCCTTCAACATCCTGTGGACGATGGCCAGGTCCCGGTAAACGATGTAGTTCGTGGGATCGATCTTCCGCGCCTGCTCCAGGACCGGCAGTGCCTCGTCCGCACGCTGGTCGAGTCTGAGCAGTTCGGCCTTGGTCAGGAGCGGCAGGATGCTGTCGGGAGCCCGTTTGATCGCCTCGTCGATCTGCGCGGCGGCTTCCTCACGGAGGTTTCGCTGTCGGAGGAACCGCGTGTACGCGATGCGCAACTCGGGCCTGTTGGCGTTGGCTTCAACCTTCAGTGCTTCTTTGAATGTCGCGTCGGCTGCCGGAAAACGCTTGAGCTTCATCTCGAAAGCGACCTTGCTCAGCCAGTAACTCAGTTCGTCGGGCTTCAGTTCGATGGCCTTCCGAAGGTCCTTCAGGACTTTGTCGGCCCCCTCGCCCTCGATCTCCACGTGCCGGGCCACCACCGCGCCCCGCCGGAACCAGGTCACGTGGTCTTCAGGGTCGATCTTCAGGAGCTTGTCCGCCTCGTCAGTATAGACCGACGGTCTGACGTTCTGCCTCGGACTCATCGCCGGCGGCCAGAAGAGTTCGCAAAGCAGCTTCTGACTCTTGATGTAGTTTGGATCGCGTTGAAGGGCGGCCCTGAGATAGCCCACCCCTGCGCTCTGCATCTCGCTTCGGTGACTGTCGGTGAGCCCTTCGGGCACGCGAGACCGGGCCAGGAGCATCTCGCCCCACAGGTGGGCGAATTCGGCCCCACGCGGATGCTTGGGCGAGAAGCTGAACGCTTCCCTGTAGGCCTTGTCGGCGTTGGCGTAGTGCTCGTGCGCCCGGGTGAACTTTTCGGCCGCCTCGTCATCCCGGCCCGCCTGCTTGAGTTCCACGGCTTCGGCAACGGCCTCCTCGGCCGACGTGACGAACCCCGCCGCCCGATTCGCCGCCGCGACGGGGTCCTTCGGGAACAGCCAGTTTCGCACGCGCGAACTGGACAGGCCCACTCCCGCTACAATGGCCAGTCCAACCAATGTCAGGCTGATAACGACCCACTTGTTCAGTCTTCTCTTCTTCTTACGCTTCTTTCGTGCCATCGCTCTTTTCTCGTCTGCAAATCAGGTTAAAGGTCCCAGGTTGAAGGGTACGGACCTGCTTTCCCGACGTACGTCGGGATTAACCGTTAACCGTCAACCTGTAACCTTCAACGCTTCATCTCTTGTGGTCAGTCCGCGTCGTCAAGGGCCTCTATCGTCTCGCGCGTGGGCAGGGCGTCAATCACGCGGGGCAGGAAATGCCTCGCGAACTCCTGCGCCGCGGCATCGGCCTCTGCCTGCGCTGCGGCGTTGGCTTTCTGCCCCGCCTCGTCACCGGCACTGGCGGCTTCCGAGATCGGCCTGTGCGGGCCGAACTCGATCTTCGCGTAGTAGCTGTGCTTCACCCACGGCCACATCAGCTTCCATCGGACGCTGTTCCGGTCGTTGACGGGCTCATCATTCATACTGAATACGTAGTACTGAACGTAGTTGTGCGTCTTCTGTGACGTCCTGTCCCTGGTCTGCCACTCCGTTCGCCTGAACGTGACCGGCTCGTTCCACGGCGGGCGGCTCTCCGGAGCGGTCAGGGCGATCTCTGAGGATCCGGTGATGGTGGCCCCGCCGGCAGCGAGACAGACCTCGCCGACGTGTGGAATCTGGTCCCTGACGCCCGTGTAGTAATACACGTTGAGCCGCCAGATCCTGAACGCGTCTCCCACGTCCTTGTTCGTGTCGATGTAGATGCGGCACACGTACCAGTTGCACTGCCTGTCGGCGATGCGGCTGCTGTCCAACGCCGTCCCGATCTTCAGGGGTTCGAGGACTTCGTCCGGCAGCGTGATCTCGCCGTCAGGCTCATCGTCCGGGTCTCCGGGCCGACCGTAGGGCACGTGTAGATCATCGTCTTCGGCCCGGACATATCGTTCACCGAACACCTTCGGCAGCGAGACGTTGCGGAATGTCTCGCTGTCGACTTCGACGCCCTCGGGGTGCGTCACGGGCTTCTTCATGAACGCGACTTCACCAACGGCAGCCACCACGTACCAGCCGACGGCCGAGAGGGCGAGGATCGTGACGACAATCGTGAAGTGCACGTTCCGGCCACACCAGGCCATGGCGCCCGTCCGACCACCAACGCTCTTTCCGGCGGAGCGAGTCATGACATACCCCCCACCGCCTGCGCCGAGCGGCGCGCGTCGGCCTCGTGACTGCCTGAAGCGTCGTCGTCGTCAACGAAGAGGCGCTTCAGCGCCCAGCCGAGCAGGCCGAACATCAGCAGGGCGGGTATCAGCATCAACATGCCGGTGAACGTGTGCATGAAGTCCTGCCCCCACTCAGGCTTGTCGTAGTAGTAGGCCGTGCACGTGATCGCAACCCGGATCACGTTGCAGAGCACGGCCACCGGAATGATCGACAGGACCAGTATCACCCGCTGCCAGACGGGCCTGTCTTCCAGATACGCCCACGCCACCCCCAGCGCCACGTAAGCCATCAGGCTCCGCATGCCGCTGCACGCCTCGGCCACCGTCAACTCCTGCCACTTGCCGCTCACGCTCCAGATGCTCATGTGACTGTGCGACACGTCAACGGTCACGCCGAATAGACGCAGGATGACTGCCGAGCCCTGTGCGGCGATCTTCTGCAGCGGCAGGGAGACTCGCGTGTACAGCGAGCCGGGAATGGGCATGGCCAGGGCAAGGTAGAGCACGGGCAGCCACACGACGCGGACAACGCTCAGCCCGGCCAGGTAGAGCACCAGGAAGAACAGCGTCGCGACCATGCTCAACTGGCACAGCCAGTAGTTGCTGATCAGGTAGAACGAGACCACCTGCGCCAGCAGGGCCGCCAGCATCAGCGGAAGGGCCAACACGAACGGGCGGACCCGTGCGGCGGCGATGTCTTCGCGGCGGTTCCAGATGAGGAAGAGGCTAAACAGGGGGATGATGAACCCATGCGACCAGTCCGGGTCGCTCCAGAGGCGCAGCAGGACACGGAACTGCCAGAAGTTCAACGCAAGGAACAGGCCGGCGACGACGGCAATCTTGATGGCCGTCTGGCGGCGCAGAGCCCCGTCGTCCGAACCGGCGGCCGACGGGTCGGCAACCATATCGGCCAGTCTGCCCGGCGTTGTCGCGGTGGGGTCAACCTGATCGGGGGTCTGTGTCATACGATCTCTCGGCTCAATCTCCCGATCCCGATGTACGTCGGGATCGGGACTCGGGCCTACCAGCGGGTGAACCGCTGGCTGTCACGCTCCGTGTCGAAAGTCGACGTGGCGCCGAAATTCCGGTCGTAGATGAAGCCGAACCCGTACGTTATTCGGAAGGCGTTTCTCAGTACGGCCAGGAATGGCGCCCGGACGTCCGTGCCGACGGCAATCACGTCGTTGGGCTTGAGGAACAGGTCGTTCTGCTCGCCCCGGAAGATGCGCTCGATGTTGACCGGAACGATCTGTTCGGAGGCATCGCCCACGCGGCGGATCAGGACGGCATTCTCGGGCCAGGCCAGCGGCGAGAAGTTCCCCGCCGCGGCGATGGCCATCTTTATCGTAATTCGTCTTCCCGTAAGGGAATAGACACCCGGACGCACCACTTCTCCCATCACGTAGAACTCGCCCAGCTCAAGCGGCGGGATGTTGATCACGTCCTTGTCCTTGACGACGATGTTCATCGTCGGATCGCCGTTGCGGAGCTTCTTCAGGTCGATGGCGATGACACGTACGGCGCCGTCCTCGGCCTCGGACCACTTGAGCGGGTCATCGGCCACCTTGGGCTTCGCCTTGGTGCCCACCCGGATCCATCGCCCGGTCTTCGCGTCGTGAACCCAGCCGGGCTTGCTGTCGGCCTTGGCCTTGGACTTCGCAGCGCCGCCCGCAGGCTCGTCCGTCTCGGCCAGCATCAACGGGGCCGACGGCGCCGGAAGACGCGTCTGTTCCTTGCCCGGGGCCTTCGCGCCGCCCTGGTCCCCTCCAGCCGGTTTGGTCTTCCCGTCGGCCGGTGCGGCGCCCTTGGGCCGGCCCGCTCCGTCCTTACCGGGCTTCTTGTCCTTGCCCTTGATGCGCGGGGGCTGCTGGCGGATTACATAGATGTAGTCGATGTTCGACTGCGTGATCCCGCCGGCCAACGCAAGGGCCTCCAGAAGCCGCATCGAGCGGCTTACGACGTTGTACTGTCCGGTCCGCTGGACCGACCCGAGAACCGAGAAGGTGTTCTGGCGCTGGGCGATGATGGTGACCGACACGGTCGGATTGACGAGGATGTCCGGGCTGTAGGCCTGGATGATGTCTTCCTTCAACTGCTCCTGCGTCCTGTCCTGGGCCAGCACGCGATCGGGCAGCAGCGGCAGGTCGATATAGCCGCTCTCGGTGACCTGGCGGCGCAGAACGGTCTCGAGCCCTTCGTTGAACAGGTCGAGGATCGAGATGTCCACGATGTCGCCCGGGCCTATCTGGTAGTCCTCGGCGCTGTACTCGAAATCGCCATGGCGCGGCAGGGACGAGCCGGCGATCCGCTCGGCGTCCTGGTCGGCGACACCGATGTTCTTGTCGATCGCTCGAACCGGGGCGGGCCCTTCGGGGGCCTTGACCACTTTGTCAGGCGAAAGCCACCGCGACCCGTCGGTTTTCCACCCTTCAACGAAACCGCCACATCCGCTGAGGAAACTCACCGCCCCAGCCATGGCCAGGACCGCCCAGAGCCGTCTGTAATCCTTACCAGTTTTCACGATTCGCCTTTCGATGAATAGTCTCGGACTCGCGCACTGTTACCGAAGCGGCCAGACCCATCCCAAAAACAAGTTACTGTCCGGCCCGTGTCGCTGCGCGCTGGCCGTTCCATCCGGTCAGCACACCCTATGCAGACCTAGCGCCGCAACGAGATCGCACAACGACCGACCTGTGTGTGAGTATCGACCATTCATCAGGACAGCTTTATCCAATTTCTTGACCAAAAAGGGCTTGGAGACGCTCCTGGTTGCAGGCTCCAGCCGCTGACGAAAGGGCCCGCCGCGCCGCCGGTATTCATAGATACGCTCGCCACAGTCAAAGGATCGCGCCAAGGAAAGATTTCTGCTCTCGGCGAGGCGGTGACAGATTCGCATCGCCCCCCCCGGCGCGCAGAACGCCACTCCAGTCCAGCCCCCATACCACCCACCCCCGGCCGCACGCACGTGCTGCCCGGGGACAACGACAGATCAAGACGTCCTCGGTCGGTCGGGCCGACCGGGATGGCTACTGGTCCTGGTCGCCGGCCTTGGCGGCCTTGCTCGCCACAGCTTCCTTGAAGCCCAGCAGGAGCGGACTGGCGATGGCGATCGACGAGTACGTGCCGAAGATGATCCCCGCGAGCAACGCGTAGTTGAACGCGTGGATGCCGGGACCACCCCAGACGAACATGATGAACACGACGATAAACGTCGTGCCGGAGGTTAGTAATGTCCTGCCCAACGTCTGGTTGATCGACGTGTTGATCACCTGCTCACTGACCGCCGTCAGCTTGCCGCGGTTCTCGCGAATCCGGTCGAAGACGACAATCGTGTCGTTGACGGAGTAGCCGATGACCGTCAGGATCGCCGCGATCATCACCAAGTCGATCTTGAACCCCGCCGAGCCAAACACCTGGCCGATGACCGTATTCGATATCGCCACGAGCCCCAGCACGATGATGACGTCGTGCACAAGACACACCACCGCCGCGGCGCCCCACTGGGGCGAGCCGAACCTGAACCACAGGTATCCCACGATCGCCAGCCAGCTCAGGATGACCGCAACGATGGCCGACTGGGCCGTCTCGCCCGCAATGGCGGGGTCGAAGTTCACCGCGTCGGTCGACTCCGACCGTCTCATCGCCTTGTCGAGCAGTTCGTTCTCACCTTCGGCGAAGCTCTTCCAGCTCGTCTCATCCAGCACCTCGCCACTCGAATGCCGCACCAGGAGGGCGAAGCTGCCACACTTGCCGTCGGCCCCGAGTTCCAGGGGGACGATCTTGCTGGTGTTCTGCCTCTGGGCGGCGAAATCCTCCTGGAACCGCATCTGGCGGACCCGGTCCTCTATCTCGCCAACCTGCAGCGCGGGGGTCAGGTTCCGTACGGCGATCATCAGTCCGCCGTCGAAGTTTTCGAGCGTCGCAGCCGCCCCGCTGCCGATCGACCGGATCAGGGTCAACCCGTCTTCCGGCGCCGCGGGAATGCCCAGCCCGGCGACCAGGTCGCCCTTGATCACGTCATAGGCGCAGGCAAGCCTTCGCCTCAGCGCGCTGCCGAAGGCCTTCTCCGCGGCCTCTCTGACCTTCACAATCCGCGACTCGGTGGTCGTCACCTGGTACTTCAGAGGAGGCAGTTCGGCCAACTCACCCGCATCGAGAACCGCGTCCCCGTTCTCGTCGATCAGGTCGACCAGCTTCTCGAAATACGGTGTCTTGGGCAATTCCGCTGAAGCGACCTTCCCGTCGCTGTCGGCGTCGTAGGTCTCGACGAACCTTTCAGCCCGGTCCGGATCGACAACAAGCTCGACGCGAGCGGTGGCCTTGAGCTTGTCCAGGCCGAGTTGCTCGGCGGCTGCGACAAACCGTGACCGGATCAGGCCGTCGTCGGGGAATCTGCCGTCCTCGATGAACTCGCCGTCTTTCAACTCGATCTGGGCCTTCGTGCCCGCGGAAAACTCGATACCCAGAACGTCCTTGCCCTGGCCGACGAAGGCGGCGATCCCGGCGGCAATCATGACCGCGGAGAGGGCCCAGAACCACCTGCGTTTGGCCATCCAGTTGATCTTCGGCACGCCGATGATGTGGAGCATGAAGACCGGCTTGGCGACTATCCCGGTCCGAACCAGGACCTGGAAGACCCACTTGGTGACCACCAGGGCCGTAAACAGGCTGAACGCCACGCCGAGCCCCAGCGTGATCGCGAAGCCCTTGACCTCCTCGGTGGAGACCCAGCCGAGGATCAAACACGTGATCAGCGTGGTGATGTTGGCGTCGAAGATGGCGCTGAGGGCCCGATCGTAGGCGTTCTTGATCGCCACGCTGACGGCCTGTCCTCTGGACTGCTCCTCGCGGAGGCGTTCAAAGATCAGCACGTTGGCGTCAACGGCAATGCCGACGGTCAGGATCACGCCCGCGATGCCGGGCAGGGTTAGCACGACGTCGAACATGCTCATCACGCCGAGAACCAGAACGATGTTCAGCACGAGGGCGACGTCCGCAATCGAGCCGGACAGTCCGTAATAGACCAGCATGAATATGGCGACGGCAATCAGGCCGGCGATGCCCGCCATCTTGCCATACTCGCGATTGACCTTGCCCAGTGCGGGCCCGAACTTGCTCTCGGAGACCGGAACCGGGTCCAGCCGCGCCGGCAGCGAGCCGGCCTCCAGGATGCGAACCAGTTCGTTGACTTCCTGCCCCGTGAAGCTGCCGCTGATGATGCCGCGGTCGCTGATCGTCTCGCGAATCGTGGGACACGAGTAGATCGTATCGTCGAGGAGGACGGCCATGAAGTGGCCCTTGTGCGTCTGCGTGAGGGTGGCAAACAGCTTGGCGCCGCGCGGATCGAACTCGAAACCGACCGCCGGCAGGCCCATGTTGTCGCTGGTGGGATACGACCGTTTCAGGGCCCAGTCCTTCTTGGCCCTGCTCTGGAGCATTGTGTTGCCCGGCTGAGTGCTCAGCAGGATGTAGAGTTGTCCGGCATACTGGCTCGTCACGACAGGACCGTAGTCGCTGGCCTTGCCGTTGGCGGGGAACCATTGCAGCACGTCGTTCCGCCGGCGCCCCGCCTCGGGCCCCTCGTCCTGGAGGTCGTTCCTGTACTTGTCGTAGTCGGCCTTGCTGATCGGCATGAGGGCAGCCTTGGCGCCCGGCACGCCCGGAGCAATGCGGAACTCCAACTGGCCCGCTCGGGAGATCAGGCGCTTCAGGTCGGCAGGGTCCTCAAGGTGCTGCCTCTTTGTCAGCCAGTCCTTGTGCTTGGCCACCACCTCGTCGATCTGCGCCTTTCGCCCGGGAAACCGCCCCTGCAGCGACGCAAGGGCTTTGGTGTACTCCTCGAGCCGCTGTGCGGCGGCTTTCTTGTCGGCGAGCCCCTGCGCGGCGGCGTAGCGCTGCAGGACGGACTCCATTTCGGCTGTCCGCAGATCATGCGTTGCACGGAAGTCCCTGAGGTCCTTGCGCCACTTGACGCGGGCCTCGGCGCGGGCGTTGTCGTCCGTGCCCTGCAGGGCCTTGCTCAGTTCATCCTGGACCTTGGCCAGGGCGGCGAGGTCCTTGGCGAGACGTTCGTCCCCTCCGGCCAGTTCGGCGATGGCCTCGTCGCGACCGGACCCTTCGGGTTTGGCGGCAACGGCATGGATCTGACTGACGCGGAGGTTCCTCTCGTCCAGCGTCGCCAGCGCGTCGGCATATGCGGTCCGCGCCTTCTGGCTTTCTTCGCGCGGGGCGGGCATGCGGATCGAGAGACGGTCCTTGCCTATCGGGCGCCACTCGAGGTTCATCAGCCCGCCCGGATCGACGCGCCGCTTGAGGACGTTAATCATGCGTCGGGCCAGGTCCGAGTCGGCCGGCGTGCCGTCTTCGCTCGGCTGAATGCGATAGACCAGCTCAGCGCCGCCTCGCAGGTCAATGCCTTCTCGCAGTCCCTTCGTGGTCAGCGAGACAATCCCGGCGGCCACGATCAACGCCAAAAAGCCAAACTTCAGAGGCAGATTCTTTCCGTTCATAGTCCAGTACTCCCAAGATAGAACCGAGCATTATCGCGGGATGAATACTATCGGTCAAGTCAAACTTGACCCTTAGCGACATGATTCAGAAGGTGGGCAACCTGCCCGCCCAGCGGACACGGACCGGCCACGGATTGCAGAGGGGCAGACGCCCACAGGCCCTCGCGTACGGGACTCCGACCGACCGGGGCGGCCCCCGCGCTCATCGCGCATGCGGCGTCTACTTGCGCGGGCCCACGTGTGTTTCGGAGACCGGCTGCGGGACGAGTCTGGCCGGCAGCGCGCCGGCCTCGAGAACGCGGGCCAACTCCGTCACTTCGGCGCGGGTGAACTGCCCCGTGATAACGCCCCGCCCGCCGATCTTCTCGCGAACGATCGGGCACGAGTGGACCACGCCGTCCAGCAGGACCGCCAGGAAATGCCCCTTGTGCGCTTCGGTCAGCGCTGCGAGCTTTGCTGCCCCCTCCCGATCGAACTCGAATCCGACAGCCGGCTGGCCCATGTTGTCGGCCGTCACGTACGCCCGCTTCAGGCTCCACCGGTCGCCGTGATGGCGCATCGTGTCGCCCGCCTCGGTGCACAGCAGCATGTACAGGTCCTCGCCGTGCCTTGCGGTCACCATTCCGCTGTAGGTGTCGCCCCGTCCGCGAACGGGGAACCACTGAAGACGCGCGTTGCGGCGGTCCGCGGCGTCGGGGCCTTCATCGCGAAGCTCCGTGAGGTAGAGATCGTAGTCCTCGCGGCTGATCGGCATGAACTCGGGCGCCGCACGGGGCTCAGCCGGCGCTACGCGGAACTCCAGCGTCCCGGTCCGAGCGATCAGGCGCTTCAGGTCGTCGACGTCAAGTGCGGCGTCCTTGCCTGTCGGCATGCGAACCGAGAATCGCTCGTTACCGAGCGGGCGCCATTCAAGGCCGGCCCGCTGTGAGTCCACGCGTCGCTTGAGAACCTCGATCATCCGTCGGGCCAGGTCAGCGTCGGCGGCCGAACCGTCTTCGTCGGGTCGAATCTGGTAGACCAACTCGCACCAGCTTTGCGGATCGGCACTGTCCGCGGAAGGCGCTGGACGGGTCTCGCCGGCCGGTGCGTTGGTCTCAGGCGGCCCGTCGTCCGAGCAGCCGGTCAGCGTGACCAGCGCAACCGCCGCGGCAAGCAATGCGAGTCTTCTGACCATGTTGCACCTCTGATATCGATTGGCATCAGTGAATGCGCTCGCACATTGACTGATCGTGCTCTGGCGTCTTCGGGACCTCCGGCCCCGTGCTGGCCACTGAAGTGGCCAGCCCCTACAGCGTGCCGAATCACAGGTCTTCCATCTGCCGGCTCGTGGACGCACCTGCTAATCACGATCGGCATGAGGCGTCTCGAGCCGTTTCGTCTACGCGCAAACAGGGTGGTTGCTCCGCCGCGCTTCGCAGCCCACGGCGCCCCTCTACCCTTCAACCTTTAACCTTTAGCCAGCCGCGCAGCGGTTCTAGTGGTTAAAGTGTCTCGCGCCGGTGAAGATCATCGCCAGGCCCAGGTCGTTGGCGCGGGCGATGACGTCGTCGTCCTTCTTGGCCCCGCCGGGTTCGATGACGGCCGTCGCACCGACCTCGACGGCCCAGTCCAGGCTGTCGGGGAACGGGAAGAACGCATCGGAGGCCAGCACGCACCCGGCGGTGTCGACCACGCCCCCGCCGCCGTAGTCCTTGGCGATCTGCCCGGCCAGTCGGGCCGAGTTGACGCGGCTCATCTGCCCCGCGCCGGCGCCCAGCAGGGCCTGGTCCTTGGCCAGCGTGATCGCGTTGGACTTGGTGTGCTTGGCACAGATCCACGCGAAACGCATGTCGGCCAGCTCCTGCTCGGTGGGCTGACGGTCGGTGACGACCTTCCAGTCGTCCTCGTTCAGGCCCAGCAGGTCGCGGTCCTGAATCAGCATCCCGCCGACGACGTACTTGAGGTACTTCTCACTGTTCCGCTTGCCCGTCAGCTCGCCGATCTCCAGAAGGCGGACGTTCTTGCCCCACCCCTCGCGGCTGCGGATGATCTCCAGACTGTTGCCCTCGAAACTCGGGGCGGCGACGATCTCCGCGAAGAACCCGCCCGCGCCGGCGTCCTTGCCCCAGCGGCTGTACGTCTCGACGATCGCGCTGGCCAGGTCCTCCGTCACGGGCCTGTTGACCGCGACGATCCCGCCCATCGCGGCGTTGACGTCGCCGAAGTACGCCTTGCGGTAGGCCTCGACGAGATCCTCGTCGATGGCGCAGCCGGCGGGGTTGGCGTGCTTGATGATGGCGATGGCCGGGTCGTCGAAGTCTTTGACCAGCTCGACGGCGCCGTTGGCGTCGAAGTAGTTGTTGTAGGAGATCTCCCGTCCGCCCAGGAGCTTGGTCCGCCCGATGCACGGCTCGGACGCGTCAGTGCTGACGTAGAACGCGCCGTTCTGGTGCGGGTTCTCGCCATACCGCAGTTCGCAGGCCTTGCGGTAGCTGAACGTCACGCGCTCGGGCATCTCCTCGCCCAGCTCGGCGGCGAGATAGCCGGAGATCTGGCTGTCGTAGTGTGCGGTATAAGCGAACGCCTGCCGCGCGAGCTTCTGGCGGAGGTCGAAGGTGACCTGCCCGTTGTTGGCCCGCATCTCGTCCAGGATGAGGTTGTACTGCGTCGGATCGGTCACCACCGAGACGAACTTGTGGTTCTTGGCCGCCGAACGGACCATGGTGGGCCCGCCGATGTCGATCATCTCGACGGCGCCGGCCAGCGTGCAGTCGTCCTTGGCGATGGCGTCTTCGAACGGATACAACCCGCAGACGACCAGGTCGATCGGCTCGATGTCGTACTTTTCCATGTCCGCCTGGTGCTCCGGATCGTCGCGCAGGGCCAGCAGGGCCCCGTGGACCTTGGGATGCAGCGTGACGACGCGATGGCCGAGCATCTCCGGGAAACCGGTCCATTCCTGCACGTAGCGCACGGACACGCCGGCGGCCTCGATCGCCCGCGCCGTGCCGCCCGAGGAGATAAGCTCCACGCCCATGTCCACCAGCGCTTTGGCAAACGCCTCGATTCCCGTCTTGTCGAATACGCTGATCAGCGCCCTGCGAATCGTCACTGCACCTTCCATGTCTCGTGTTCCTTGTCTGTTGTCCGTGGGTAAGTTGGGCCCGCCGGCGAGGTCCGTGCGCCCGGGCCGCTATGATCTTGCGGAACTCTATTCCCGCAGCATTTCAGCAGTCAGTCTGCCGGCGGCGGTCGGTCGGAGGCAGAAGACGCGGCCGTCGGGTGTGGCGATGAAGATGGCGGGCATCAGCCCGTTGCGCGCGACCATCACGCCGGCTTCGAAGTCGATCGCGTCGGAGACCTTGCCCAGCAACTCGTCCACGATCCGCAGTTGTCTCGACTCGCCGTCCACCACGTAGACCATGCCCTCGATGACCCCGGCCACGTGAGAGGGAAGGGAAGAAGGCATGTGCCATCTCTTCCTGCCGTTGGCCACGTTGATGGCGTACAGGCCGTCGCGATCGGCATACTGGAAGATCGTGTCCTCGCCGACCTGGACGCCCTGGGACAGCGGTCCGGCACAGACGAACGGATCCCACAGTCCCGTGCCGCTCATCGAGTCGAACGCATAGAGACGGTTGTCCTGGCAGGGAACGAAGCAGCCCCGCGCGTCGACGTGAATCTGCCCCGTCACCGCCCCGTCCAGCGTCTGGCGCCAGACCCGCTTGCCCTGCATGCCGACTTCCGCGGAGTACAGGTAGTGGTCCTCGCCGGCAACGAACAGGCGCCCGTTGTAGTAGGCCGGCGGCGAGGAGATGATGCTGTCGGTCGACAGGCTCCAGGCATGCAGGGCCTCGTTCAGGGCGATCGCGTGATACCGTCCCCCGGTGGCGCCGGTGAAGAAATGTCGCCCGTCGGTGCTGCCACCGGAGTTGGCCGGGAACTTGAACGCGATGCGCCGCACCTCCGTGCCGGTGGCCCGGTTCAGAACGACCACGTGATAGACCGTGTTGAGCAGGACCGCGTCGAACGGCTCGACGTCCGGCAGTTCGTTCCACTCCATCATATGCGAGACGCCGTGGACCTTGTCCGAGACGCGAATGTCGCTGAAGTGGGCCGGCGGGAGAAAGACCGTGTCCGACGGGATCGCCACGTCATACGCCCACCGCGGCACGCCGGTGGCCGCGTCGACGGCCACCATGCGATTCAGGCTGGTCAGGCAGTAGAGCTTCTCGTCCATCAGCCAGATCGACGTGATGCGCTCACCACTGTCGGGCTTGAGGTCGAACTCCCAGTAGTACTGCAGGTCGGCGGTCTTCAGCACGTCCGGAGAAGGCACGCCCCGGTAGACGCCCGGACCGCAACCGACCGCCGTGACACACAGCGCCATGATCGCCACGCACTTGCCTATCCCACGCATGTCCAACTCCTCTACAAGTTCCGCTCGCCCGCGGGCGAACTTACCGGTCCAGTTCCACAAACGCGCTGAGGTCAACGCCATGCTGACGCTCGAAGGCTCGAAGCCGCTTGATCCGTTCCAGATCGTCGATGATCCTGTGGGCCAGCTTGAAGATATAGGGCCGACCCTCGAGACGGGCCTGCAGATCGGCGACCATCTCATCCCAACTGCCTTCATACAGTTCATGCTTCAGCACGACCAGCATACGTTCCTCGCTGGTGAGGCTGTCGGCAAACTGTTGCGGCAGTTCGGGCGATTCGCGACGACTCGGACCCACGGGGCACACCTCGAGTCCGCCGGGCGGGGCCCGACGGCGAAAGCTACCTTGTCCGTCAAAGCTATTACTCTACGGACACGCTGCGCCCATTGCAACCGTATTGTTCGCTTGTCATTTGCTCCACGTCTAGCGGCGCTCAATGTTGTCGTTCTCTCCACGTTTGGCGGCGGGGCTTGCCCCGCGTGCGGCGTCGCTTGCGACGCCGAGAACCACCGAACGCGGTGCGTGTATCGAACGGAGACACGGCGAGCAAGCTCGCCCGCTAAACATGGAACGAACGACAAGTTTCCTTGCGGACCCCCCGTCGGCGGTGGTACGATTCCCGCCATGAATAACTACGCGAAAATCCTGATTATCGTGACAGCTCTGACGTGTCTCGGCGGGTGCGGCGGGGACATGGGCATCCTGCTTCGGCCCGTCGACGTGAAAGAGGAACTTGAGGAGACCACCGTTGGCGGAGACGACGGGTGGTTCATCACCGACAAGGTCGCCATCGTCGACGTCGACGGCGTGATAGCCAACACGCGAGAGCGGGGAATGTTCGGCGGGGGCGAGAACCCGGTGAGCCTGTTCGTCGAGAAGCTGGACACCGCGGCCGACGACTCGGACGTCTGTGCCGTCATCGTCAGGATCAACTCCCCCGGCGGCGGCGTGACCGCCAGCGACATCATGTACCGGGCGCTGACGCGGTTCCGCGCCAAGCGCGGCGTGCCGGTGGTGGCGATGATCGAAGACGTCGGGGCCTCGGGCGGATACTACATCGCCTGCGGGGCCGACCGGATACTGGCCCATCCGACCAGCGTGACCGGATCGATCGGCGTGATCTCTCAGATGCTGAGCGTGGCCGGCACGCTGCGGATGCTGGGCGTGGAGACCAAGGCCGTCACCAGCGGGGCGATGAAGGACATGGGCTCGATGTTCAAGCCGCTGGACGACAAGGACGTGGCCGTCATGCAGGAGATGATCGACGCGTTCTACGAGCGGTTCGTGGGCATCGTGGCGGGGTCACGGACGGACCTGTCGCTGGCGCAGGTGCGGAAGTTGGCCGACGGGCGGATTTACACGGGCCAGCAGGCCAAGGCCAACGGCCTGGTTGACGACCTGGGCTACATGGACGACGCGTTCGAACTGGCCAAGGTGCTTGCCGGCGTCTCCCGGGCCGAGATGGTCATGTACTCCCGTCCGTACGGCTATCGCGCCAACGCTTACAGCCAGGCCCCGGGCGCCGCGCCGCAGATCAACATGATCAACGTCTCCCTGGACACCCTCGCCGACGGCGCCCGCCCCCGCTTCATGTACCTCTGGACCGGCCGGACCGGGCCGCGGTAGCACGGCGCATGCCGTCAGTACGTCAGGCCGATCGACAGGATGAAGGTGTGTGCCCGCCCGAATTCCGGCGATAACTCGGGGAACATGTCGTATTGGTAGCCCACGTCGATCGTGAACCAGTCGGTGGGGTACACCCCCAGGCCGCACGTGAAGCCGGTCTGGCCGGTGGCGTCCACCGCCCCGCCGGCGCGGAGAAACAAGCCCTTGACCACCTGGTGGTCCACGCCGGCCAGAAACCGGTGGGTCATCAGTCGCCCCGTGCTGTTGGTCGCCTTGAAGAACTGGTGGTCGAGATAGACGGCCGAGTCTTCCTTGTACTCGTATGATGCGCCAATCCGCGTGATGTACTGCTTGGTCGTATCGTTCATCTTGACCGTGCCCCCGCCGAGGCCCAGGAAATCGTACATCGCGGTGCGGTCGCTGGACTGGGCGTAGTCCACTACAAGTCCGATCAGCAGCTTGTCGACCACCTCGTGAAGCACGCCCCCGCGCACGCCGTAGTTCTCCGACCGGGTCTTGCTGACGTCAACCGTGCCCATGTTGACCCGGGCGGTCGAGGGGCCATAGTTGACGTTCAGCCCGACGGCCCAGTCTTCGATACGCTTGGCCCACTGGCACTGGTAGTAGTCCAGCGAGTAGTCGAAGTCGAACCTCACCCCGAGAGGCGGCGGGGCCGGCCGCATCGCCTTCTCGTTGCTGCTGACCTGGGCGAAGGCCGGCTGCAGCACGCCCCAGTTGCCCAGGTCTATCGTGGCCGCGGCGGTTCCCACGCCCATCCTCGCCCCGGCGCCGAAGTCGATTACGGCATACTGCGGACTGGCGACCATGCCGAATTCGCCCACCACGTCCAGCCAGCCGGTCGAGGCGGGATTGACGGATGAACTCCACTTGCTGCCCGCCGACGCACCGCCGACAGCGGCGACGTCACCATAAGACGAGAAGCGGCTCAGGGCGGCCGGCATGCGAAGGGACAAGTCCCTGTCCAGGTATCCGGTCCCGCCGGGAGCCCGCGCGCAGAGTCCACAGAGGAGGGATATCGCCACAAGAACAGCGGCCGCCGGAACCCGACATGTCCTGGTCATGGAGGAAGTCCTTTCATCAAAGTGCTCTGAGACGTACCTATCGCCGAACGCCCCTCATGCGCCGGACCGTCTTGGCGCAGAGGCTATTCCATCAACCGCCGGACAACAAGCAGCGTCTGATCATCAACTTGCTTACGCTTGCCCGCGAAATCGGCTACACCCATCCAGGCGCGGTCGACAACGTCCGCCGCCGTGCCCGGACTGCCCGTACCGAGGATCCGACAGAACCCATCCGTGCCGAGCAGCCCCCCCCTTCCGTCGTCCACCTCCCACAGCCCGTCGCTGGGAACGATGAGCATATCGCCCGGGGCAAAGGCGTGACGATGCGGGTCGGTATCGACGGACGCGTCAAGCAACCCGCCGTACAGCGGAATGGTCGTGGCGCCTCGCTCGCTGAACCGCCGGGTCTTCCCGTCGTAGAACAACAGCGGCGCCTGCCCCGCCGACACGTACGACAACTCGCGCTTGCCCGCGTCAAGCCGCCCCAGGAAGCACGTGACACCCCACCCGCCGTCGAGATCGTCGGACAGAAGCCTCTGCAGGTCCCGCATGACCCGCGACACGTCGGTCGTCTGCATGCTAAGGGCACGGAAATACGCCCGCACTTCCGCCGCCAGCAGCGCCGGACCGATACCGTGGCTGCTCACGTCGGCCAGAAGAATCATGCACTGTCCATGGGACAGCATCTGGAAATCGTACACGTCGCCGCCGGCTTCGTCGGCCGCTTGGCTCCACCCTGCGATGTCGAAACCGTCCAACGAGGGTGGCCCCTCGGGCAAGAGGCCCCGTTGGATCGTTCGGGCGATACTGAAGTCCCTGTCTCTGCGGATCTTGTAGCGGCCAAGAGCCATGTGCTCACGCGCGATGGCCCAGACGAAGACGATGCCCATGGCAAGAGACGTCACGGGGAATGCGGGAGGCCCCTTGTACTCCAGACTGACGAAGGCAAGGTCTATGACAGTGCCCATCACCTGAAGCAGTATGCCCCAGCGGACCGCGCCGATGCGTCTGGACTGGTGTCCGTCCAAGGCGTCTGATGTACTGGACGGGTGCCACAAGACGTACAGCGCATAAAGGTAACAGCCCAGAAACGCTGTAGTGAAGAGGCCCATCACGGGCCAATACACCCCCCCTGCTCAGGATACCACGGAACGCTGTTGCTCCAACTGCTTGTCGTCGCCGTCGGAACCTGCCGCTCGCACAGAAACCCATCGATCACGACAAGCGGACACAGCAGGATCGTGGCGACGTAGACCCATCGTGTATTGCGGCTTAGCCTGTTCGTACTGCAGGAGTAGACGAAGGCGAAATGCAGGACCATGGGCATGCTCAGCATGCCCGCCAGGAATGCGGCCCTCGTCGACCACAGCGTGTAGATGCCTGCATGGTCGACAGCCAGCGAGGGAGTCCCCTGAGGGATAATGTTGTCGGAGAGAAAGGGGGTCAGACAATACAGGGCGCTGCACAACAGGAGATTGGCCAACAGCAGATCCGCCAGCCGCCGCCCAAAACGCCAGTACACGAAGTACATGGCGATGGACGAAGCTCCCATCACGATGAACCCGACCAGATCGTGAAGGGTAAACGCGTTGAACTGTATCATGCCACAGGCTCCCGCCGTCCGGCAGTCGGGCGAAGACGACACTGACGGCGATGTCCAAACGGATGTGGCGCGGCAAAGACATCCCGTGGCTGGGCCGGGAACATCCTTACCCTCACCATCTACAAACGTGGTCCCGTGCAGGGAATACTACACTGCCTCACCGCGGCTGACAAGGTCATCTTCACCGCATGGGCCGGACCGCACGGCCCACACCGCCGCACGGAACGGTTGCGTCCGGCAAGCCGCGGGATCAGAAGTCGTTGCGGGCGGCCTTGATCTCGGTTCCGCTTCGCGCCAGGGCGCGACGGAATTCGGGCATGTCCAGCCATCGGACCGAGCAGTCGCCGAACAGGACGACGGTCCCCCGCCCGCGGTAGTTCTCCGGACGCTCGTAGGCCAGCACGCTCGTCGGGTCGGGGCGTTGTTTGCTCGGCTTGACGTAGACGTAGTCGACTCCGCCCTGGAATCCCTGTTTAGTCAGCCGCGGGGGGCGGCGCCCGCTGGCGGGGCTGACGAAGATCCCCGAGTGCAGTCCGTAGTCACGGGCAAGTGTGGGCAGGTCGTCGGGGAATGAATCGTGCTCGGCCCGATAGCCCAACATGGATTTCCCGATGCTACTGAGATTCGCCGTGGAACGCGCTCGCTTGGCGTCATGCGTGACCCTCGTCAGCGTGGGCGCCAGGATGGCCACGCCCAGCGAGGTGGTGACCAGGCGCCCCAACACGCCGGGCATCGGCGTGGCGGCGTGTTCCTCGATCAGGATGCCCGTCTTGTCCGCCGAGACGGCGCTGACGGCGGGGGGAAGGTACTTGCCGATCTTCGACAACGCGGGCAGCCAGTCGGGCTTCAGGGGGATGCCGGACTCCTCGGCGCCGGCGTTGGCGGCTGCCGTCCAGAACAGCAGCGCCAGGTTGTAGAACTTCCCGACGATCTTCGGCGTGTTGACGTAGCTGAGCATGGAGGCGTTCTTGCTGACCTTGGCGCGGAGGGCGGCAAAGGCGGGCACGGAGGTCAGCGGTGCGGCGCCGTCGTTGTCGATGGTGGCCTGGATGACCTGTGGGAACAGGGCCATGTAGAACCGCCCCTTGTGCACCGTCCAGGCCGGCGCGACCGGAACCGGCCCGACAGGCAGGGCCACGTAACGGACGTCCGTCTCGCCGGCCTTGACGGTCTCGATCGAGGGCTGGCTCTTGGGGCGGCGTCGCCTGCGGGCCTCCACGAGCTTCATCTCACACTCCGGACACACGCCGGGCCCACCCTGCCGGACGTACGGATGCCTCGCACACGTGTACGTGGGGCGGGCCGCTTCCTTCGCCTGGTTGGCGAGCATGGCCTCGAAGAAGGCCTCGATCTTGCCCACCGCCACGCCAAACGCCCGCGCGTCCTTCAGGTCGATCGTCACCACCGTGCCGGTCAGGAACCCGCCCTGCGACGCCGCCGACGAGACGACCCACGTGTCGCCCATCGTGCCCAGAATGTCCTTCTCGATGGACAGGCCGAGCACCTTCTCGATCTGGGCCATGCCCTCGAGCATCTCCTGTTCCGCCCGCGGCTCGGCGGACCGGACGGCCGTGCGGATCTCGTTCCACACCCGCGCCGGAGACACGTTGGCGGCGCAGACGAAGTCCGCGTCGGCGGGCACGTGCGACAGGTCCGCCTTCGTCAGCGGCTTGCCGTCGAACAGCGCCAGCAGCCCGCGATGCGGCGCGGGGGAGAAGATCTTCGTCCGCGAGGCGACCCCGCCCTTGACGAACCGTGACGCCGCTGCAACCGCCTGCACGCCGTCCAGGCCCATCAGGCCGAAGATCTGCGCGGGCGTCGGGCCCCTGCCCGGGCCCATTTCGGCCGCGATCAGCGGAGTGACGACCTTGTTGATGGCCGTCACGTCCAGGTACATCGAGAACTGCTCACCGTCGCCGCCGACCTCTCGCATGCGGGCGGCGAAGGCCTTGTCGGCCTGCAGGCACGTCGAGGGCTTGACCGTGATGAAGTCGGCCGCCGCGCCCGGGCCGAGAGAGACGAAGAACACATTGCCGATATACCCGAACGACACCGGCGGGTCGTTGCCTTCCTTGATCGTCCTGTATGTCACCGAGCCGACGGTGGCTTTGGCAAAATCGGCGCCCTCGGCCTCGGCCATCGCCAGCAAGGCGTCCAGGTGCTTGGCGAACACCGGGCGGTCGTTGCCCAGATCGATCAGGATCGCCCCGAGGGGAACGGGCTCCCTGCGCGTCTCGTGGAGCCCCGTCCAGGCCACCGCGATGGGCCTCTGCGCCACCAGGCCGAGCATCGGCCAGAAATGAGAAAACGCCTTCTTCTCGTCGGCGCCGTGCATGTCGGACAGGGCGGCTTTCTTGATCGCCGCAAGGATCTTTCCGAAGGCGGGCTCGTTGAGGAGTTGGCCGAACGTTGAGCGGGCAAAACCCGGACTCTTGGTTCCCGCCCAGCCGATGTAGGCCAGCGTCCCGGCCGGGACGCGCTTGGCCAGCGGCGGCGCCGCGGTGATCGGACCTGCCAGCATGCCAACACAAACCGCGATCAGAAGTATGCGTGTCTTCATCGGACCTGTCTCCTTGCACGTTAGATGTCAGTACGTTCATGTTCGCCGGCCTGGGACGACGGTCGGCCCCGGACTCAGATGGTCACAGTCATTCTATGGCCCACCGAGACCGAAGGCAACGTTGTTGCTCCGCTTCGAGCCCGCCCCTCGCCGGCGCGCCGGACGGGCGGACCGGCCCAGGGTGTCGTGGCTTGACGCGAAGCGGCAACCACGATCCCGTGCGACACGTGGTTGCCGCTT
>CAZVEV010000019.1:0-39623 GCA_964625865.1 uncultured Planctomycetaceae bacterium | reverse complement strand
TAGTGTAGAAGCGGCATCTTGCCGCTTGGAGATGTTCGCCGACGCAAGACCGGATCGCGCTACCGCAACGCGGCAGGATGCCGCGTCTACGCCATCACGGGCTCTTCGGTGCGACGATGGTCGTCCCTTGGCGGACAAGGCCCTCGACGTTGCGGAAGCGGATCAGGTCCTCGGCTGGCGCGTTATCCCCGCCCGGCCGAACGATCTGGTTGTTGCGCCACACGACGCCGGCCGCATCGCCGATATCAGCCGCCGGACCGCGCGGGCCCGTGATCTGGTTGCCCTCGATCAGCAGGTTGCGGTGGATCCGCGACGCGCCGGATTTGAACGCGGAACACCAGATCGCCGCATGCGTCCGCGACAGTCGCAGGCAGTTGACGATGCGGTTGTTCCGCACGACGTAGTTCTCAGCGCCAAGGCCCTCGAACGGGGCGTTCCAGAACTCCACCCCCCCGCCGCCGAGGCCTTCGAACCGGTTGCCTTCGATCAGCCCGCCGTCGCCCTTGGCCAGCACGCCGACCCGCCGGCTGTTGAGCGCCGTGTTGTTACGGAAGACGAACTGGTTGCACGTGCGGCTGGCATTGAACAGGTGCGTGACCGACGCGTTGTCCATCGCCGCGCGCGTCGCCCCCTTGCCCGGGAGCAGCCGGCCCGGCGTGATCCCCTCGATCGGCGCGTCAAGCGTAACGTCCAGGCACTTGCCCTTCTTCGCGACCGCCTTGATGCGGCGCTCGCCGATCAGTCGCCCGGTCCTGCGATGGAAGAAGCACAGGCGATCGCCCACGCGGAAGTCCAGGGCGGCCTCGATACAGAACTGGTCGTACGGCGTGGCGATGCGGACGCGAATGCGATCCGGCGCCGGCTGAGTGTCAATGCCCATGGCGTAGCCGTTGACGTGACAGACGTCGTCGCCGCAGTTTTCGAACAGGCACCCTTCGATCCACGGGCCGTGGCGCGCGTTGTGGTGGTTGTTGCCCCCGTTGTTGACCGACAGCACGCGGCCGGGCCCTCGCTTCAACTGCACGTGGAGGATGGCGTGGCGATCGGCATAGAAGGAGTTGAGGCACTCGTTGGCCCCGCCGAAGATCATCAGGTCGTAGAGGACGACCTGTCCGCCGCCCCGCACAGAGACGGTCGTTCCGCCCCCGCCGGCCTTTTGCCATCGCGGGTCGAGCACGTAGATGTCCCCGGGCGCGAGCGGCGCCAACCGCTTGCCGTTGGCGAAACGGAACCGGAAGCGGCGCCCCGCGATTCGCTCAAAGCCCTCGTGCGCGTAGACCAGTCGAACGCCGCGCTTGATCGCGCAGCCTTCGTCCGCCGTGACGATCAGGCCCTTACGGTCCTCGTTGAACCGCACGTGCGAGTCGGGCAGCGCGTGGTTGGGGAGGATCTCGACGTCGATCGTCGCCGCCTTGGTACTGACGGCTGTGACGCGGCCGGCGATGTATGTGGGTGGGTCGTAGTCGAACGCGAAACCGCGGAGGAGTATGCGACGGCAGGTGGTGAAACGCGCGACCGGCGCGGGGCGATTGAAGACGACCGTCGACCCGTTGCCGTCGATCGTCACGTCTGCCGCATCGGTCAGGTCGAACAACTGCACCGGCTCGTCCAGGTCCAGGCGATAGGTGGCCCTGTCGAAAACAATCCGCGCCGGTCCGGCAGCGGCGGCTTCTCGGATCGTCTCGCGGATCTGTCGGAAGGTCGCCCCGGCCGGCACGCGGACGGCGCGGGGGGCGCGGATGGTGAACGACCGCCCCTGTGACCACGGACCGCGCTTCCCGGCCGCGTCCACCCCCGCGACGCGCCAGTGATACCGGCCCGGGGGCAGGGGCTTGTCGGGGACGTAATGAGTGATGACGGCGGCGAGGGTGTCCTTGTCGACGATTCGCGAGAACGCCGCGTCGGCAGCGATCTGGATGTGGTAGGAGGGCATCGCCGCGGGCGTCGGTTTGAACACCTGGCCCCACGAGAAGTTGGGGACGGCCATCAGCAGTTCGGCCCCGTCGGCCGGTGCGATGAGCTTCGGCGGAGCGGACAGCGCCGGCGAGGCGACGGCCAGGGCAGTTGCCAGCAGCAAGGCGGCCACGGGCGAGGATGTCCGGTCCGAGGCGTGATTCGGCATGTGCAGGATGTCCTTTCGTACCGCGACCACCGCGAGGCTCAGGGAGCGATTCTATCCGATCCCCTGCCTCAGGCAAACCTGATCCGGGCCCGCGGCGGCGTGAGGTGAACCCCCGGCGCGCATGACGGCGCGCCGGCCCGAAGACCGGCGCGCCTTGGAATGCGTGTGCGGCGTCTACGGCATCATCATGAGCATGAAGACGAAGCCGAACAGGCCGACCGTCTCGACGATGCCCATGGCGATGATCATGAAGACCAGGCCCTGGCCTTCGCCTTCTGACAGCGCCCTGCACGCGGCAGCGCCTATTCTGCCCTGCATCCAGGCGCTGACCAGTTCGGCCAGGCCCGTGGCGATGCCGATACCCAGCAGCGCGCCGGCGTTGGCTTCCAGGAGCACCGGATCGTACGCCAGGGACTTCAACGCGATCAGCATAAGAACGAAGGCGTAGATCGTCTGACTCAGCGGCATGCCCGTGAGAATGATGTACGAAAAGTTCAGCGGCTTGCCTGCCTTGGCCTCCTTGGCCCAGGCGCCGGCTGCCGCTCGCCCCGCCGCCCCGATGCCCAACGCGCTGCCGACCGCGGCCAGACCCAGCGTCAGACCGAATCCCAACTGTCCAAGAAACGCTTCCATCAGTTAGTTCTCCTTCGATTCCATAGCGGCGAAGGGCGAGTATGCGTAACCCGCCCACTGCACGCCTGCATTACTCGAGAATTCCAGCATATTCAGTCGCACGCCGTGTGCGAATATCGCGATGACGGCCAGCCCGATGTTCAGCAGATGGCCGAAGAGCACGACGAGTCCTCCGGCGGCCCAGGTGGCCACCGAAGCCAAGTCCGCCCCGATGCCGTTGAAGGCGGCGGCAATGTAGAAACTCGCCAGCCCCACCGCCATCAGGCGAATGTAGCTCATCGTATCCCCGAACGTCCCCAGCAGGGGTAGCAGCGAGGAGGCAAACCCGATACCGATCCGCTTGCCCGGTCCACCGACCGGGTGCATGAAGCCGATGGTCAGGATGCCGCCCGCGATCAAGGCCACGAAGATCAACGGGTTCCAAGGCTCATCCAGCCCGATGAAGAACATCTGCCATATCACCCCGAACATGCCCATCAAGACGCATATCCAGCCGATCTCGGCAACGAACCGCTGATCTGGAAACAGCCCTATGGCCTGGCGCAGATGCGCGAAGCACAGGTGGACCAGGGCCAGAACGAAGCTGATCTTGATCAGGATCATCAGGGCTGTGTTCCCGTCGGGGCTCCAGACCGGCGCGACGGCCATCATGCCCCGCACCAGGGCGGCCCAGCCGTCTGTGCCGGCAGCGGCGGCGGCCACATAGCCCATCATCTTGTCCGGACTGCCGGGCACGGCCTTGGTGTACCCGCCAATATGGGCCACCGTCTCCGGTGTCACGCCGAAGTAGTTTGCTGACAGGACGCCCCAGATCAGCGTGACGGCCCCGATGACCATCAGCAGGTGCGTCTTGGGCTTGCCTGCAGCCTTGACGAGCTTCTTGTAGAGCAGCGCCGGCAGGACCAGGAACAGCAGTCCGTATCCCGCATCGCCGATCAGCATGGCGGCGAAGATCGGGAATGCGATCATGAAGAAGCCCGACAGGTCGTATTCCTTGTACCCGGGGAAGGTCCCAAGAATATCGAACAGGCCCTTGATCGGGCGCGTCCAGCCGGGATAACGGATCAGCGTGGGGGGCAGGTCCTCTTCGGCCGGCTCGTGACACTCGACCGCCGCCTCGATGCCGGCGGCGGACAGGTCGGCTGACAGCGTCTCGGCGCGGTCGGCGGGGGTCCAGCCCTGGAGGGCGTAGAGGTCGTCGTCGGCCTGTCCGCTGCGCTGGGCAACGGTGAAGTGGGCCTGCTCAGCCAGGGCGGCCCGTTCGGCCTGGACGTCCTCGACGCGCAAGGCCAGGGCGGACAGCCTCTCGGCGCCGGCCTGCAGCTTGGCGTCGATTTCCGCGGCCTGGGCGCGGAGGGCGGGTCGGTCGGCCTTGGGGGTCTCAAGCGGCTGGGCCTGCTCGGGCAGTTCCGCCTCGGCATCGCGGCCGATCACGCCAAGCAGCACGCGCTTGCCGGGCAGTTCAGCAATCGGGTGGACCAGGTCGGCCTGGATCTCCGCGACGGCGTCGGCGGGCAGCGAGAGCAGTTCCAGGGCGATGCCCGCCTGCTCGAGTTCGGCCAGTTGATCCAGCGTCACGTCGCCCCAGACGGCCAGTTGGTCCATCTGTCGGTGCAGCGTGGCCAGCCGGCTTCGTCCTTCGGCCGAGGCCCGCTCGATCTCGAGTGTGTCGGCTGCGATGTCCGCGGGGGGCAACTCCGGTATGACGCCCCTGGCCTCGACGGCCGAGAGGATCTGGACGGCCCGGTCGTACTGGGCGATAGCGGCCAGCGTGTCGTCTTCAGCCACCGCAACCGAGGGATCGATCGGCGTCAGGTGCACCACGCCGAGTCCCTGCAGCGATTCGAGCAGGCGGTCCTGGTCGCCCCGCCGGGCCACCACGTATGTCCTTCGCATCGGTACAATCATGTCGCGTCGTCCTCCCCGTCGGATACGAACTCCCGCTCGACCCCGTCAAGCTCGTAGATCGTCTCCTCCTCGCTGACGAGCTTGCTCTTGGCAATCTTGGCCCGACCGACGGCGGCGGTCATCTCGTCGCCGAGGCGGATGCGGATAACGCGGATGGCCTCGCGACAGTCGGGGATCTTGACCTTCTCGAACAGGTTGACGCGCTGGATGATCTTGGTCAGTTCCCTGTTGAGCAGGTCGTACTGCTTCTGGAGGATCTCGGCCCGGGCCAGATGCCCGTTGACGTCCCGCAGGTCGGCCAGCGCCCCGTCGACCCAGACGGGCGTGGCGAACAGGCTGTACAGCGCGGCGGGAAACGTGACCGACTCGAAGACGGGCACGTTGACGCCGGCGACGTTCCGCGTGGAGGACTTGACCTCTTCGGGCCGGGCCAACTCGCGAACGTTCACGCCCGAGACGTCGGCCAGCACGGCCGAGTACGGCTCGAATTTCGCCTCGGCGGCTTCGGCGTCGGCGAGGGCTTTGCGATACTCAGCCGCCACCTCCCGAAGCGTCAACTGCAACTGCTGCTGCTTGAGCTTAAGCATCGGCAGATAGCGCTCGAACCGCGTCAGCGCGTCGCGCTGTCTCTTAAGCTCGGGTCTAGTTAGTTTGATCTTCTTTGCCATGAATCTATTTTAGATTTTAGATTTACGATTTTAGATTGCTGCGTCCGGATACCGCGTTTGGTTGTTCAGGGCCATTGCCCCTGGAGCGCCTTCCTTTGCTGGTGTTTATCGAGGCGACGATGATGACGAGGATTTCCTCGGCTTCTCTGTGCAGATCAGCAACCAATTCCTCGCGAACCAGTCCGGACTCGATCAGCATCTCGATCCAGTAGACCGATTCATCCGCTTCTTCTTCAACGATCTTCAACTTAGTGATGAAATCCGCAGTCGACCGGGCTCGACATGCGGCGCGGCAATTCGCACCGATGCTCGTCGCCGACCTGAGAACCTGTTTTCCGATGGAGAAGCCCGCCTGTTCCCTCGGCAGAGATTGCACAAGGCGGATGACCCTCAACCCAAACGCCTTCGTTCGCCTCTTCATCTCTTCCGGGGTCATCAGACTCTCTCGAACACGCAATCTAAAATCGTAAATCTAAAATCTAAGATGAACTCGCTTCAGCGAGTTCCTTCGGCCAATGGTTCTCGATGATGGATCGGCGGATGCCCGTCTCGGCCGGGTCGAAGCACTCGGCCAGGATCTCCCAGCAGCGGTCCAGGGCCTCGAACAGGGGGATGTTCACGCTGAGATCCATGATCTTGTCTTCGAACAGGTCGCCGTACTTGAGCAGTTTGTCGTCCCAGTCCGACATCTCGAAGCCCATGTCGCGTTTTTCGCGGGTCTCGCGACACGTCGCATACAACTGGATGCAGGCGTTCATGATCGCGCGGTGGTCGTCGCGCGTGTCGTCGTTGACCTGCTGCTTGAGTCGCGACAGCGACCCGAACGGCTCGATGCGCCCGTTGCGGAGGTAGAACTGGCCTTCGGTGATGTAGCCGGTGTTGTCGGGCACGGGGTGGGTCACGTCGTCGCCGGGCATGGTCACGCAGGCCAGCACGGTCATCGAGCCGGCCCCGTCGAAGTCGACGGCCTTCTCGTAGCGGCGGGCAAGCTGCGTGTACAGCTCGCCCGGATAGCCGCGGTTCGACGGAATCTGCTCCATGATGATCGCGATTTCCTTCAGCGCGTCGGAGAAGCTCGTCATGTCCGTCAGCAGGACAAGGACCTTCTTGCCCTGGAGGGCAAACTGCTCGCCGACGGCGAGGCACAGATCGGGCACGAGCAGGGCCTCGACCACCGGATCGGCGGCGGTGTGGACGAACATGATGGTCCGGCCGAGTACGCCGCCTTCCTCAAACGTATCGCGGAACTTGAGGTAGTCGTCGTGACGCAGGCCCATCCCGCCGAGGATGATGATGTCCGCGACGGCCTGCAGACCCACGCGGGCGAGCAGTTCGTTGTACGGCTCGCCGGCGACGGAGAAGATGGGCAGCTTCTGGCTTTCGACGAGCGAGTTGAAGATATCGATCATCGGAATGCCCGTGTGGACCATCTGGTCGGGCATGCGTCGCTTGACGGGGTTGACCGGGCTGGTGCCCAGCGGAATGGTCTCGGCTTCGATCTCGCCGCGTCCGTCGCGCGGGCGGGCCGACCCGTCAAAGACGCGCCCCAGCAGGTCGTCGCTGAAGGGGACTTCCATCGCCTGGCCCAGGAAGCGCACGCGGTCGCCGGTCGAGACCCCCTGGGTGCCCGCGAAGACCTGCAGCGACACCTGGTCGCCCTGGAGGTGAATCACCTGCGCCAGCGACGAGCCGCGCCCGGTGGTCACAACGGCCAACTCGTTGTAGCCGACGCCGGTGGCCTCGACGGTCACCACGTTGCCTGCCACGCGTGTTATTCGGTCAAAGTACTTTCTCATCTCGCTCTATCCCATATCTCGGGGCATCGCGCCGGCGTCGGCATCGGGGCCGACGGGCGCAAGGATCAGTCACTTACTCGCCGGCCGGCACGGTGGCGGCCTCTTCCGTTTCGTCGCCCGAGGCATCCGTGTCGAAGTTCCGGCCCTTGGCCGCAATCGCCGCATCGATGTCGGCCAGGATCTTCGTGTACTCGTCGCTGTCCGACGCCGCGTAGTTCCAGTTGCGGTACAGGTCGGCGATTTCCACCATGATGTGGCGGGCCTGGTGCTTGTTGTCGAACTCGAAGTCCATGTCCGTGACTTCGGCGATCTTTTCGAAGACGAACTGCTGCCGGTCAGCCGGCGTGGCGGCGTCGACCTCGTCAAATGCGTTTTGCTGCAGGAAGCAGTTGTCGAAGAACTCGGCTTTCAGCATGATGGTGAAGTCGTCGGTGCTCGTGCCCTCCTCGCCGACAACGGTCATCATCTGCTTGACCTCGTTGCCGCGCATCAGCAGGGCCCGCATCCTGGCGACCTTGGCCAGGTCGATGATGCCGGTGTACTTGCTCCAGGAGTCCAGCGGGTCGATGGCCGGGTAACGCCTGGCGTCGGACCGGGCGCGGCTGAGGCCCTGGAAGGCCCCCACCACCTTCAGCGTGCCCTGGGTCACCGGCTCTTCGAAGTTCCCGCCCGCGGGGCTCACCGTGCCCGCGATCGTCAGCGAGCCCAGCGTCCCGTCGTTCAGTTCCAGTTGCCCCGCACGTTCGTAGAAGCCGGCGATGCGGCTTTCGAGATAGGCCGGGAACGCCTCCTCGCCGGGAATCTCTTCCAGCCGCCCCGACAGCTCGCGCATCGCCTGGGCCCACCGGCTGGTCGAGTCGGCAAGCAGCAGGACGTTCAGGCCCATCTGGCGGTAGTATTCGCCCAAGGCAGCGGCGGTGAAGACCGAGGCCTCCCGTGCGGCGACGGGCATGGCCGAGGTGTTGCAGATGATGATCGTCCGCTCCATCAGGCTCTTGCCCGTTCGCGGGTCGGTCAGTTCGGGGAACTCGCGGATGGTCTCGACGACCTCGCCCGCTCGCTCTCCGCAGGCGGCGATGATCACGATATCCACGTCGGCATAGCGCGAGGTAATCTGCTGGAGAACCGTCTTGCCCGCACCGAACGGGCCCGGAATGCAGTACGTGCCCCCGCGGACCACCGGGAACATCGAGTCGATGATCCGCACCTGCGTCACCAGCGGCTCGACGGGCATCAGGCGGCGGCGGCAGATGCTCAGGGCACGCTTGACGGGCCAGTCCTGCTGCATCGTCATCGTGTGCGTCTTGCCGTCGGCGTCTTTCAGGACGGCGACGTCCTTCTCCACCGTGTAGCTGCCCGCCTCGACGACGCTCTCGACGGTGAACTGCCCCGACCACGAGAACGGGACCATGATGCGGTGGGTGAAGATGCCTTCCGGCACCGTGCCGATCGTGTCGGCCGGACCCACCGTGTCGCCCGGGGTGGCCGTGGGGGTGAAGGCCCACTCGATATCCGTCTCCAGGCCGTGGATGTACAGGCCCGGCTTCAAGAAGAACCCCGCGGCGTCGGCGACGCGAAGCAGGGGATTCTGCAGCCCGTCGTAGATCGACCCGAGCAGTCCGGGGCCGACCGTCACCGAGAGCATCTCTTCGCTGAACTCGACGGTGTCGCCGATCTTCAGCCCGCCGGTCTCCTCGAAGACCTGCAGATCGGCCAGCCGACCTCGAATGCGGATGACCTCGCAGAGCAGCCTGTCGCCGTCTTCGCGGCAGCAGTACCCCACGGAGTTCTGCACGATCTTTCCGGTGGTCTCGGCGATCACCATGTTTCCGTAGACGGCTACGATTCTTCCGGTCACGATGTCGTCCTTTGACTAGTGCATGCGGCGCTGATACCGCCGCCAAACTCGCCAGTAATGTCTGTCTGTAATCCCGCAGCCGCCGGCGGCCAGCCGATCAGCCCGCGGGGGATTCCTGTTCCTTGTCCGCCTGTGCGCGGGCCACCCGCTGAGCCCGCTGCATCAACATCAGCCTCATCGCGTAGACGGCCAGTTCGTCATCGCCGAAGGTAAACCACGCTTCGTGCTCGCCCAGCCAGTTCCACCTCGCCCGGTCAACCGCGCTGGCAGCCGCCAGGGGATCGCTCGCGGTGGCAAGCTCATTCAGCAGGCCGGTGAAGTCCGCCGTCGCATCAGCCAACTCGGGCGCCACGAGATAGGCCTCGACGTCCAGGTCGAGCGCTTTGGCGCGTGACTCGGCCAGGGCGTTTCGCAGGGCAACTTCCCATGCAACCCAGGCCGCCAACACCGTGCCGCTGCCGGCGACCGCCGCGGCGTGACGGAAGTACGCGGCCCAGACCGCGTCGGCGACCACGCGCCCGGAAGCCTGCTCACCAGCCTGGACGAGATACTCCGGCAACGGCGCCTCGCCGCTGAGCTGATCGTCGGTAAGGACGGCCGCCTCGGCTTGGGCAATCTCGCCGGCCTGAAGCGCGTCGCGCTGAATCAGGTCGTCGGACAGCAGGATTGTCTCGATGAGTCCGGCCGGGCCCTTGGCGTCCCGGACGGCCTCGATGAGGCGAGCGGAACTGAGCGGCGGGGCATCGCCGAGGTCGCCCAGGTGCGGCAAGGCCGAGAGCAGAAAGTAGTGACTCGCTGCCATCTGGGCTAGCCCTTGCTCTCAGCCATCGCGGCCTCGAGAATCTCGCGGACGGCCGGGCCCACCAGATCAGTGAGCACTTCGACGACGCTTTCGACGGTCACTTCGACCGTAGCCCCCGCAACGTTGTACTCGAAACCCGCCTGCCTCAGCGTGCCCTTCAGATCGATCGTGATGTGCTCTCCACCGAGATTGTCCGAGCCGACGTGGGCGATGGCCCACTGGACGAGCTTCTGCCGCATCGGCTCGGGCACGTTGATGCGGATGATCTTCTTGCCTTTGGTTTCGGCCTGTCCGTAGGCCGTGATAATCTCATGCAGAACCTGCCCGATGAAGGCCTCGTCATCGAGTTTCTCTCGCGCCCCGCCGGCCAGGACGGCCCCGAGGGCCCTGCCCAGCGCGTCGCGAAGCTTGCCCACCGCATCACGGGCGGCCAACTCCAACTCGGTCCGTCCGCGGGAGACGATGTTCTCGGCTTCAGTCTTCGCGTCGGCGAGCACCTTCTCGGCGTCCTGCGCGGCCTGGGCGGCGATCTGTTCGGCCTGCTGCCTGGCTTCGGCGAGCAGGTCGTCAGCTTCCTTCTGCCCGGCCTGAATGCCTTCGGTACGAATCTTGTCAACGAACGCCTGAATCGTCTGGCCCATAATCGGCTCCGTGCAATCTCTCGCCACGTCAGTACGGTGACGAGTACGCGTGTTCGGTGCCGCGAGACGCCGTCATTTCGCGGCTATCGGCCCATGGGCGGTGTTGCTGGCCTCGTCCCGCACGAGGGAGACCAAGCCCGTGGGCCGGCGCCTCACGAGTGTGAGGCCGGCAAACCAATGCCCGACACAAGGCCGCGTTGCAGCCCAGGTCAACTTCGCCACGGCGGGCAGGCCGCCGCTGACACCACTGGCATGGCGTCCGAAGGCGGAACAGTATATGGTCCGTTTCGTCGGGCGTGAAGAGAATCTTGCAAGATTTCGTCGCCTCGGTGGCGTGTCGAGCGCCGAGAGAGGAGAAAGGTGAGAGTAGACCGCAGGAGACGCCTCCGCACTCGACCACGTCTCACGGCGTTCAGGGGTACTTGCCCTTCGCCGTCCTGTGCCCTCTCTCCTTTCTCCTACTCTGTCGTCTGACGCACATGTCAGACGACTAGATGCACCCCTTGAGCTTCATCGCGTAGACGATGTGCCGCGCGATCTGCACCAGCGTGAAGTACGAGCAGTCGTACGTCAGGTTGAATACGGTCTTGCTCTTGATGCGACGCTCGTAGAGCTTGCGAAGGTAATCCCGCTCCTTCTCCATCGCCTGGATACGCAGCTTGGACTGGACCTCGGAAAGGCCCTCGCGGAAGGCGACCTCCTTCGCTCGCCAATCCTTCGGGGCTTCGAGGCGCACCGACAGGCCGTTGGGCAGGTCCAGGGTGGCCATCGCGCCGCTCTGACCGACGATGATGGCGTGGCCCTTGGTGCACAGGTCGCGGACGATCGTCATCGTCCGGTTGCGAATCTCGTACCCGCCCGGGACGCGATCCTTCGACATCGACCGGAAAAAGTCACCCAGAAGCCCGGGCTTGGACCGCCGCTTCTTGTCAACGTCCTCGGCGGCCATGTTCGTCTCGGACGCCAGACGCTCGAGGATCTCACGGTGATAAATCCGCCACGTGGTCTCGGGCGTCGCCTCGTCATTGAGGATTTCCATCAGCAGCAGGCCGAGTGAAAAGCCGTAGCACCCGAACTGGCGCGAGATGGTGATGTAGGGCCCGACGGGGCCCTGTTCTTCCTCGACCACCTCGGCGACCTGTTCTTTCATATGCCCCTGCAGGGACACCTTGGACATAGCGTTGCTCCTTCAAACGCCCATGGTTATCACATGAAGTCTACCACGCCTCGATTCCACACGCCAGAGGCGATTGCGGATTTCGGAATGCGGAATGCGGATTCCGTTGTCGGACAAGGAATCCGCAATCCGAAACTCGAAATCCGCAATCAACTGCGGCGACGCCCGCGGGTGTAGACCTTCTCGCCCTCGACGCGCCCGAAGATCATCCGCCCGGCCGAGGTCTGCAGGATACTGGTGACCGTGATCGTCACTTCCTCGTCAATGTGTCCCCTGCCCTGCTCGGCGACGACCATCGTACCGTCTTCGAGGTATCCGACGCCCTGGCCCGGCTCTTCGCCCGGCTTGATGACCTTGACGGTCATCGTCTCGCCCGGCAGGACGATCGGCTTCAGCGCGTTGGCCAGATCGTTGATGTTGATCACGACCACACCCCTGAGCTGGGCGACCTTGTTGAGGTTGTAGTCATTGGTGACCACGCGACCGTTCAAGTGCTCGGCCAGCGCCACCAGCTTGGCGTCCACGTCGCCGGCGGCCTCAACACCCGGCGCGTGAGCGTCGAGAATCTGGATCTCCAGCTTGTCGGACCGCTGGAGGCGATTGAGGATGTCCAGCCCGCGCCGGCCCCGGTTACGCTTGAGCTTGTCGTCGGAGTCGGCAATCGTCTGCAGTTCGGCCAGCACGAACCGAGGCACGACGACGGTCGATTCGATAATCCGCGTTTCGGAGATGTCGGCGATTCGTCCGTCGATGATGACCGACGTGTCCAGCAGGAGCGGGCGGGCGCCCTTGGTCTCCTTGGAGAACTCCACGTAGGGGATAACGAAACGGAAGTCGTCCTTCGTCTGGAGCACGAACGTGATGCAGGCGAAGATTGCCGACGCCCCCAGCAGCACCTTGACCAACTGGACCACCGCGTTGTCGGGCGGGGCCTCGAAGACGCTGACGACCAGGTCGACGATCAGGCCCATCGCGAAGGCTAGCACCAACCCCGCCAGGGCCCCGAAGAACAGCCCGCTGAGCACCTGGAGCCGCTTGCGCTTCCAGAACATGTCCACCATGATCAGCGCGAAGGCCCCCACGGCGGGCAGGATGACGTACAACGCAACGTACATCATGCCCTTCTCCACCTGCGCCGGATCGCGAACCAGGGCAGTGGCGTACGAGATCGTCACCGCCAGTACAACAAGCAAAAAGAGCACCCGTAGCGCGTGCAGAATCATGATGTGTACCTTTCACGATAAGAAATATGATAAGAATGATATGGTGATAGTATACCGCACGCGCAAAGGGCCTTCAATGGGCCCGATCAAACAATCCGCGCGGTCACACCCCGGGGGACGGGCACCCTATCGACCCGCCACCTCCACCTTGCTGAAACCCGTCGTTGTGCGGGTCGCGAAGTAGCCCACGTGCGTGACGGCCTTGAGCTGCCGGGCGAGTTTGAGAGTCAGCGTCTGGCCGTCGACGCTCATCGCCACCGTCCCAGCCGCCAGGTCGATCTTGACCGTCACGTCGAAGACCCTCAGCGGATCGCCCCCCATCGGCTTGCTTGCCAGTCGCCCGTCGGCCACCGCGCCATCGATGATGGCATACTTGCGCTGCCCCCCGAGGTACAGGCCGCACTTGATCAGGTCGGTGTCTGACCCGCCATCGCCGAACGCGAGAAAGCCATTACGATAGATGCGGGGCGAGTCGCCTTTCATCAGGCTCTTGAGCTTGAGCGTGAACGTCGCCTTGGCCGTCAGCGGCGTGTCAAGTTTCTTCAGGGCCCGCCCCGCATCGCCGGTGGTGACGGCATAGCCGAGTTGGGCCTCGTTGACAGCCGCGGCCGCCAGCACGTCAAACTCGCCATCCCTCGTGCCCTTGGCCAGTTTCACCGGGGCAGGCGCCGCGGCCCGCTTGCGGCGCGTAGGGGCCTTGGGGTTGTAGGCGGGGTTGGGCTTGGGGAACTTCGCGCCGGTGTCCTTCAGCCACGCGTCGAGCAGGCGGGTCATCTCGGCGGTCCGTTCGGGCTGCCTGGCGGCGAGATTGGTCGTCTCGCCGATGTCGGCCTTCAGGTCGTACAATTCGATGCTGTTGTCCTCGTAGAGCCTGATGAGCTTGTGATCGCCCATGCGGACCGCCGACGCGGGCCTGCCGCCCTGCGGGCTGTAGTGCGGGTAATGCCAGAATATCGCCTTGCGCTTCAGCGCCTTGCCGCCTTTGAGCAGGCCCACGAGGCTCTCGCCGTCGACCGCGGGGGTCTGTCCGGCGCCGGCCAGCTCAAGCATCGTCGGGAAGAAGTCCACGCTGGCCACCGGCACGGCACAGGTGGAGGCGGCCTTGACCATCGCGGGGTAGCGGATGATCATCGGCTCGCGGATGCCGCCCTCGTAGATATGGCCCTTGCCCGCCCGCAGGGGCCGCACAGCCGTCACCGAGCGCAGCCCGCCGTTGTCGCTCATGAAGAAAACCACCGTCTTGCGCGCCAAGTCCAACTCATCCAGCGTCTTGAGGATTCGCCCGACGCCCTCGTCAAGGCTCTGGACCATGCCCGCGTACGTCGCGTGGTACTTCTGCCCGTCGGGGGAGGCCTTGGCCTTGTACTTCTTGACGTAGTCGGCCTTGGCCTGGATGGGCGTGTGCACCGAGTGATACGACTGGTACAGGAAGAACGGGCGAGTCGTGTTGGCCTTGATAAACGAGATCCCCTCGCTGGTCAGACGGTCGGTCAGGTAGTCGCCCTTGTTCATGTTCTTCAGCGTCATCCGGTTCGGCAGGAAGTATCCCCCCGCCGGCGTGCCCGTGTGGTTACCCGCGACGTTCACGTCAAAGCCCTGGTCCTCCGGCCAGAAGCCCTTCGGCCCGAGATGCCACTTGCCCACCGCTCCGGTCCGGTAGCCGGCGGCCTTGAGGACCTCGGCGATGGTGACCTCTTCCAGCGGAAGCCGCTTGGTGAAGGGGGGCATCAGCAGCTTTCGCCGATTGGAGTTGCCCATTCCCGGAATCCAGTCGGTCAGGCCGAGCCTGGCCGGGTACTTGCCCGTCATTACGCTGGCGCGCGTGGGCGAGCAGACGGGGCAGGCAGCGTAGGCGTCGGTGAATCGCATCCCCCCGGCCGCCAGACGGTCGATGTTGGGTGTTTCGTGGAAGCGATGACCGTAACAGTTGACGTCCGACCAGCCCAGGTCGTCGGCGAGGATGAAGATGATGTTGGGCTTGTCGGTCTGCTTCGCAGCCCGCACGACCTGCGGCGCCGTCAGCGCGGCGGCGGTTAGCCCCAGCCCCTTGAGAAGACGTCGTCGATCGATTGTGCGATTCATCGCGGGTCCCTTCTGTTGCTAAGATCGCTGGTCACTGAAGTGAAGTGACCAGCCCCGGGGCGCGACGGGGCGCCGCGGGTGGCGCGATCATGGTACATGCAATGCGCACCGTATGGTACCTCCAGGCGATGCGGCGGAAACGCTCGGGCGGAGGTGTGGCCCCTTCCAAGGAGGAATCGTATAGTCCTTACGTAGTACGGAACCACCAGTGTCGGGGCGGTGCGCCGGCGGCACTGGAGCATGCGGACCTCCGACGGCCGGGCCGTTTCGACCCGGTTGTGCTCTCGCCCGATCGTGCCCTGCGGGTGTTCGGCCGGTCCGCACAGACATCACAGGCGGAGTGGTCTGACCGGTGGCCCGGCTAGCAGCCACCCGGCGCACGGTTGCCGCACCTACTGCGGACGCGAGGCGTCCGACGGCGGCGAGTCGGCGATGGGGACGACTTGCCGCCATCTTTTTGCGCGCCCGCCGCGGGGATTAGCCTCGCCCGCGCCCGCCGCGGGACCTGGACCTGTCCGGCCCCGGAGGCGAGGCGAGAATCCTCATCGCGGCGGCCCGCTGCTCGCCGGCCATCAGGCCCAGCACGCGCTCGTTGAGCGCGTTGATGCGTTTGGCCGTCTCGGCTTGCACCTTCGGACGGATGTCCGCAGCCAGTTCGCGGCGCTTTTCCGGCGGGGCGTTCTGCATGGCGTTGCCCACACGAGCGTGCAGGTGCTTCATGCTCTCGATATACTCGCCAACCATCCCCCGAATCCTGCGAGCCTGCTCGCCGGACAACTCCAACCGCCTCGCTACGTCAGGCGAAAGCAGTATCGCGGCCTTGGGCGGAGCGATCTGCGGCCCCGGGGCCGGCCTTGCCGGTACCGCGGGCCTGCCCGGCATGCCTTGGGCGGCTGCCTTCGGACACCCGCCGCGAGACGGACAGCCCGGCGGCTTCAGCACGGACCGGGCGCCGCCCTGGCCACATCCGCCGCGAGATGAACAGCCCGGCTGCTTCGGCGCGCCGCCGGCGGCCTTGCCGCTCGGGCAACCACACGGGCCGGGCTTGCCCGGCGTACGGCCGCCACTCCTGGCGCAGCCGCACCGGCCGCCACAGGCCCCGCCGCACGGACCGGCGGCCTTGCCGCTCGGGCAACCACACGGGCCGGGCTTGCCCGGCGCACGGCCGCCACTCCTGGCGCAGCCGCACCGGCCCCCGCAGGCTCCACCGCATGGACCGGCAGGTGGTCTGGGCCCGCCCTGGGCGGCCGCTTTGGGACACCCGCCTCGGGAGCCGCAGCCCGGTCTTCCCGGCGCGCCACCGGCGGCCTTGCCGCACCCGCCACCGCACGACCCGCCCTTGCCGGGCGAACGGCCGGCGCTCTTGGGGCAGCCGCCCGAACGACCGCAGGCCCCGCCACACGGGCCGGAAGGCGCGCCACGCTCCATCGCCCTGAGCCGCTGGTCCATCATCCGTTCCTGCATTTCCATCTCGCGGAGACGCATGTGGAACTCGCTGGGCCTGTCGAGCCCGGTGGCGATGGTCATCAGGAACCCGGCCAACTCCTGCGGGGCGATGAACGTCACCGCGTTGGCCTCTTCGTTGACCGCATGGGGGACCTTGCTCAGGACTTCGCGGATCTTCTCGTTCTGTGCCAACTGCTCCATCGTCTCCATGAACGACTGCACGCTGATGTGCTTGAACTGGATGACGAGGGGCCTCGGCGGGGCCGGACGGTGCCCGGGACTCCGCTCGCCCGGAGACCGCTCACCGGGCGATCTGCTTGGCGGGGCCGGACGCCTGTAGGACCTCGCGCCCGACCACCAGTCCCGCCCGCGGGGCTGGGCCCATCCGGGCGCCGCCACGCCGGCCAGCACACCGACCACCGCCACCGCTGCAATGATTCTCATCCTGCTGCTCATGCTCTGTCTCCTGTTCTCAGGTTGCCACTGAACCGTCACCATACACATCCTGCGCAAAACCCCTCTGTCATTCTATACCCTATCGTCACTCGGCCGTTACCCGGTATTGCCCTTTTTCTCGTCCGTCCGGCGAGGTCCCGAAAAGTGACGAGCCCCGCCGATCCGCCAGGACCGCCGGGGCTCGATGCGTCATGTCCGCTCGCGGCGTGCTAGCGCCTGCGGCGTCGGGCGATCGCGGGCAGGCACAGCAGGAGCAGTGCCATCGAGGCCGGCTCGGGCACGGCCGCGATCTCCAGCGTCGGCGCCGCCAGTGTCGCGTGATCGCCGGAGGCAAACGCCAGGTTCCAACTGCCGTTGGACGTTTGGCGTTGGAGGATGATCGTCGCCAAGTTGTCGGTGTCGGCGTTGATGAAGTTGACCAGGTCCAGACTGGTGAACTCGATCGACTGGGGCGGCGAGAGGGCTTCGACGGTGAACGAGCCCAGCAGCGTTGCCTTGGTGGTGTCGATGTCGTTGTCGGCTGTGTCGTTGGCCGGGGCGTTGTTCCAGTTGATCTCGCCGACGGGGTCGTTGTCCGTGCCGCCATTGCCCTCCACCCAGTTCTGCCCGGCCTCGGCGTCGTTAAGCCCGTAGACGTTGACAACCTGTTCGACCGGGTTGGGGTTACTTCCGCCCTGGTTGTTCGTGGCGACGTCCAGGTTCAGCGAGACGTTGGTCGCCAGTTGGCTGAGTGACGACAGATCGAACCGGAGGTAGCCCTTTCGCGTCGTCGTACCGCTGCCGTTGTTCTTGACCGTCACGTTGGCCGCGTTGCCGAAATTCGTCGTCGCGGTGCCCAATCTGACGTAAGAGTCGGCGCCGTTACCGTCGTTGGTCGTGATCGACAGCAGGTTGGGCGCCACGGCCTGGCCGGTGAGCGTCGGCGGATTGAGGACCCCCCTTTCCTTCGGCTCGAAGACCAGGTTGGGCCCGCCGGCGTTGAGACTCGTGCGCGAGAGAATCACCGTGGCCTGATCGTCCGTGTCGACGTTGAGGAAGGCCGCCAGCGACGGGTCGCTGAACGTCACGGTGGGGTTGGCCTCGGCCGGAACGTTAATCTGACCGAGCAGAACGGCGCCCGTCACGCCGTTGCTTCCCGTGTTGTTGGCCGGCGCGTTGTTCCAGGTGATGGTCCCCTCGCCCCAGCCCTCGCCCGCGTGTCCGTCGGGCAGACCGTGGAGATTCACCACGAACGGCTTGGGGGTCGGATTGCCGCCGCCACTGTTATTCAACTGCACGTCGAGTGAAAGCGTGGCATCGGAAAGGACCTGCGAGCCCAGCGACGAGAGGTCAAAACGCACGTACGCCTTGCGCCGGTAGCTGGCGCTGTTGTTGTACTTGACGACCATGTCGTTGGCCCCGCCGAAGGCGGTGTCCGCATGAGTCCCGCCGCGGACATACGCATCGGCCCCCACGCCGTCGGCCGTGTCGATCGAGATCGGACCCGCCGAGGCCGAGCCGGCCCACGCGCAGAATACTCCCGCCACAAGCAAAACAGTCAGTACACGTCGAATGCTCATCACCAGTTCTCCTTTACTACTCACTTCATTGAGCTGCGAACACTCCCGCCTCCGACTACCGCCAGGTGCGCAGGGCTCGGGCACGGGAACCGCTATTAGTACAATGATAGACGACTCCCCCCGGTGTGTCAAGCACTTTTATCGCAAGATGCGCGATCTCCCGGGGCTGTTTCAGGGCCGGCAGGGCGGTTCATCTGCTACGCTGCTGACGAGGGTCTGGGCGTCGGCGAGTTGCTGGTCGGTGCCGGTCAGGGCGATCCAGACGGCCCCTTCGGCCCCGCAGACCCCGCCGGCGGCCACCAGACGCGCCGAGGCGCCGGTCAGGGCGGCTAGCGCGTCCAGTTCGGTGAACAGTTCGCCGGGCAGGGGCAGCATCCTGGGCCCCGACGCGCCGGGGGCGTTGAGGAACTCGGCCAGCGTAACCACGTCTTGCTCGACGCGTTTCTCCAGCCCGGCCGGCACGAGGAGCTTGACGCGCCGGCCGACCACGGCGGGCAGGACGGCTCCGGCGGTCCCCGTCTCGGGATGCCCGATCAGCGCGGCCCCGCGCCGAGTGGCCAGGTGGATCGCATTGGCGCCCTTGATGACCATGTCGCCGCCGCGAAGGTCCCCCGCCACGTCGAAAACCGACTTGCCCTCCTGCCACACGCCGTCGACGAGCACGACGTCCTGCTCGGTCGGCGCCGGGATGCTCGATGCGTCGAAGCCCGGCGGCAGGACGATGCCGCGACGAAAGCCCCTGGGCGAGAACGATTCGCCCTGCCCGAAGGTCGCCAGGACCTCCTGGGCGACGCAGGCGTTGGTCGTGCCCCCCACGATCACCAGCGTGCCGGATGCCAGCACACCCCGCACGTCGGCCCGGGCCGCGACGCCCTTGCCGATCAGTCTCTTGCCCATCGCCGGTGTAATCACAACCTGCTTCATGCGCTGCGTCCTTGCCTTCGGATCAGCCCTCGCAATCCGTGTGTACAGGCGCCCCGCGCCGTGTCAAGCCCGCGGGCCGAACCGCGGGCCGACCGCCCCCGGGAGCCGCGACGCGGGACAGCGTGGCGTGCGACAGATTCTTCTTCCCAGGGGGTTGACAGGCCGTGATCTCGCGACTATATTCCGCCGTTCTGTAGATACATTGAGATGATGCGTTACGAGACGCATCGCCGTGATATTCCGCGTGAGGACGAGTGCAGTGGCCAAGAAGGTAAGTTCGAAGAAGACCGGTTCGGCCTCGAAAAAGAAGGCCAAGAAGACGGTGAAGAAGGCGGCGAAGAAGACCGCGGCGAAGAAGGCCGCCAGGAAGACGGCTCCGAAGAAGACCGCAAAGAAGGTCGCAAAGAAGACGACTAAGAAGGCCGTCAAGAAGACACCGAAGAAGGCCGCAAAGAAGGTCGTCAAGAAGGTCGCGAAGAAGAAGACGGTCAAGAAGGCCGCTGCGAAGGTCGACCCGCCCAAGCCGGCCAAGAAGAAGAAGAAGATCGCCAAGAGCAAGTTGGCCAAGAGCACGCTGGCCAAGTTCCGCCGCATGCTGCTGGACAAGCGTCGCGACATGATTGGCGACATGAACGGCCTGGAGGCCGAAACGCTCGGCTCGGGCCGAAACGGATCGGGCGACCTGTCAAACATGCCCACCCACCCTGCCGACCTGGGCACGGACAACTACGAGCACGAGTTCTCGCTGGGCCTGCTCGAGAGCGAGCGCCAGATGCTCATGGAGATCGACGAAGCGCTGCTGCGGATCGCCAACGGCACATACGGCGTGTGCATGGGTACGGGCAGGCCCATCGGCATGCCCCGCCTGCGAGCCAAGCCCTGGGCCAAGTACGCCATCGAATACGCCCGGAAGGTCGAACAGGGCCTCGTCCGACCCGGCGAGGATGATGACGACGAGGACTTCGGGCTTTGACCGACCCCAACGCGTCAAGCGGGCCGAAGACGATCGCCCCTGCCATCCGCAGCACGGCGGCAGTGGCCCTGTTCATCACGCTGACAGTTACGGGGCTGGCCGCCGACCTGATCAGCAAGCATGTCGTCTTTGACGCGCTGCTGACCGATCCGGCACTGGTCGCTCGCGCCGAGGCCCGCCGCACGGTGGCCGAACTGGCCGACAGCCCCCTGACCACCCGCCAGGTCCTTCACGGCTTTCAGCGCCCGCTGTGTTGCGGAATCCAACTGACCCTCTCGACGAACCCCGGCGTGGTCTTCGGCTGGGCCATGCCCCCCTGGGCCGTCCTGGCCGCCACGGCCCTGACCGTCGGACTGGTCGGGTGGTTCTTCGCCACCTCCGACCGCCGCGCCTGGTCGATCCACCTGGCGATGGCGTTCATTTTGGCCGGAGCGCTGGGCAACCTGTACGACAGGCTTTGCAGCAGCGTCTCTCCGCTGGGCATGGAGCCGATCACCCGCAACGTCCGCGACTTCATCGACTGCTCGGCCTGGGGGTACCCCTGGGTCTACAACGTCGCCGACATCCTGCTCGTCGTCGGCGTGGGCCTGATCGCCCTGAACTGGCTCCTCGCCGCCCTGCGCGAACGAAAGACCCGCAAGGCATCCGCTTGAGCGTCTCGGTACTCCTCACTCCAATGGCGTGAAACGCTCAGAGTAGCACACCAGGTAAACGCCCACAGGCTCCGCCTGTGGGGTCTCTTCGAACGGGCATGGCGTTCGACAAGGCGTGGGAACCGGACAGGGCGCTGGAGCGTCAGATGCCTGGACCGTACAATAGGTTGACACCTTTGGAGAACAGATGATGACCGGAACGAGCAGAGTGGTTCTGACGGGGGTAGTGTGGGCGATGGCGACGGCGCCGGCCTGGGGACTGATGGCGATGATCCCCCTCGAGCCGACCGTGCTCAACAGCGACCTGGTGATCGTGGGCAAGGTGACCGCCGGCGGTGATGCGAAGGAGATGACCGTCACGCTGCCCGGCATGAAGACCGCCACAAAACGCTGGATGCGATCGGCGACGCTGCAGGTAACGGACATCATCCTCGACGCCGACAAGAGCAACAAGGGTCGCAAAACCCTCACCGTCCTGACGATCTCGTCGCCCCCCAAGAAGCCCCAGGCCAAACCGGCTGTCCCCCCCGCCGGGCCCGGAAAGCCTGTCCTTGTGCCCCGCATCTCCAGCCGCCGCCGCTTCGGCGTCCAGTTGAAGGTAGGCACGTCGTATGTGCTCCTGCTGAAGAAACTCGCCGGACGGAAGGAATACTACTTCGCCCCCATGCCTCCCCACTACCAACTCGCCAGCCCCGCCATCGTCGGCCGCGTCCGAAAGATCGCCAACGTCGACGCCTGGCCCTGGGGCAAGGCCGACGCCGCCGGCCTGCAGGTCGCCCTCATGCCCTCGGCCGCCTACGGCCGGGGCACGGCGGGACAGTACTACTGCCAGGGCGGCAAGGTCTATCTGAGCATGCTGGTGGCCCTGCGAAACACCGGCGCCAAGCCGATCCGCGTGGACACCGGGCCCTCGAACAAGCCGATCCAGGTCGAGGCCGTCGACGACAACGGCGCGCGGGTCCAGGGCGACCCGTACAAGAACGTCCGCATACGCACGCGCGCGGGACACTCCTACGTGATCACGCTGGCCCCGGGGCGGATGAAGTTGATCGGCCTGGCCGGGGCCTCGCCGTACGGCGTGCGCGTTCAGGTGCCGCTCAAGCCGGGCAGGCACAACGTGCAGGTCGCCTTCGCCGTGCCCCGCGACAACGGGACGGCCGGCGACTGGGGCGGCGCCATCCGGTCGGCGGCGACGACGATCACCGTGACCGAGCGCCCCACCCGCCCGCCGATTCGGCGCGCCACGATTCCCATCCAGCGACAGTAACGGTCCGGCGCCATGGTCCTACGCACAGCGGAGGGCCGTGCCGAATCAGAACCGTGCGCAAACACGGCCCTCCGCTGCGCGTAGGACCGTGGCACCGCGACGCGAATTGACGGGAAATCCCAACGGGGAGCGTGTATCATATCCACAACAGACCGGAGGGGACGATCCACACTATGAGAGACGACCCACAATGAACGTTTTTTGGACCGGCATCATTCAGGGCTCGCCCGTCGGGGCGACGATCATGAGTACCGGAGTACCACGACGATGAACGTCTTCCTGGCCGGCATTATCCAGGGGTCGCTCGTCGAGGCGACGATCACCCGCCAGGACTGGCGCGAGCCGATCAAGCAGACGCTCGCCCGCCATCTGCCCGGCGCGACCGTCTACTGCCACTACAGCGAGCACCCCAACAGCATCACCTACGACCTGCCCGAAATCCGCCACACGCTGGCCGACGGAATCGCTCGGGCCGCCGACTGCGACCTGCTGATCGCCTACGTGCCGTCGGCCTCGATGGGGACGGCCATCGAGATGTACGAGGCCTGGCGCGGCGGAGCGACGGTGGTGACCATCACGCCGCTGGCCGCCAACTGGGTCATTCGCGCCTACAGTCACCAGATCGTCGCCGACATGGGGGCCTTCGAGGCCTTCGCCGCCGACGGGGGCCTGGCCCGCCTGATCGAGGAGACCGCCCGCCGATGATCCGGTCGATGCTCGATATGACGAGTGACGAGCTGCGCCGCCTGCTTGCCGACGCCGGTCAGCAGGCCTATCGCGCAGACCAGTTGGCCGACTGGGTCTACAAGAAGGGCGTGGTCGATCCGGCCGAGATGAGCAACATCCCCGCCGCGGTGGCCCGGCTGGTGCCCGTCCTGACCTCCCGCGTCGCGGCCCGCTCCGAAAGCGACGACGGCTGCCTCAAGCTGCTGATCGAACTCCACGACGCCCAGCGTATCGAGACGGTCCTGATTCCCACCGCCCGGCGGGCCACAGCCTGCGTCTCGACACAGGTCGGCTGCGCGATGGGCTGTGCGTTCTGCGCATCGGGCCTCGACGGGCTGGTGAGGAACCTGACGGCGGGCGAGATTATCGAGCAGGTGCTTCACCTCCAGGTCGCCGCCGGGCGGAAGGTGACCAACGTGGTGTTCATGGGCATGGGCGAGCCGCTGGCCAACTACGACGCGACGGTCGCGGCGGTCCGGGCGATGATCGACCCGAAGCGCCTGGGCCTGTCGGCCCGCAGGGTCACGGTCTCTACCGTCGGCCTGCCGGACCAGATTCGCAAGCTCGCGCGGGAGGACCTGCCGATCACGCTGGCGATCTCCCTGCACGCGCCGAACGACGCAATCCGCGGGGAGTTGATCCCGGCGGCCAGACGCTACCCGCTGGCCGAAGTGCTCGCGGCGGCCGAAGCGTTCTATCAGAGCCGCAAGCGCGAAGTGACGCTCGAGTACTCTCTCCTGGCCGGCGTGAACGACTCGGTGCTCTGCGCCGATGCGCTGGCCCGGATCGCCGGGCCTTTGCGTTGCAACGTCAACCTGATACGATACAATCCTGTACCTTCCCTGCCGTACGGGCGACCGACGAAGGCCGCAACCGACGCATTCGCCGCGAGGCTCGCCGCTCGAGGCATCAATGCGACGGTTCGTCGTTCACGGGGCCTGCAGACAGACGCCGCCTGCGGGCAACTGCGCCGCCGGGCCCGCGGCGACGAGAGCCGGGACACTCCCGCAAGGTAAGCCGACATCGCAGCAAAGAAGAAGACAAACCGCCGCAAACCCGCCGTCGACGCCGACGGAACCACGCGATGGCAGCGCGAAGACTACGACGTCCAACTCATGCTCCGCTTCCGCGACGGCGAGGAAGAGGCCTTCACCGAGCTGGTCGCCCGCAACTCGGGCAAGGTCCACGGGCTGATCTATCGGTTCCTGGGCAATCCGTCGCAGGTGGAGGACCTGACGCAGGAGGTGTTCCTCCGCATCCACCGGACGGCCGCCCGGTATCAGCCGGCGGCGAAGTTCAGCACGTGGCTGTACCGCATCGTGGCCAACCTGTGCTTCAACGCCATGCGTCGCCGCCGCAAAGGGTACGCCCGCCAGATGGTCGGGCTGGATGGCGAAGAGGGCGAGACGTTCTTCCGGTCGATCCCGGACAGCCGCGACGGCAGCAATCCGCGCCAGGGCCTCGACGCGGCCGAGTTGCGCAGCCGCGTGGCGGCGGCCATCGACGCACTGCCCGAGAACCAGAAGATTGCCATCATCCTTAACAAGTATGAAGGCAAGAGTTACGAAGACGTCGCCCAGGTGCTCGATGTCTCGGCGATGGCGGTCAAGAGCCTTCTGAGCCGGGCCAGACGGAATCTCAGGCGGTCTCTCGAATCATACGTTCGCCCCTGAGAACGAGAAAAAAGTAAAAAGCGCGACTCTTTTCCCTGCCGATGAGGGTTCTATGCTGTAGTGGCGGGAATTGAGACCTGCCGCGGACTGAAGGACCTGAAGTGCCAGTCGCAGACAGGGCCTGACCGAGCCGGCCAACCGGCGGACGAAAAAAATGGGCTCCAAGACGACACTTCGCCATGGACGGTGAGTTAGATACTCGAAAATCATGTACAAGAATCTGGGACAATCCGACTTCGAGGACCTGACGGCCTACCTGGACGGTCAGCTTTCCGCCGACCGCGCCCGCGCCGTTGAGAACCTGATCCGCACCGACCCCGCGTGGGCCGGCGAGCGTGATCGCCTCGAGGCCGTCGATCGTCTCCTGGATGTCTACGACGTGCCGGCCCCGCCGAGCGACCTGGACGATCGGATCCTGCGCGGCGTGCGGTTCGAGAACACCCCGGACTTCGCGGACCTCTCGGCCCACGCCGATGGCGAGCTTGACGCCGACCGCGCCACGGCCGTCGAAGAACTGATCCGCACCGACGCGGTCTGGGCTGCTCAGTGGGATCGCCTCCAGGCGATCGACCGGGCACTGGAAACCGTCGACGTGCCTGCCCCGCCGGCGGGCCTGACTGACCGCATCCTGGCCGGCGTCAACTATCGCCTCCGCGGACGGAAGTTGGTCTTCCGCCTGCTGGTTCCGCTTTCCGGAGCGGCTGCGGCGGCGGCGATTATCCTGGTGGCCCTGATCGCCGGAAGCGGCGATCGGACGACGCCGAGCCCCAACGGCCGTGAGATTGTCGAAAAGACCCCGGTCAGTCACCCTGACGATGTCGAGCAGGCGATCATCGAGCATCTGGACATGGTCCGCGACCTGGACGTACTGGAGAACTACGAGACCCTCGAGGCTATCGAACGACTGGAATTGGAAGAGGCCTCACTCGGAACGTGAACAATGTCGCATCGCACACTACACATAACGACTCTTGCCGCCGCGGTCTTGCTGGCCTCCGCGGTGGCGTTGGCGGATGACGCTGACGGTTCGGGCCTGACCAGGCCCCCCGCCGGGTCCATCGCACGACAACTGCGCCTCAAGATGAAGCTCCACCGGATCACCCCCGGCGGGTCGCTCGTTGCCGCCCTGAAGCATAACCGGCAGGAGTGGGAAAGCCTCACGCCCGACCAGCGGGGACGGTTCAGGAAGAGTTTCCTGGCGTTCCTGCACAAGAGCGAAGCCGAGCAGGAGAAGATCCTGACGCACTACGAAAAGCTGTTCAAGATGACCGCCGAGCGGCGCGACGCGTATCGGCAGCGGGCCAAGTGGCTCGCGGTGGTCGTCGAGAGCTTCACCCCGGCCGAGCGAGCGGCACTGCAGAAGATGACGCCCGACGATCGGGCGCGGAAGATCCTCGCCCGCAAAGCCCTGCTGATCAAGCAAGGCAAGCTGCCCGGCGGGGCCCCCACCACCGCCCCGTCAACCGCCCCGGCCGTCCCGCGGATGTAGCCGACGCCCCGCCGCACCACGTCGCGGCAGGAAGACTCGCGTTAATCCCATCGTCGCCTCCGCGCGCCACTCGACGATCCTCTATCCGGCAATCCACATAAGGTCCGTGGGCATACGCAGGCCCGAAGGGCGGGCAGAACGATTCCAGATACGGCGATCCGTTCAGATGATCTCTGTCGCCCCGTCGGGGCTAAATGAGTCGACTGCAACCACTACCGGGCCCTTCCGGGCCCGGCCAAGATCGGTCGGCCCTTCGGGCCTACCCGCCCCTGCTGCGGCGGTCCAGCAGGTCGGCGACCAGGTTGGCGGTGTTGTCCGACGCGCTCAGGCCGCCCGGACCGTGAAGCGAATCGTCGACCTCAAGCAGCCCCTGACGGGCTTCGAAGAGGAACCCCAGGTCGCTCATCGTGTCGATGACCATCGACGACAGTTCCCTCTCGCTGCCGTACCAGGGCATCAGTTCGGGCACGATTCGGCGCCCGGCGAGGATATTGGCCAGGCACAGGTGCGGCGTCTTGATCAGCCAGCGTCCCAACAGGTGGTATTTCAGGCGGCCGGCGCGGTAGAAGGTGACGAACGGTACGCCGAAGTGGGCGGCCTGCAGCGTATTCGTGCCGCTCTTGGCGATAGCGAAATGGGCTTCGGCGAAGACCTCGGCGGTCTGGCCGATCACGATCTCCGCATTCCGCGCCAGCTTGCCCTTACACGCGGCCAGGATCGTCTCGGCGTCGGTCTGGTTGCGGGCGGCCAGCAGGCACCGCGCAGCAGGCCAGTGGCGCCTGATGAGCTTGGCCGATCTCATGAGGGCCTTGGAGTTGGCCTTGATCTCGCCGCTGCGGCTGCCGGCGAGCATGGCGATCTTCCACTCGCCGTGCGCCCACGCACCGGCCAGGTCGCTCAACGGCTCACTGCGCGGAGGCAGGGCCTCCAGCAGCGGATGGCCCACGAACGTCGCCGCCACGCCGCGGTCGCGGAAGTACCGCTGCTCGAACGGCAGGATGCACGCCACGTGATCGGTCAGGCGCGCGAGCTTCTTGACCCGCCACGGCGCCCAGGCCCAGACCTGCGGGGCGATGTAGTACACGACCATCGCGCCGGCCTTGCGGGCCCCCTTGGCCAGGTGCCAGTTCAGCGCCGGCGAGTCCACGGGGATATGCACGTCCGGCTTGATCTGGCGGACCTGCTTCTTCAGGCGGCTGATCGTTCGCAGCCAGTACGGCAGGCGGAGCAGCGGGCCCAGCAGCATGCTGGCGTGGACCGTAAGGTCGGCGAGGACCTCGCAGCCGGCGGCAGCCATCTGCGGGCCGGCCGCTCCCACGAAACGCGTGTCGTCACCCAGCCGGGCGCGCAGGGATCGAATCAGCCTGGCCGCGTGCTCGTCGCCGCTGGCCTCGGCCGCCGACATGAAGATGGTTACCGGTCTGGACAACTCTCGTCCGCCAACTTATCCGTTCATCGTTACTTCCGGCCTCGCACGGCCCCCACGACCCGTCATCTCTCACCGCACGCGATGGCCGACGCGACGGCCTGGCTGTCGGTGTGGGTGATCGAGATCAGGATCTTCTCGATGCCCATCTCGTCGGCCAGCTTGCGGCACTGCCCGCCCAGGTGCACCTCGGGCCTGCCCAGCGGATCGTTGGCCACCTCGATGTCCGTCCAGGCGATCCCGCCCCGCCACCCCGTGCCAAGCACCTTCATCACCGCCTCCTTGACCGCAAACCGCCCGGCCAGGTGCTCCATGCACCGCTTGCGGACCTGGCAGTACTCCAACTCCGCCGGGGTGAACACCCGTTCAAGGAATCGCTTCCCATGCCGCGCCACAGACCGCCCCAGGCGGTCGCAGTCGACCATGTCGATACCGTGCCCGATCACACTCATGCCTGCGGATCATAGCGGCCCGCGGGACCGCTTTGTAGCGCAAAACCACCGACCGGACCATCCGGGGCAACGGTTTGGCGCGAGATTCTGACGTTCTGCAGAACGTCAGAATGTCATCGCTCCAGGCGTCGGTCGGTGCGAGGCCCGCCGTCGTACCGCGGCCAAGCCCCCTAGCCGCCCCGTAGCCGCTTGCCATGTCCGAAACCACCCCTTACCCCCTCGCCCGGGAGATCGTCGCTTAGGCCGCGGCCTCGTGCGTGCCAGGGGGTCCTCCTGAGCACAAGGGAGGCGTTGCAGCGCGGGGGACGCCGCTGTATGCTCGGGGCCAATACAAATGACCGGCCGGATCTGGCCGGGCGATGGAGAGTGCCGATGTCACAATCGTTACAGCAGTTGCAGCGAAAGACCCTTTCGCGACGTGACTTCCTGGGCGGGCTGGGCGCTGCGGGCCTGGGGGCGAGTCTGGGCGGCAGGAAGGCCTGGGCCCGCGAGGTCCCCGCCAAGGCCAAGCCCAACCTGCTGGTCATCGTCACCGATCAGCAGTCGGCGACGATGCTCAGTTGCGCGGGTAATCGCTGGCTCAAGACGCCCGCGATGGACAGCATTGCCGCGACGGGCATGCGGTTCGAACTGGCGTACGCGGCCAATCCCGTCTGCCTTCCGGCGCGGTTCAGCATGCTGACGGGGCTGTACCCGTCGGCGATCGGCGTGCGTCACAACGGGACGAGGCCGGCGGCCAATCTCACGGAGATGCCCTCCCGCTCGATGGGCTGGCTGTTCCGCAAGGCCGGCTACGAGACGGCTTACGGCGGGAAGGTCCACCTGCCGGGCCCGATGCGCGACGTGACCAAACTCGGCTTTGAGATGATCTCGCGGGACCAGCGTGACGGCCTGGCCGACGCGTGCGCCACGTTCGTCTCCCGCAAGCACGACAAGCCGTGGCTGCTGTTTGCCTCGTTCATCAACCCGCACGACATCTGCTACATGGCGATCCGCGATCACAATCCCGGCAGCGGTCTGGGCAAACGGACCCCCAAGCCGATGATCGAGGCGATGACCCCGCCGAACGGGATGTCGCGGAAAGACTTCGTCGCCAAGTGCCCCCCCCTGCCGGAGAACTTCGAGCCGCCGGAAGGCGAGTCCGAGGCGATTACCCACCTGCTGAAGCTGCGACCGTTCCGCATCAACGCCCGCACCAACTGGGGCGCCGACAAGTGGCGCATCCACCGATGGGCGTACTGTCGCCTGACCGAGCGGGTCGATAGGCAGATCGGCAAGGTGCTGGCCGCCCTGCGGAAAGCCGGCGCCGAGAAGGACACCGTCATCCTCTTCACCAGCGACCACGGCGACATGGACTCCGCACACCGCATGGAGCACAAAACCGTCTTCTACGAGGAAGCCTCTCGCGTGCCCATGATCGTCAGCCAGAAAGGCCGCACCACCGTCGGCGTCGACCGTACCCACCTGGTCTCCAGCGGTATTGACATGATCCCCACGCTGTGCGACTACGCGGGCATCCGCCCGCCGGCCGACCTGCCCGGGCTCAGCGTCCGAGCACTCGCCGAGGGTCAAAAGCCCCATACCGCCAAAACGCAGATCCCGTGGCGCGAGGACCTCATCGTCGAGAACGAGATCGGCGTGATGCTCCACAACGGGCGATACAAGTACTCCCTCCACGACAAGGGCGCCGACCGCGAGATGCTGATCGACCTGAAGACCGACCCGGGCGAGATGAAGAACCTCGCTTCCGACCCCGCCCACAAAGCTATCCTAGCCGACCTCCGCAAGCGCCTGGCCGCCCAGCGGAACCGACACAAGGTAACCCTATCCAGCCGGACGGTGGATGGAGTGGGGCAGCAGGCCACGTGACGATCCAAGGCCGGGTGCCGCGGTCCCACGCGCCGCGGAGGACCGTGCGGGGCAGGGGTAGACGATCGAGCGCGGGTGCCGTGGCTTGACGCGGCTTGTCAGGACGCAGTCCGCAGGACGAAGACCGAAGCGGCACCCACGTTGTCTCCAGTCGAGAATGCGTGGTTACGACTGCGCCGCAGCCCGCCGCACCCTGCCGGCGCGCCCTGCCCGGTGCCACCTAGTAGTCTGTCCCGATCCCGATGTACATCGGGATCGGGACAGACTACAGAGCAGGAGAGAGGAGAAAGGTGAAAGTAGAGCAAACGACAAGAACGCCCGAACACCGTCAGACCGTGTTGAGGGCAGAGGCGTCTCCTGCGGTCTACTCTCTACTTTCTCCTCTCTCGGCACTCGACACTCTTGCCCGGACAGAGCACTATCCTTTCACGTCGTAGCAGAACAGCGTGTCGTGGTAGCGGATGTAGAGGCGTCCGTTGCAGAGCACCGGGTGGGCCCAGGCGTCCTTGCGTTTGACCGTGGCGGCCAGCGGGAACCGGCCGAGCGTCTTGAAGCCGTCAGCGGTGGGCTTGAGCATCAGGACCGGGCCCAACTCGGACAGCAGATACAGCTTCCCGTCGGCCCAGATGCCCGCGGCGCCGGTCGGTTTGGGCAGGGAGGCGGTGGTCTTGCCCGTCTTGGGGTTCAGGCAGAAGTAGCCCTGCATCTTCCGCGCGCCGGAGACGTACAGGTTGCCGTCGGCGTAGATTCCGCTGGCACTGAGGTTGCGGATGGGCAGGGTCCAGATCTTCTCGGCCTTCGTGCCCGAGTCGCTGATGCGGAGCATGTGCGAGGACTGGTTGTCGACGCTGGTGTTGGGCACGAACAGGGAGTCGCCGCAGAGCACCGGCACCGTGCTGCACGCGTTCTTCGTCAGCGTCAGCCCGACCGTCCAGAGGATCTTGCCGGTCTTGGCGTCGGCAGCGAATGTCCGGAAGGAGGTGGTGGCCAGGATCAGCTTTCGCCCGCCGACCGACACGAGGATCGGGGCCGAGTAGCCCACGCCCTCGGCGGCCTCGGGCGACGCCTTGCCCGCCCAGACGGTATCGCCCGTCTTCTTGTTCAGCGCCGCGACCGTCGCCTTGGACCCCGCGGGGGTGACGATCACGTTGTCGCCGTCGATCAGCAGGCACTCGGCGGCGCCGAAACGGGGCACCTTCGCGCCGAAGCGCTTCAGCACGTCGACGGACCAGACCTTCTTGCCGGTCCTGGCGGCCAGGCAGATGACCTGTCCGTGCCCGTTCATCTGGTAGATCATGCCCTCGCTGTAAGCGCACGAGCCCCGCCCGCCCGGGAACGGGCGCTTCCACGCCTTGCCGTTCGGCACGCTCCACTTGACCTTGCCATCATGCCCGAGTGCGAAGATCATCAGCCGCTGGCCGACGTCGCCGACGATGTAGAGCGTCTCGCCCACGACGATCGGCGAGCACCAGCCGTTGCCCATTCCCGTCGTCTTCCAGAGCAGTTTGGGCCCGTCCTCCGGCCAGGCGTCCAGCAGGCCCGTCTCGCCGCTGACCGCGTCGCGTCGCGGCCCGCGCCACTGGGGCCAGTCGGCCTCGGGCGACGCGACCAGCTTGATCTCGGCAGCAAGCCCCGCCCCCGCGCCGCACACGCCGAACGCCATCAGCCCCGCCATCACACAGAGAACGGCCCGTCGCACGCCATGCCGTCTCGCCTTCCACATTGCCGTCATAGATCTGTCCTTTCCCGTTGAGGTCATGCTCATACCCTCCCTGCGCTCACTTCTCGATCGCATCGTATACAATGCCCTTGATGGCGAGTTCCACCAGGGGGGAGAAGGGCATGGTCTGTTCCATGGTGACCACGGCCAGCCCGTCAGCGGGGGAAAGCCAGAAGTGCGTGCTGGCTGCACCGCCCCACCCGCATTCGCCAACCTTGGACGCCCTCTCAATGAAGCTGGTCTTGACGCGAACCGACAGGCCCAGTCCGAATCCCACGCCGATGCGATGGAAGCCTAGCCTTATCCACCCGATGCCCTTGGGCAGTTGATTCGTCGTCATCAGCTTGACGGTATCGGCTTTGAGCAGACGCTTGCCCTCGAACGTTCCGCCGTTGGTGATCATCACGCAGAATCGCATGTAGTCGCGCGTGGTCGAGACCAGCCCCCCGCCGCCGGACAGGTGAGCGGGCCGCTTGCGGTAGCGGCTTCGCGCGGGGGCGTCCCGAAGCGTGAGCTTGCCCTTGCGGTTGCTCGTGTAGTTGGCGGCGAACCGGGCGAGTTTGGCGTCGGGCACGGAGAAGCCGGTGTCGGTCATGTCCAGCGGCTTGAAGATCCGTTCGGCGAAGAAGGCATCCAGGCGCTTGCCCGAGACGACCTCGACCACGCGCCCCAGGACGTCTGTCGAGACGCTGTATCGCCAGTCCGCGCCCGGCTCGTAAGCCAGCGGGACCTTGCCCAGCTTCCCGCACATCACAGCGAGGCTCGCGTTGCGGTCCAGGACGTTCGCCTTTCGATACATCGCGTCGACCGGCGTATTGCCGAAAAACCCGTACGTCAGCCCGGAGGTATGCCGCAGCAGGTCCCGGGTCGTCATCTCACGCTTCGGCGCGACGTGGCCCTCCTTCCGATAGACCTTCAGCCCGTTCAGCTCGGGAATGACCTTGCCCACCGGGGCGTCGAGGTCCAGCTTCCCGTCGTCGTGGAGCATCAGCGCGGCGGCCGACGTGATGGCCTTCGACATCGAGTAGATCCGCATAATCGTGTCGTTGCGCATCGGCTTGCGGGCTTCGATATCCATCAGGCCGTACGACTTGTGCATCACGACCTTGCCGTGTCGCGCGATCATCACGACCGTGCCGGCGAGCTTCTTCTCGGCGATCAGCTTCTCGACGGCGGCGTCGACCTCGGCGAGCTTCTTCGCCGACATGCCGGCCCGGGAGGGCTTGGCGGTAGGCAGTTCGGCCCCGAAGGTGGGTGCGATTGAGACAGCGAGAACCAGGCCCCAGATACGAATCGTGCGGCATATCATACGGCGCGTCTCCTTCCTCGGAGAGAGATCCTAACGTGGTTGCCGCTTCGTGTCAAACCACGCCACCCGGCCGTTGACACGCCTGCCGCGACGGGGCGATACTGGTGATGTGTTGACGACGCGTGGGCTTGCCGCAGCAAGGAGTAGCCGAATGCCCGAGAACACAGGTCAACTTCCTCGGCGCGAGCTTCTGAAGCGTGCGGCGGCCACCGCCGCGGTGGCCGGACTGGCTGCCGGCACGGCCGCCGCGGCGCCGAAGGACAAGACGCTCAAGCTCCGCGACACGATTCCCATACGCACGTTCGGCAAGACGGGCGTGAAGCTGCCCATTCTCGGCTACGGCGGCGCGGGCCTGCCGAAGGCGTGGGGCAATCCGCTGTCGTTCGACGACCGCATCAAGCTGGTCCGCTACGCCTACGACCGCGGCGTGCGGTACTTCGACACGGCAGGCAACTACATGGAGAGCCAGCCCATCCTCGGCCGGGCCCTGAAGGACATCCGCGACAACGTCTGGCTGGCATCGAAGGTCGAGACGACCGTCGTCAGGCACGTCCGCCCTGCCGTCGCCAAGGTGCTGAAGGAACTGCAGACCGATTACCTCGACCTGATCCAGATCCACGGCACGCCCGGGCTCGAGCAGATGAGCGTCGCCCAGGCGATGAAGATTCACGCCGAACTGGTTAAGCTGCGCAACGAGGGCGTCGTCCGGTTCATCGGATTCTCCGCGCACTCCTACTTTGACAAGGCGCTGGCCCTGATCGAATCCGGCGGGTTCGACCAGTTCATGCCCTCCTACGGCTTCCTCCCGCGGGGCCACAATCAGATCCATTCGGCCAAGATGCTGAAGTTGCGCAGCCAGTGCCTGGCCGCCGCCCACAAGCGCGGGATGGCCCTGGTGGCCATGAAGGTCATCGGCGCGGGCATTCTCGGCGGGTGGGCCCCCTACGTCGTCCCCACCTACGACAAGGCGCGGATCAAGAAGCTGCCCCCCGCAGCCATCCGTTACGTCCTGGACGACAAGCGATTCTGCATGCTCGTGATCGGCATGCGGCTCAAGACGGACATCGACACGAACATCAAGGTGCTCGCGGGCGACCTGAAGTACACCGCAGCCGACCGGGCCCTGCTGGCCGACTACGGCCCGCAGGCCCTCAAGAGCAAGGCGATGCGGTCAATGAAGGTCGAGTGATCGCAAGGCCCGCGAAGGGCCTGCCCCTGTCTGGTCCGCACCTCGTCGTCAGGCGCCGGGCGCCATCTTGACCAGCCGCGGGTCGAACCGGGCGACCGTCTCGACCAGGTCCGCCTGGGCGGCCATCACCTCCTCGATGTCCTTATAGGCCATGGGCACCTCGTCCAGCCCGGCCGACATCAGCGTCACGCCGCGCCGGGCGAGGAACGCCTTGGCGTCGTGCCACGTGTACGTCTGCTTGGCGGCCTTGCGGCTCATCCGTCGCCCCGCGCCGTGGGCGGCCGAGTTCAACGCGGCCTCGCACCCCTTGCCGCGAACGACGTACCCGGGCGTCGCCATCGAGCCGGGAATGATGCCCAGCGCACCCGCTGTTGCCGGCGTGGCGCCCTTGCGGTGGACGATCACCTCGCGCCCGTCGTGCATCTCGCACCACGCGAAATTGTGGTGGTTCTCGATGTCCAGCAGGACGTCGGCCCGCAGGTGGCGAGCGATGTAGCGGTGGATCAACTGATGGTTGGCCGCGGCGTAACGCCCCATCAGCGTCATCGCTTCCCAGTACTCCTGCCCGGCCTCGCTGTCGAGGTCCAGCCACGCCAGGTGCATCAGTTCGCGAGGCAACTCCGGGTGCAGGTCCATCGCCAGCTTGCTGTAGTGCTGCGCAATGCTCCCTCCGGCCCCTCGCGACCCGCTGTGGCTGAGCAGCGCGAGGTACTGGCCGGCGGCCAGGCCCAGATCGTCGGCCTCCAGCGTCAGCGTGCCGAACTCGGCGAAGTGGTTCCCGCTCCCGCTGGAGCCCAACTGCGTCCACGCCTTGTCGCGAAGCTCGCCCACGAACCGGCAAAACGACCAGTCCTCGTCCATCACCGGGTGGTTCCGACGGTTCTTCCCGCGGAATCCTTCCCCCACGCCGAAGCACGTCTCCCGCGTCAGGGCGCTCCGCAGCCGTCCTTCCTGCCCGGTGAGGGCCGAGACCGGCATGTCCAGAACGCTCATCTTCATCCGACATGCGATGTCCATGCCCACCGCGTACGGGATCACCGCGTTGTCGGTCGCCAGCACGCCGCCGATCGGCAGGCCGTACCCCATGTGCGCATCGGGCATCAACGCCCCGCGAACAGCCACGGGCAGCCGGCTCGCACACTCCAGTTGTCTCACCGCGTTGGCGTCGAGCCCCTCGCCCCACTGCTGCCAGGGGGCCGGCTGCTCGCGGGCCTCGAACCGCGCCCGCGCGGCGGCGGACACTGTCAGTGCCGCAGCCAACTCGCCCCACGTCGCATCATCAGCAAACGCCGCCGGATCCTCCGCCACCGCCCGAACGATCGCCCGCAGCGCCTTGCGGTCCATCCCTTCGTTCCTTGCCGCCGCCGCAACGGCCCGCTGAGCCACCTTCATCGCCGGCCCCTTCGGCACGCCAAGATTCACCATCTCCCGCGTCTTCATCACATCTCTCCACATCCACGCCCCCCAGACCCATTCTACGTCCGCCCCCGCCCGGGGTGAAGGGCCCACCGGCGCGGCGAAGTGCCGACTGCGACCGGCACGGAGTCGAGATCGAGAGGCAGTACGACGTGGAGGTGCTGTGAGATGCCGGCCGATCGCCTCAGATTCAGATGTGGATGGACGGAAACCACACGGGGCTCGACGAGGCGCGCCGGCTTGACTTCCGGCAAGAGCCCCGACGGCGCCTCTGTGAACGTCTTGTCCTCAACACTATTGGCTTGCGCTGGCGCCGGGCATACAATAGGGGCAAGCAGGAGAATGAATGGATGACGGCACGGATCACTGCAACAGCACTGTTTTTCGTAGCGGTAACTGTATCGGCTGCGGAATCGCCCAAGTACCGCGACGGCCGACCGGCGGCGACGTTGAGACTGGACGCAAAAGACCATGGCATAGTACTTCGCTACGGCGACGGACCGGGCAAATGCGACATACTCGGCGCCCGTGATGTTTGGGTGTTTGAAGGCGACGGCACTTACCACATGCACTACGACGCGGCCGGACCTAAAGGATGGCTCTGCTCACTGGCCGTGAGTAAGGATCTGGTTAGGTGGGACAAGAAGGGACCCATCCTCGATCTCGGTCAGTCTGGTGAAGGTGACTCGAAGGGCGCCTGCTATGGCGTGACCTATCACGACGGCACGCAGTGGCACATGTTCTACCTCGGAACGCCCAACGTAACCCCGCCGCCGAACTTAATTCCCGCATTCCCGTATCTCACACTGAAGGCGAAAGGGAAGAGTCCGTCCGGCCCATGGATCAAACAGAAGGCGGTCGTTCCTTTCAGCCCTAAGCCAGGCACCTACTATTCCGCCACCGCCAGTCCCGGCCAGGTGATCAAACATGGCAACGAGTATCTTCAGTTCTTCAGCGCCTCAACGCGTCAGGGCGGAATCAAGAGGACATTGGGGATTGCCCGGACCAGGGACCTCGATGGGGCGTGGACTGTCGATCCCAAACCAATTGTTCCCCTCGAAGAGCAGATCGAAAACTCGACGTTCCATTATGAGAAAACCAATAAGACCTGGTTCCTCTTCACGAACCACATCGGCATTGACCGCGGCGAGTACACCGACGCCATATGGGTCTATTGGAGCAAGGATCTCAACCAGTGGGATCCCAGGAACAAAGCGATCGTTCTCGATGGCCAGAACTGTACCTGGTCAAAGAAGTGCATCGGTCTGCCGTCAGTGGTTCAGGTCGGCAACCGTCTGGCCGTGTTTTATGATGCGCCGGGAGGGAACAGTACCAGCCACATGAAACGCCATATCGGCCTGGCGTGGCTGAATCTACCATTGAAACCACCCGCAAAAGGACAGAGAAGTAAGCCGAACAAGGCGATCCAGCGAACGCGGACAAGCCGCACCACTGAGCCAATACGTTAGCCCCCACCACAAACAATACGACCATCCCGTCTTCTCTATGATTCCCCCGTCGCCGCCGCGGGCCGCCGCCGAAACAGGCAAACGCCCGCAGACTCAGCCCGTGGGCGTTTGTCCACGGCGCGGGGAGGGGCATCAGGTGCCTTGCCGGCGTGCATCGACGGCGAATTGGTGGTATACTGTGTGGTTGCTGTGAATGCATTTGACGACGAACAACGAACAATGAACGACGAAGAGAGACGTTGGATCGAAAGGACTGGATGATGGCGAGCAGGATGAACTCGGCGGCCGCGATGGTGGTGTGTCTTTGCGTCGCGCAGGCGGCTTCGGCGGCGGGCGTGGCGGGCAGGTATGTTCACGTGACGATTCCGGGCAGCGGCAAGACGCTGTCGCTGGCGGAGGTGCAGGTCTTCAGCGGCGGGAAGAACGTTGCGCTGAAGAAGAAGACCGTTCAGACCAGCACGGGCCACGGGGGCAGCGCCAGCCGGGCGGTGGACGGCAATACCAATGGTGACTGGGGCAAGGGGTCCATCACGCACACGGTCAACGGGATGAGCGACCCGGCATGGGAGGTGGACCTGGGCAAGGCCGTCCCCATCGAGAAGGTGGCGATCTGGAACCGCGACGGGTACGAGAGCCGACTCCACGGCTGCCGCGTGATGATCCTGGACGCCAAGCGCAAAGTGGTCTGGTCGACCGACGTGGCCAGGCCGGGCAGCGGCGCTACGACGCTGTCGGTGAGCGCTTCAGCCAAGAGCAAGCTCGCGGGCAAGGCGATCGCCAAGGTCACGCACAGCGGCGGATCGAGCGGCGGCGGCAGCCGGGGGAGGCGCCCTTCGTCGAGCCCCGGCGGGCGGGGAACGCCCGAGACGCTGCGGCTGGCGATCAAGGACCTGATCGCGACGTTCGGGTCGCGGTATCCCAAGGGCAAGGCGTTCCTGGCCAAGCTGGACGAACTCGAGCCGAAGGTCAAGGCCGGCCAGGCCAAGGAAGAGTACGAGGCCCTGCGTCGCGAGGCGCTGCTGGCCAACCCCCTGCTGGACTTCGACAAGCTCCTGATCATCCGCCGGAAGGGCGCCGCCTTGCCGGCCAACTGGCAGGGCAACACGAGCATGAAGAAGACCGGCTACACCAACGATATCGCCGTCCTCTCGCCGCTGGACAACGGGAAGATCACCACGCTGTACCAGCCCGACGGCGGGAAGTACGTCGGCGAGACGGACCTGAGTTTCGCCGCCGACAAGATCCTCTTCTCGTCGATCTGCGCCAACGGAACCTGGGGCGTCTTCGAGATCAAGGCCGACGGCAGCGGCCTGCGCCAGGTCTCGCCGGACATGGGCAAGGACGTTGACAGCTACGACCCGGTCTACCTGCCCAGCGGGAAGATCATCTTCAACTCGACCACCGGGTACACGGGCGTGCCCTGCGTCGGCGGGCGAGACCACGTGGCCAACCTGCACATCATGGACGCCGACGGCAAGAACGTGCGGCGCCTGTGCTTCGAGCAGGACGGCGACTGGTATCCGGCCATGCTCAACAACGGACGCGTGCTCTATCTCCGGTGGGAGTACACGGACTCGGCCCACTACTTCAGCCGCGTGCTGATGCACATGAACCCCGACGGGACGGACCAGAAGGCCTACTACGGCAGCAACTCGTACTGGCCCAACTCGCTGTTCTATGCCCGTGCGGTTCCGGCCAGCAACACGAAGTTCGTGGGCATCGTCAGCGGGCACCACGGGACGCGGCGGTCCGGACCGCTGGTCCTGTTCGATACGTCCCTGGGACGTCACGAGGCTGACGGCGCAGTGCAACTGGTCGGCGCCAGCGCCCGGGGCAAGAAGGTCGAGCCCCTCGTGGTTGACCATCTGGCCGGCCGCTATCGCCCCCACTACCTGCATCCGTACCCGCTCAGCGACAAGTACTTCCTGACCTCGGGCAACCTGGACGGGTGGAGCCTCTACCTGACCGACGTGTTCGACAACGTCCTCCTGCTGAAGAAGGACGAGAGCGGGATGAGCCTCTTCGAGCCGGTCCCGCTCCGCAAGACCAAGCGCCCGCCGGTGCTTCCGGACCGCACGACCCCCGGCAACAAGGAGGCCATCGCCATCATGAGCGACGTGTACTTCGGCCCCGGGCTGGCGGGCGTGCCGAAAGGGGCGGTCAAGAAGCTGCGCGTCTTCAAGTACGAGTACGGCCCGCGGAACAAGGGCGGGCACTACGCGATGGGCATGGAAGCCGGCTGGGACGCCAAGATCATCCTGGGCACGGTGGACGTCGAAGCCGACGGCTCGGCGACGTTCCGGATCCCCGCCAACACGCCGATCTCGCTTCAGCCGCTGGACGCCGACGGCAAGGCGCTGCAGTTGATGCGCAGTTGGCTGGTCGGCATGCCCGGCGAGCGCCTGGCCTGCATCGGGTGTCACGAGGACCAGGATTCGGCCCCCGCGACCCGGATGACGATCGCCTCCCGCAAGCCGCCGCAGAAGATCGCGCTGTGGCGCGGCCCGGCCAGGGGCTTCAGCTTCCAGCGCGAGGTCCAGCCGGTCCTGGACAAGTTCTGCGTCGGCTGTCATGACGGCAAGCCCCGGTCGGACGGGAAGAAAATCCCCGACTTCCACGAGCCGGGAATCGCACACACGAACCTGCACCCGTACGTGCGGCGCAACGGGCCAGAGGGCGATTACCACCTGCTGACGC
>CAZVEV010000018.1:10962-39718 GCA_964625865.1 uncultured Planctomycetaceae bacterium | reverse complement strand
TCCGCAGCCCATGGCACTCGACTTACGAGCCGACTTGGCCCGCGTACTCGTCGCGGACGACTTCGATGTCCGGCAGGGAGCGGATGAACATGCGGCCGTAGGGCTTGGTGACGATGCGGTGATCGAGCACCACCACGAAGCCGGTGTCCGTGCTCGAGCGGATGAGGCGCCCGAAGCCCTGTTTGAAACGGATGACGGCCTCGGGCAGTTGGTAGTCGACAAAGGGGTTGCCCCCCGCCTCGCGGATGGCCTCCACGCGGGCCTCGGTCAGCGGCACGTCGGGGACGGCGAAGGGCAGCTTGGTGATGATGACGTTCCGCAGCGCCTCGCCCGCGACGTCCACGCCCTGCCAGAAGCTCGTCGTGCCCAGCAGGACCGATCGCGGCTCGCCGCGGAAGCGGTCCAGCAACGTCGCCTGGGAGCCCCCGCCGCCCTGGACGAGAAGGCGGTAGTCGTTCTGATCGCAGAAGTCTTCGAGATGCTCGGCGGACTTTCGGAGCATGGCATAGCTGGTAAACAGGACGAAGCAGCGCCCCTCGCTCTTGGCGAGGTAGTACTCGATGGCGCCGCACGCGGCGGGCACGAACGTCGCCAGGTCGTTGGGCTGGCCCAGTTGCGTTTCGACGTAGAGCCTGGCCTGGCGGCGGTAGTCGAACGGGCTGGTCAGCAGGACCTCGCGCCCGCCTTCGAGGCCCAGGCGACTGCGGAGGTAGTCGAACCCGTGCTCGCCGCGGCGCGCGGTGGCCAGCGTGGCGCTGGTCAGGACGGCCGACTTTATCTCGTCGAACAGCAGGTTGCGGATAATCGGCCCGACGTTAATCGGCGCCGAGGCCAGCGTGACGTACTGACGCTTGCGCCACGTCCGCTTGGCGGTCCAGTAGACGTGATCGGCGTCGACCTGGTCGATCAGCGCCTCGGTAAGGGTCGCCATCTCCGCGGCGCGACCGGCCAGGCCGAAGACCGCCTTGGCCTGCCCTTCGTCCTTGGCGCCCTTGGCGACTTTGTCCAGTTCTCCCGCGAGCCTACCCAGTGCGGGCGACAGGCCATTGGAGACGATACCTGCCTTGCTGATCCGTCCATTCCGCGCCAGGCCCGACCCGCTGTAGTTGGCCAGCGAGTCGAAGAACTCCTCGGCCGCGGCGCCAACGCGATGGACCTCGCCAACCGCCTTGTTGGCGTCCAGGACCGCCAGGATCCCGCGGTCGGTCCGCTTGTTGTACAGCTCGCGCAGCAGATAGTTGACCCCCGCGGTGGTGATCTCCCGCCCGAAGTGCCCGCCGGCAACCTGCTCCAGCGTGTGGGCCTCGTCCAGGACCGCCAGGTCGTATCGCCCCAGCAGTTCGACCTTCCGGGGCCGCAGCGACAGGTCCGAGAAGAACAGCGCATGGTTGACCACGACGATGTTGGCCGCGTAAAGGCGCCTGCGGGCGCGGCGGTACGGGCAGCGGGTCTGTTCGGGGCACTTGGCGGCGAGGCACTGGCTCGAATCGCTACGGACCTTCTCCCAGACGCCCGGCGAGACGTCGAAGTCGATGCCCTGTCGCGAACCGTCACGCGGACCGTCGGCGTCGACCTGGGCCCATTCGGAAACCCGTTCGAGCTGGTCCTGGTCTTCGAACGAAGCAAACAGGCGGCTGCGATTGGCCAGCGCCATGCCCAAGCGGGTATAGCAGATGTAGTTGCTCCGCCCCTTGCCCAACTCGGCGCGGAACTCGACGGGTAAGACCTTGCGGAGGAAGGGCAGGTCCTTGTTGACGATCTGCTCCTGCAGGGCGATGGTGCACGTCGAGACGACGGCCCGCTGTTTGGCTGTTACGGTGCGCAGGATGGCCGGCACGAGATAGGCGAAGCTCTTGCCCACTCCCGTTCCGGCCTCGGCGACCAGGTGCTCGGCGTCTTCCATCGCCGCCGCCACCGCGCGGGCCATCTCGCACTGCTCGGGGCGATGCTCGTAGCCGTCCAGGTGGTCCGCAATCAGACCGCCGTCGCCCAGGATGTCGTCAACGGTCAGTTGGGGCTTGTCTGTCATGCTCAGCGGGTCTTGGACTGCTGGATCGCTGAAGCGACCAGCCCGACCTGTCGGGGTTCGAAACGTTCTGTGTTCGTGATGCGCGGGGGCCACGCAGGCGAAGCGTTCATTGGTGTTGCGGACCGGGCGCTACGCATCGGGGGCGCCGATGACGCCTTCGACGGGCGAGGAGGCGGTGGCGTAGAGCTTGCGGGGGATGCGCCCCGCCCCGGCGGCGAGTTGACCGGCGACGACGGCGAGTTTCATCGCCCGCGCCATCGCGATGCAGTCGGTCGCTCCCGCGATGCCGGTGTTCAACAGCACGCCGTCGGCGCCGAGTTCCATCGCGATCGTCACGTCGCTTGCCGTCCCCACCCCGGCGTCGACGATCACGGGAAACTCCGGATCGCCGTCCTTCAGTTGTTCGAGGATGATGCGAATGTTCCAGGGGTTCAGCACGCCCTGGCCCGAGCCGATGGGCGAGCCGGCGGGCATGACCGCGTCGGCGCCGGCGTCCTTCAGACGCATCGCCATAATCGGATCGTCGCTGGTGTAGCACAGCACGCAGAAGCCCTCGTCCTTGAGGACCTTCAGGGCCTCCAGCGTGCCCATCGGGTCCGGCAGGAGCGTCTTGGTGTCGCCCAGGACCTCGAGCTTGACCCACGCGGCGCCGGGGTTCTCGATGCCCTCGAGCAACTCGCGACCCAGGCGGGCGGTGCGAATGGCGTCCTCAGCGTTGAAGCACCCGGCGGTGTTCGGCAGGAGCGTATAGCGGGCCGGGTCCAGGAAGTCCATGATGTTCCGCCCCTCGCCGTCGACCATCCGCTCGCGCCGGACAGCCACCGTGACGACCTCGCAGCCGCTCTCGGCCAGCGCGTCGCGCATCAGCTCGTACGTCGCGTACTTGCCCGTTCCCACCAGCAGCCTGCTGGAAAACTCGAACTGTCCGATTCTCAGCATCTCGTCGCTCATCGTTCACTCGTCCCAAGGTCAGAAGGTCGTAAGTCGAAGGTCAAAGGTCCGTCATCCCCCACCGACGAGGGTCACGATCTCCATCTCGTCGGCGTCGGCCAGCATCGTCGCATCGTAGTTGGCGCGGCGAACGATCTGCCTGTTCAGTTCCACCGCGACGCGGCGGCGGTCCAGGGCCATCGCGTCCAGCAGCCCGCCCACGGAGAGCGGCCCGTCTTCGTCATGGTGCTGTCCGTTAATCATTATCCGCATGGTCGTGATCCTCGCCGCTCGCGCGGGCGCCCCGGTGCTAGCCCATCAGCGAGTCGAGGCCGGGCGGCAAGGGCATGCCGCCGGTCAACTCGCTCATCGCCTCTCGGGCAGCCTCGGCGGCCTCGTCTTGCGCGGTCGAAACGGCGGTCTTGATCAGGTCGGCCAGCTCCGCAAGGTCCACCTCGTCGCCGCCGAGCTTGTCGGGATCGATCTCCAGGCCGACGATATGCATCCTGCCGCTGACCGTCGCGGTGACCGCCCCCTCGCCGGCCTGCGCCTGGTACTCGCTGGCCGCCAGTTGCGCCTGCATCTCCGGCACGCGCGTCTTGAGCTCCCCCACCATCTTCATCATCTTGCCAAGGTTGCCGAACATCTGTCGATTACTCCAGGAATGTCTTTCAGTGTATCTCTATTCGCCACGTTTAGCGGCGGGGCTTGCCCCGCGTGTTTCCGTTCGATACACGTAGCCTACTCGGTGCCTGTCGGCGTCGCAAGCGACGCCGCACGCCGAGCAAGCTCCGCCGCTAAACATGGCGCCCCGCCGGGAACCTGTTAGCGACCAGGGCGCGGGACGTGTTTGCCTGCGGAATGAACACGCCAATCCGTTCCGCGTGCAAGCAAGTCCCGCGCCCTACGAGTCCTCGCCGTCTTCGACTGCCGCCGACGGGTCTCTTCGGATGTCCACCACGTCGCCGTGGAACAGGCCCATGACGGACTGGACGGCGGGGTCTTTCCGCACCGTGTCGGATTCTTCACTGCTCAGGGCCCTGTGCGGAGCGTTGCCGTTGCCTGCACTCGTGTGTGTATTCGCCGCAGTCGCAGCCGGGGCGGGCAGGGGCGCGGACCGCACTGGGCGGGCTGCCGGTCGCGGGGACGGTCGCGCGGGCTGACCGGGCGGGGCCTTAGCGGGCGCCGGGCGGACTACCGGGGCGTTTTTTTTTTGCCCCGCCGGGGCCGCCCCACCGGCGGCGAGGGCCTCGATCCGCTCGATCAGGCTGCTCGGGTCGATGAACTTGTCGGCCTCGGCGAGCCGGACGACGGCCGCCTCGAGCAGCGCACGGGCCACGCTGGAGGTCCGGATGTTCCTGGCGGCGGTCTGCATGATCCCGACGGCCTGCACGAGGGCGGGCACGGTGAAGCGTTTCGACAGTTCCCCGACGGCCTGGGCCTGCTGCTCGGGAAGCTCGATCAGGTCGCTGTCGGCCCCGCAGGTCGCCGCGAGCATGAGATGGCGGAAGATGTCGCCCAGCGCGCCGGCGGCGCTGGTCAGCGTCACGCCGCCCTCGAGGACGCCGGACAGTTCGGTAAGTGCGCTGGCCGTCTCGCCGTCTGCGATGGCCTGGGCGATCTGGAGCGTCCGCTCGTCCGGCGGCGTGCCGAGTACGTTGACCACTTCGTCGTTGGTCACCCCGCTGCCGGAGACGAGCATCTGGTCCAGCAGGCTCAGGGCGTCCCGCATGGACCCGGCGGCCGCCCGGGCGATGCGGAACAGCGCATCGTCGTCAGCCGCAACGCCCTCGGCCGCACAGAGCGTCTTGAGGTGCTCAGCGATGCGGCGGGTGGGGATGTTGCGGAAGTCGTAGCGCTGGCACCGCGAGAGAATGGTCGCGGGGATCTTCTCGGCCTCGGTGGTCGCGAAGATGAACTTCACGTGGGAGGGCGGCTCTTCAAGGGTCTTGAGCAGCGCGTTAAAGGCCTCCTTGGTGAGCATGTGGACTTCGTCGATGTAGTAGATCTTGTAGCGCGACCGGGCCGGGCGGAAGACGGCGTTGGCGCGCAGCTCGCGGATCTCGTCGATCCCGCGGTTCGACGCCCCGTCGATCTCGATCACGTCCACGTCGTCGCCGCGGGCGATGGCGATGCAGGCGTCGCACTGGTTGCACGGCGTGGTGGTGGGGGCCTCGACGGACAGGCAGTTCAGCGCCTTGGCCAGGATCCGCGCCATCGTCGTCTTGCCCACCCCCCGCGTGCCCGTGAACAGGTACGCGTGGGCTATCCGCCCGCTGCTGATCGCGTTGGTCAGCGTCTGCGCAATGGCCTCCTGCCCGACGAGTTCGTCAAACGTCGCGCTGCGGTACTTCCGGGCCAGTACGAGGTATTCGCTCATTGGGATTTCCAATGTCCAATTGCCAATTTCCAGATTGCTCCGGGCGGCCCGCAACGGGTCGGGCCGTCCAATTGGCAATTGGAAATCGGAAATCAAAAAAAATGCCGTGCACTCTGCGTCGAATGGCCGGCACAGGGCCTGTCCAAACAGGGCGATTCCTGCCAGGCAACCCTCCAACACCCGTCGCAAAGTCGCTTATGGCTGCTTCCTTCCGGACCTGACCAGGTTCACGCCGCAACGTTGTAGAGGACCCAACGATCAATACCGCCCTGCCGGCAAGGGTATCCTGCGACGGCCGACCCTCGACAGAGGATTCAGCCCCGCTGTAGCGGACTGCGGGTCATCCCCGAAGGGACTCAGGGCACCGCTAACGCCCCGCCTAGCACGGCACAGGGGAGTCTACCCGACCGGCCGGGCCGATGTCCAGCACTTTCCACGAATCCCAAGGCGCCGGCTCGGGCAACGGGCGAGATGACTCACGTGATGACCAACAGAAACGGGGCGACCCGATGAAAGGCCGCCCCGTGGGGTCTCTGTAGTGCCGCTGGACCCCTTCGACTAAGCTCAGGGCAAGCAGGCTCACGACCTGCGGCGATGGCGGCTAGGCGCGCGTGCGACGCCGCAGACGCCGGTAGGACTGCGCGACCCAACCACAGACACTCAACGCCCCGGCCCGCCACAGGCGGATCGGGGCGTTTTCGCGTCGATTGGGCGATGTGCGAAGGTTGACGCCCGTCGGCCGGAGACGGACAATGATCACACCGGCAAGACATGTCTCGGAACCGGGGAAAGGAACGGTCATGAAGACCATCAATCGTATCGGAGTCGCTATCGGGGCGGCCTGTCTCGTAGTGTCACTGCTGACGACGGGCTGCGAGGACAAGCCGCGTGGCCGAGGACGGGAACGGTCGTCGGACACACGGGACGCCGAGCCGGGCAACATCTCGCCCGAGATGCGTGTTCTCGCGACGCGGATCGGCGTCTGGGATACGGAGACGGGCATCACGACCACCCGGTGGGTTCTGGACGGCAAGGGCCAGATATCGGAGCATGCCAACCGCCCCACCGGCCCCGATGCCGTCTTCCTGGTCATGTATGATGCCGACAAGAAGACCTACCACGGCTGGCGGGCTGACGATCAGGGCGAGGCCTTCAAGTCCACCGGAACGTGGGATCCGAACACCAAGACGCTGACCTGGACGTGGAAAGGCGACAACGGGGTCACCTTCACCGCCCCGGAGCATCTCGACGACGCGGACGCCATCCCCTGGGAATTTACCGCGAAGGACAATGAGGGCAACGTGGTGTCAAAGGGCGGCGGAAAGGCCACGCGTAGGAAATGACCGGCGGCCCGGCTGATTCGCTATGGGGTCAGAGCGCTTCGATGATCTTCGTGTTGGCGCGGGGGAAGGCGTAGGCGCTGAGTTCGTCGAGGCGGACCCACTTGCAGGCGTCGCAGGCGAGGGGTCGTGCGCGGCCGGCGAGGTGGCGACACGCGAAGGCGTGCAGCGTGATGCTGAAGTGCGAGTAGGCGTGGTTGACCGCGATGATCTCCTCGCCGACGGCCACCTCGATGCCGACTTCCTCGGCGACTTCGCGGCGGACGGCGTCGGGGAGCGATTCGCCGGGTTCCACCTTTCCGCCAGGGAACTCCCACAGCCCGCCGAGCATGGCATCTTGCGGGCGCCTGCCGATGAGAATCCGCCCCCGCTTGCGGATCACGCCGACGGCGATGGTGTGGTGCGGCGTGAGGGGGCGCCTGGGCTTGGCGGGCAAGGCGTCCTGCAGATCGCGTGCGTTAGCGAGGCAGAGGTCCGCCAGCGGACAGGCCTCGCACGACCACTTTCGCCGCGTGCACAGCGTCGCGCCGAGATCCATCAGCGCCTGGTTGACCTCGCTTGCCCGCCCCGGCGGAATCAGCCGTCTGGCGGCCGACCAGAGCGTGCGCGCCGTCCGCGCCTGGCGGGGATTCGTGCGAATGGCGAGCGTACGACACAGCACGCGTTCGACGTTGCCGTCCAGCACGGGTTCGTCCAGGCCGAAGGCGATGCTCGCGAGGGCCCCCGCGGTATAGCGCCCTACCCCGGGCAGCGTCAGCAGGTCGGCGGGCGCCGAGGGCAACTCGCCGCCGAAACGCGTCATCACCTCGCCGGCGGCCTTGTGCAGGTTCCGCGCCCGGGAGTAGTAGCCCAGGCCCTCCCAGCACTTCAGCACGTCAGCCTGCGCCGCGGCCGCCAGGGATGCCACGTCAGGAAACCGGGCCATCCACCGCCGGTAGTACGGAATCACCGTGGCGACCTGCGTCTGCTGGAGCATGACCTCCGAGACCCAGATCGCGTACGGATCGCTCGTGCGGCGCCAGGGCATGTCGCGGTCGTGCTTCTTCCACCAGGCCGCCAGGGCCGCGGCGATGGCGTCAAGTCGCTCGGGCCTCCTCACGGGGCGGGCTCCGCCGGCGAATCGCCGGCCAGCTTGCCGAACAGCGTGATAGCCGTCGCGCCGGTGATCTCGACGTTGACGTACCGCCCCGCCAGGTTTGGCGAGCCGTCGAAGACCACGATGTGGTCCCCGCGCGTCCGGGCGGCCAGTTGCAGCACGTCGGCCGTGGGGGGCGTCGCCTGCTTGTCGACGCGGCGCGAGGGACCCTCCACGAGCACCTCGACCGTTCGTCCGAGGTAGCCCTCGTGATGGACCTGCGAGACCTCAGCCTGCACCGCGAGCAGTTCGTTGTTGCGGCGCTTCTTGACGTCGGGCGGCACGTCGTCAGCCAGCGTCTTTGCGGCCACCGTGCCCGGACGCGGGGAGTACTTGAAGATGAAGCTGTTGCGAAAGCCGCTGCGGCGGATCAGGTCGGCGCTGGCGGCGTGGTCGGGGTCGCTCTCGCCGGGAAAGCCCACGATGAAGTCGCTGGCCAGCACGACGTCGGGCATGATCGCCCGGGCGCGGTCGACCAGATCGTCGTACTCGGCCCGCGTATAGCCGCGGTTCATCGCCCGGAGCATCGCGTCCGAGCCGCTCTGGGCCGGACAGTGGATGTAGCGACACATGTTGGGCGCGGCGGCCATGGCGGCCAGCACGTCGTCGCCGAAGTCCAGCGGATGGCTGGTGACGAACCGGAGGCGGCGCACGCCCGGCACGTTGGACACGCGGGCGAGCAGTTCGGCAAAGCTTGCAGACCGCTCCTGGCCGGACCATCGATAGCGGTTGACGGTCTGGCCGAGCAGGGTGATCTCGCTTCGCCCGGCGTCGGCGAGGCGCCGGACCTCGTCGACGATATGGTCCGGATCGCGGCTGACCTCCGGCCCGCGGACGAACGGGACGATGCAGTACGAGCAGAAGTTGTCGCACCCGCGCATCACGCGGACGTAGGCCTGGCTGGGCGAAGGCGTCTGCGACGGGTCGCGCGACAGGTCCATCGTGTCGATAGCCTCGGCGTCGACGAGCGGGCGGGCGGCTTTGCGATCCGGGTCCAGTGCTACCGTGGCCTGCCCGTCGGCAGCGGCGGCGATCATGGCGGGCAGGGCCTCGAGCTTGCCGGGCCCGCAGACGATGCTCACGTGCGGGTGGCGCTTCCGCAGGGCGGCGCCGTGGCTCTGGGCCATGCAGCCGAGCACGCCGACGATCGGCCCGGCCTGCCCATTCGTCTCGGCCCGGATGCGCCCGAGGCGCGAGTGGATCTTGTCCTCGGCGTGGAGGCGCACGGAGCAGGTGTTGTAGAGCACCACGTCGGCGCCGGCGCGGTCGTCGACCATCTCGTGCCCCGCCGCCACGAGGCGCCCGACCACAAGCTCACTGTCCAGACGATTCATCTGACAGCCAAGCGTTTCAAAGTAGATTCTCATTCGGCAGGACATGATAGCAGATCGTCGACGGATGAAACGGGTCGAAAGTCGAAGGTTGGAAAGGTAGGGCGTGCAACTCGCTTGCACGCGGAAGGGAGATGGCATTCGTTTCGCGTGCAACCAGTTGCACGCCCTACGACCTGACCTTGGACTTCCGATCTTCCCCGCCACGCCCCGCGCTCTATAATGACGTGCCGCTGACGCGGAAAGGACCCATGGACGATCTGCCAAGGAAAGTGTATCTCGAACTGACGACCGAGTGCAATCTCGACTGCGCGATGTGCATTCGCCACTCGTGGACCGATGAGGGCGGGCGGATGTCCGACGAGACGTTCGCCGCGGCGCTGGCGGGCATCGCCGACATGCCGAGCATCACCACCGTCAGCCTCAGCGGGTTCGGCGAGGCGATGGTGCATCCGACGTTCTGGGAGATGCTCGGGCGGCTGAAGGAGGCGGGGCTGTGCGTCGAGGTCATCAGCAACGGTCTGTACCTGGACCGCGGGGCGGCCAGGCGGCTGATCGACCTGAAGCTGGACAAGCTCATCGTCTCGGTCGACAGCGCGGGCGAAGCGTCCGACGAACTGCTGCACGGCGGATCGTTCCCGACCGTTTCGGAGAACCTCAAGGGGCTCAACGCCCTGCGCCAGTCGCTGAACATCACGTATCCCGAGATCGGCCTGGAGTTCGTCGCCACCCAGCGCAACATCGGCGAACTGGTAAAGCTCAAGCACCTTTCGTGGGTCCTGGGCTTCTCGACGATCCTGGTGACCAACGTGATCCCGCACACGCCGGAGCTGGCCGAAGACACGTTGTACGAGCACTGGAACACGGCGTCGCGAACAAGGGCGGCCTCGCCGTGGGCGGTGGCTGTCGACCTGCCGGTGATGGACCCGCAAGCGCAGGTCGGGCGGGCGATCCAGCGCCTGAGCAACGGCGGGGCCAAGGTCCTGGTCAACGGGGCCGAGATCGTCGGCGCCGGCCCGCGATGCCGGTTCGTCACCGAAGGCCGCTTCGCCATCCGCTGGGACGGGCAGGTCAGCCCCTGCCTGCAACTGATGCACGAGCACACGTACTTCTACCGCGGGCGGGCCAAGCACGTCGTGCCCTACCACCTGGGCAACGTCACCGATCGCCCGCTGGGCGAGATCTGGCACGGCGAGGAGTACACCGACTTCCGCCGTCGCGTGCGCGACTTTGAGTTTTCCCCCTGCCTGGACTGCGGCGACTGCGACCTGCGGTCGACCAACGAGGAGGACTGCACAGCCGACCAGCACCCCCGCTGCGGCGAATGCCTCTGGGCCGCGGGACTGATTCAATGCCCGTGAAGTGAAGTCGAAAGTCCAAGGTCGAAGGTCCACTGCTGCGTATGGTTCACCTTCGACCTTCGACGTTGAACGCTGGTCGACTTTGTCCCGGGTGCCGTGGGCTGCGGCGAAGCCGCAACCACGTTCAGCCCAACGGGACCACGTGGTTGCTCCGCTGCGCTCCGCAGCCCACGGCACCGGGTTGATTCAGTGTCCGTGAAGCGAAGTCGAAAGTCGAAGGTCCCTCGCGTCGAACGGTTGGCTTTCGGCCTTAGACCTTCGGCCTTGGACCTTGAACCTCCGTTGTCTTTGTGCTATCGTTCTCGATTCACCACTAGACTGGATGGTATGACTATGTCCCTGGTTGAAGCAATAAAGCGTGCTGGGATAATCGGTTGCGGCGGCGCCGGATTTCCGACGCATGTGAAGGTCGACTCGAAAGTCGAGCTCGTCCTGGCCAACGGCGCCGAGTGCGAGCCCCTGCTGAACACCGACCAGCGCGTGATGGAGCACTACGCCGACGACCTGGTGACCGGCCTGACGCTGATCATGCAGAACGTCGAGGCCCCGCGCGGCGTCATCGGCCTGAAGGAAAGCTACCACACGGCGATCGCGGTCCTGTCCGAGCGCATCGCTGACGAAGACGGCGTGGAACTGGGCATCCTGCCCAATACGTACCCGTCCGGCGACGAGCAGATCATGCTCACCGAGCTGACCGGCAAGATCGTGCCGGAGGGGGGCATTCCCCTGCAAGTCGGCGCGGTGATCTCCAACGTCCTGACGATGGTCCAGGTCGCCCGGGCCCTGCGGGGCGAGGTCGTCACGAATCGAGAAGTCACGATCGTGGGCGAGGTGAAGAACCCCCAGGTCGTCACGGCGCCGATCGGCACGCCGGTGGCGGACATCCTGGCCCTGGCCAAACCGACCCTGCCCGTCGACGACCTGGTCATCGTCGACGGCGGGCCGATGATGGGCAAGCTCGTCGAGCCGGACGACGCGATCAACAAGACCACCAGCGGCCTGATCGTTCTGGAGAAGAACCATCCGCTGATCCAGCAGCGCACGCTTCCGATGCCCGCCCTGGTCAAGCGCAGCGTCTCGGCCTGCTGCCAGTGCCGCGAGTGCACCGAGCTGTGCTCGCGATACATGCAGGGCCACACCATCGAGCCGCACCTGATGATGCGGTCGCTGGCGTACGAGAATCCCGGGCCGACCTGGTCGATGACGGCGGCGTTCATCTGTTCGCAGTGCGGCCTGTGCGAGTTTGCCTGCCCGATGGACCTGAGCCCGCGCCGGGCGTACGCGGAGCTGCTGGCCGGCTATCGCGAAAGCGGGATGAAGAACCCGCACACGGCAGCGACCGAGGCCGTCCACGAGTTCCGGCAGTACCGCAAGGTGGGCAAGGACCGCCTGATCCGGCGCTACCGCCTGGGCCAGTACGAGAGCCACAGCCTGAATCTGACCCGGATGGACGACCCGCCGATGGTCCGCCTGTCGCTTACGCAGGCGATAGGGGCCCCGTCCGAGCCGGTCGTCGAGGTGGGCCAGTCCGTCAACGCCGGCGACCTGGTGGCCCGGGCGCCGGAGGGCAAGCTCGGGGCGAACCTGCACGCGTCGGTGAGCGGCAACGTAACGAGCATCAACAGCGAACGCATAGTGATCGAAGGTGTGCGATGAAATATCCAGCGATTGGAATGATCGAAACCAACAGCATCGCGCGGGGTATTCTCGTCCACGACGTGATGATGAAGAAGGCCGGCGTCGAGATCGTGCAGTCCAACTCGATCTGCCCGGGCAAGTACATCGTCTTCATCCGCGGCACGGAGCAGGACATCCGCGAGTCGATGGACGAGGGCATGCACTACGGCGGGATTGCCGTCGTCGACAGCCTGGTGATCCCCAACGTCCGCGAGGAGATCTTCCCGGCCTTGGTCGGCGGGAACATGGACATCGTGATCGACTCGGTGGCCATCGTCGAGACGTTCTCGGTGGCCAGCTCGATCACGCTGGCGGACATGGCCCTGAAGCACGCGGAGGTCGAGCTGCTGGACCTGCGGATGGCGGCCGGGCTGGGCGGCAAGGCGTATTTCATCCTGAGCGGCCCGCTGTTTGAGATAGAGACCGCCGCGAACCACGTGGCCGAGGAGTGCGAACCGGGCATGCTGACGAACATCGAGGTGATCCCGGCCCCGCACGAAGACCTGGCCAACTCGATTGGCGGGCGAATACTCTAGTTGGTTGACTGGTGGATTGGTTGACTGGTTAATTGGGAACGGCAAGAGACGGCGCGCGTTGTAGGGCGTGCAACTTTGTTGCACGCGGAAGGCATTGCGCATCCGTCCCGCGTGCAACAAGTTGCACGCCCTACCAGTCTGCTGGATCGCTGAAGCGACCAGCCCGATACCAACCAGTTAACCAATCAACCAGTTAACGAGTTAACCAAAGGACAGACATGATAATCAGACCGAAAGACATGCGGGTTCAGGTGCGGCCGCTGATGAAGGGCGGCAAGGGCGAAGTGACCGTAGTGCACATGGTCGAATGCGACGATCAGCCGAACGTCCGGTTCATCGGCGAGATGACGGTTCCGCCGAATGCGGGCATCGGCGACCACGAGCACGACACGGAAACCGAGTACTATATCATTACCGAGGGTATCGGTGTGGTGCTGGACGGCGGCGAGGACCACCGGGTGACGCGCGGCGACGTGATTGTCACCGGCGGGGGCAAGAGCCACCGCATCCGCAACGCCGGCAGCACGGACCTGAAGATCATGGCCTTCATCGTCACGCACTGATGTCCCGTGCGAGAGCGCTGTAAACCGTCGGGTGCCGTGGGCTGCGGAGCGCAGCGGAGCAACCACGTGAAGGTAGTCGACAATCGAGAATCGAAGCAGCGTGGTTGCTCCGCTGCGCTTCGCAGCCCACGGCACCCATCATGCCACGACATTGACGGAACCACGTTGCGTGCGACAGATCAGGAGATACCCATGAACAACTCGAAGAACATCCGGACGATCGTCTCGGCACTGATACTCGCGGCGGCGGTCCTCGGAACGGGCGGCTGTGGGAGTTCCCAGTGGCAGGCGGAGAAGATCGCGCAGATCGATGGCCTCCACACGCCGGAAAGCGCCTTCGTCGTGCCGGTTTCCGGCGAGGTGTATGTCTCGAGCATGGTCGCCTCGACCACCGGCGAGACGCGGTTCAACACAACGGACGGCACGGGCTTTATCACGCGTCTGCAAGCCGGCGGACAACTCGACGACCTGCAGTGGATCGCGTCGACCGACGCGGCGCCGCTGCACTCGATCAAGGGTCTCTGCGTCTTCGGCGGGGTACTTTACGCCGCAGACATCGATCACGTGCGACGGATCTCCGTACAGACGGGCAAGACGCTTGATCCGATCGTCATCCCCGGCGCCCGCATGCTCAACGATGCGGCCACCGACGGGAAGGTCGTGTACATCTCGGACACCGCAACAGGCAAGATCCATCGCATCGACGGCGAGACTCACACGGCCATCGCGGGGCCGGGCAGCGCGAACGGGATGGTTTTCGCGGACGGGAAGATGTTCTGCGTCAGTTGGGAACTCCACGACATCTACGAGGTGGACCCAACAGGCAAGACGCCGCCGAAGGCGTTCGGCCTGGCCGACAAGTTCAGCGGACTCGACGGCATCGTCATCCTGCCGGACGGTCAGTTCGTCGTCTCGGACCTGAAGGGCGGCAAGGTCGACCTGGTGGGCACGGATCGCAAGACGGTGCGCACGCTCTTCAAGGTCAAGGCCCCGGCCGACATCGCCCTGGACGCCAATCGCGGCCTGCTCTACATACCCATGTTTCACGACAAGGCGCTGGCCATCTACGAGATCTGGCGCTGACATTCGGCCGGCCGGGTGCCGTGGCGCGGTTTTCGCACATCACTTTTTGCCCGTCGCATTTCGGAATCGTAGGCTGCTTCTTGGTCGGGCGTTGCCTGGCCCGTAACGTTAAGCGTGTCACCAGAACGGAGCTCTGTCGGCAGTCACGGACTTGACCGCGGAGCGAAACCCGGGTTGTGACGGGCTGCGCAGCCGCTACTTGTCGGCCTCGGCCGATGGAGGGCGGCTGCTTTATTTGCACCCGATTGACTGCGGAACGTGGTGTTCGCATCGGAGGTTTTTCTTGGCAGCGCCTTCGGGATGGATTAGCGTTCAAGAATCAGTTCTCGCGGTGGACGTGAACTTGAGGCTATATCGAAAACCCCGACGGAGGCGCCATGATGCGCAATCTGGTCATATCGTTGTTGCTCCTCGCTGCCCCCGCCTTTGCGGAGTCCGGCGGCGAGCTGGTGAAACTCAGTGGCGTAACCGGCGGCGTTGTTGTGCAGTTGGGGCCACTGGCGGGGGCGTCGCCCGCTGACCTTCGGATCAACGATCACTATATCGTCCAGGCGCTTCTTGGGGATGGCGCGGCCGTGCGAAAAGTGCGCGATGTCGTCGCCGCCAGGGGCCGCTACGGGGCCGTGACTGTCAGGCCGTGGCAGGGCAAGACGCTGCCCTTTGCGGACGAGCTGGTCAACCTTGTGGTCGCCGAAGGCAAGACGCCGGCGCCTCTGGCTGAGATACATCGCGTCCTGGCGCCCAACGGCGTGTTGTTGACCAGGGCCAGGCCGGCCACCGACAGCGCCGCCTTCAGCGTGCGGGAGGCGGGCTCGGGCTGGTTCAAAGCCGTCAAGCCCTGGCCGGCGGACAGGGATGAATGGACCCACTGGCTGCACTCGTCGGACAACAACGCGGTTTCGCGCGACGAACTGAAGGCCATTCCCCGGGCCCTGCAGTGGATCGAGGGCCCGTTGTGGTTGAAGAGCCACGAACTCAGCGCCGCGCTGAGCGCCATGGTGACGGCCAGGGGGCGGCTGTTCACCATCCTCGACGAATCCGCGCCGGGCATGTCGCACATGCCGGACAGGTGGTCGCTGATCGCGCGCGACGCCTTCAACGGCGTGCTGCTCTGGAAGCGGCCTATCCGGGACTGGGGCGTGCGGCGCTGGCGCGCAAAGAGCACGGGGGACTGGGGCGGGAATCGTTTCTCCAATCCGCACCAGGTGCTCCGAAGGCTGGTGGCCGCCGGCGACCGGGTGTACGTGACGCTCGGCGTGCATGCGCCGGTCTCGCAACTGGACGCCGCGACAGGCAAGGTCCTGCGGACGTACAAGGGCACGGACAAGGCGTTCGAGATCCTCTGCAGCGAGGGCACGCTCTATCTTGCGGTCAACAAGTCGCTGGGCGACCAGGATGCGAAGGTAGCCGTCTCGATCATGGCCGTCGAGGCGGAGAGCGGCAAGGTCGTGTGGGAACGCCCCGGGTACAAGGGCCTGCGCCCCACGCTGAAGCTCTCGCCGCAATACGTCGACGCGACGTTGACCGCCGGGACCGAAGGGGTTTTCTTCGCCGACCGAAGCGAGATCGTGGCCCTGGACCGCAAGACGGGCAAGACGCTGTGGACGGTCCGCCGCCCGCCGCGGAGCACGCCGCCCAACGTCGAGCGGGCCAAGGGCTACTATGTCCCGGACCTCTGCACGCTGGTGTACAATGAGGGAATCGTCTTCTTCTCCCAGGTCTACGACCGGAAGAACAACCATCCGAAGATCGGCACCAAGCCCACCGTCCTGTTCGCCGTCGACGCGGCATCGGGCAAGAAGCTGTGGAGCATCGATACCCGGAGCATCATCCATTTCACGCCCCCGGACGTCTTCGTCAACGGCGGGCTGGTGTGGGTCATCGACGACAAGGCCCCGGCCTTCATGGGGCTCGACCCCCGCACGGGCGCCAAGAAAAGGACGATCGACGCGAGCCTGATATGGAAGGGCTACCACCACAACTGCTTCCGCAACAAGGCCACCCGCGACTTCATCCTGTACGGGCGGAACAAGGGCGTCGAGTTCTTCAACATGGCCGCCGATGAATCCAAGCGGGTCAACTGGATCAAGGGCGCCTGTCGCTACGGGATCATGCCCGCCAACGGCATGCTCTATATGCCCTCGCACAACTGTGCCTGTCACGCGACGGCCAAGCTCAACGGCGTCGTGGCGATTCGCAGCAAGGAGCACAAGGCCCTCAAGCCGTCCGGCCCCGACGCCGTCACCAAAGGCCCCGCCTTCGCCAAGACCAATCTAAAACCTAAAATCTACAATCTAAAATCGAATGATTGGCCGACCTATCGCAAGGACGCCCGGCGCAGCGCGTTTCAGCCCGCCGCCCCCAGGGGCCCGCTGGCCGTCAAGTGGACCGCCAAGGTCGGCCCCGCGCCGGCGCCTCCGGTGATCGCCGATGGAAAGGTGTTTGTCGTGGCGAAGGACTCGCACACGGTTCATTGCCTCGATGAGGCCGGCGGGAAACGCCTGTGGACCTACACGGCGGGTGGGCGGATCGACTCGCCTCCCACCTGGTGCAAGGGCCGCCTCGTCTTCGGCGGGCGGGACGGCGTGGTCACCGCGCTCGACGCCGACAGCGGCGCGCTGATCTGGTCCTTCCGCGCCGCGCCCGGTGATTCACAGATCGTCGCGTTCGGCCAGGTCGAGAGCCTCTGGCCGTGCCATGGCACGCTGCTGGTCCAGGACGACAGGGTCTACTGCAGCGCCGGCCGCTCGACGTACCTGGACGGCGGCATGTACGCCTACGCGCTGGATCTGAAGACGGGCCGGCCGCTGGCGAGCCGGCGCCTCGCCGCAAGCCTGGCCGGCGGCGGCGAGATGCAGGGCGGGGTGAACAGCGACCTGTTTGTCAGCGACGGCAAGCGGCTGAACATGCGCGGCATGATCTTGGCGACGGACGACCTTGCGGTGCTGTCCGAAGGCATCGGCAGCGTCCGGATTCCCAACAGCACGCCCACCAACCAGGGAACGTACCTGACCGCCATGGGCGGGTTCCTGGACGATTCGTTCTTCAACGTAGCCGTCTGGCGGTACGGCAAGCACGTGGGGAACATGCTCGCCATGGACGGCGAGGAGGTCTTCGGCGTTCGGGTGTACAGGTCGCTGAACATCAAGAGCAGCGGCCACAGCAATTTCAGGCCCGGGCAGAACAGCGGGCTGCTGTTCGCGGCGGGGAGCAAGCAGGCCGGCGGGGAGACGGCCCAGAGCGACAAGGCAAAGGCCAAGAAGGGCAAGCGGAAGAGAAAGGGCTCTGGAGGCGGAGGCGGGTTCAGATGGCAGGTTCCGCTGGCCATTCGCGGCTCGTCGATGGTGGTCGGCAGCGACCGACTCTTCCTCGCCGGCGTCGAGGACAAGGTGGGCGACGACGACCCCTGGGCGTTCTACGACGGGAAGAAGGGCGCCAGGCTCCTGGTCTGTTCGAGGGCGGACGGGAAGGTGACCCAGGAGCTGAAACTGACTTCGGTGCCGGTCTTCGACGGCATGGCGGCGGCGGGCGGCAGGCTGTTCATCAGTTGCACCGACGGCTCGCTCATCTGCCTCGCCGCAGAACGCTGAGACGGCAGCGCCTCGCCGGTGCACAGGTCCTCCGCCTCATGTCCTTCCTCAAGCTCGGAGAGCAAGCCGTTGAGCGCTGTATCATGGACGCGGGATGACCGCCGCTTGACTCTTGCCGCTTGACGCGACGACGAGGGCGTGTTTATACTGCGTGTTTACGCGTGTGATTTTCGGCAGTTTCGACCCGTGGCGAACGGCAGATGAGATCTGACGGCATCATGAGAATTGCGTCCGTGCTTGCGTTGGCCGGGCTGTTTGCCGCCACGCTCGGGGCAGATCTGATCCATCCGCTGCTCCATCCGTCCGAGGATGGGCACGACGGCTGTTCGATCGCCTCGGGCGCACACTGCCATGATGATGCCGACGTTTCGGGCCGGCAGGACCGCTCGGAGACCTCGGACCGGCGGTCGATTCGGTCAGAACCACGCAGCGAAGCAGGCGCGGACGGAACGTGTCTGGTTTGCGCGTTCCTCAAGAGTCGCCTGACCTGGTCACAGAGCACCTTGCCCGGTCTCTGCGAAGCGCGCGTCTCACGCCCCGCCCAGGCGTCCCCCCCACGCACCGTCGTTGCCTGCCAGGTCCATCTCCCCCGTCAATGCCGGGCGCCCCCGGCGGCCCTTCCAACCTGCACCATCTGACACCGACCGGGGTCTCGTGTCCCGGCCGGCCCACGTGCGCCCCGCACCGGTCTGAACGGCCGGCTGCTACTGCGCGCTAATCCCAGATTGCTGGAAAGGACACACAATGGCAGAACGTACAGCCATATTCTGTTTGCCCGTGCTGGCAGTGCTCTGGGCGTTGCCTGCTCTCGCCCAGGTCGCACCGGCGGAAAAGGATACCGTTGCTGCATTGAAGAAAGAGCTTCAGCGGCTTCGCGAGAGACTCGACGCCCAGGACTCGGCCCACAAGGCGGAGATCAACCGACTGACCCGGAGGATCGAGGAGTTGGAGTCCGGCAAGGCCGGCCGCGGGGACGGGGCGGCGGACGCTGACGAGGATGAACTGGGCGACATCGTGCGCCGGATCGGCCGGGAACGAGGGGGACCCGGCGCGCCGCTGGGCAGCCTGGGGCGGGCCCTCCAGAACTTCAATCCGGACATCAGCATCATCGGCGACTTCGTGGGCCACTTCGACAGCCGCGAGGGCGGGGACCTCGACGACGAGTGGCTGTTCCGCGAGTTGGAGATCGGCATTTCCGGCGACGTGGACCCTCACGCCCGGGCGGACGTGTTCATCGGCATCCACCGGGCTCACGCCGAGCACGAGGAACATGAAGAAGAGGACGAAGAGCACGACCACTGCGGACGGATGCCCGGCGAGCACGGCCACGCCGGCGAGTACGAGCTGCACCTGGAAGAGGCCTACCTGACGCTGCTGGACCTCCCGTGCGACCTGAAGGCGAAGGTGGGCAAGTTCAGGGCGAGCTTCGGACGGACCAACACGAGGCATCTGCATTCCCTGTCCTGGGTGGAGTATCCGCTGGTCGTGCGCAACTTCCTCGGCCCCGAAGGCCTGGCCGGCGAGGGCGTCTCGGGCAGTTGGCTCGTGCCCAACCCGTGGGACCAGTACGTCGAACTGACCTACGAGCTGTTCAATAATGACGATCCGAACATGTTCGCCGGGGAGGCCGCCGACGACTTCGTTCACCTTGTCCGCGTCAGGACATCTCACGACCTGACGAACGACTCGACGATCGAGTTCGGCCTCAGCGGCGCCACGGCGCCGAACGACTCCGGGCACGGCGGGGGCGGGCCGCCGACGGGCAAGAACCGTACGTGGATGGAAGGCGCCGACATGACCTACAAGTGGCGCCACCCCGAGAAGGGAATGCACCGGGCGTTCACGTGGCAGACGGAAATCCTCGGCGCGCAGAAGCGCCTTCCGTGCCGCAGGGAAAGGTCCATCGGCCTGTTCACCGCGGCGGACTACCAGTTCGACAGGCGGTGGACCGTCGGCGGACGCTGCGACTACTGCCAGTGGCCCGACAAGGACAACCTGCACGAGAGCGCGTACTCGGCCTACCTGACGTTCCTCCAGAGCGAGTACTGCTTCTGGCGCTTCGGCTACCAGTACAGCCGTCGCAACTTCGAGATGCTCGGGGCCAGGGGGGACCACCAGGTCTTCCTGCAGGTGAACTTCGGCCTCGGGCCCCACCGCGAGCATGAGTATTGATCACCCACAAGGACATAACGAAGAGGATATCACCATGAGAACCAAGCGAATACACCGCACGACGGGCGTCGGCGTGGTGCTGGTGCTGGTGCTGGCGGTACTGGCGTGGCCCGTGGCGGCGGCGGGACAACTGCGCGTCGTCACGACCACGACGGACCTGAAAGCCCTCGCCGAAGCTGTCGGCGGAGACAGGGTCACCGTCAGCAGCATTGCCAACGGAACGGAGAACCCGCACTTCGTCCAGGCCAAGCCGAGCTTCATGATGCTCGCGCGCAAGGCGGACCTGTGGATCCGCGTCGGGATGGAGTTGGAGATCGCCTACGAGCGCCTGATCATCGAGGGGTCGCGCAATGCGAAGATCCGCGTCGGTGCGCGCGGGCACCTGGACGCGTCGGAGAACGTCCTGCGGCTGGAAGTGCCCCAAACCCGGGTCACCCGGGCGATGGGAGACGTGCACCCGGAGGGCAATCCGCATTACTGGCTCGATCCGCTCAACGCCCGGATCGTCGCCGGCGCGATCGCGGTACGGCTCTCGGAGTTGGCCCCCGCTGACAAGAAGACCTTCGCGACGAACCTGGCGGCCTTCAAGACGGCCCTCGACCGGCGGATGTTCGGGGCGGCGTTGGTCGAGACCGTCGGCGGGGCGAAGCTGTGGGCGATGACGATCAAAGGTACGTTGTCGGCCTATCTGACCGAGAGGAGGCTGACCGGCGACCTTGGCGGCTGGATGGCGACAATGCGCTCCTGCCGCGGCCGGACGATCATCACGCACCATCGGAGCTGGTCGTACATGGCGCACCGGTTCGACCTGCGCGTGGTGGCCGAACTCGAACCGAAACCCGGCGTCCCGCCCAGCGGATCGCACCTGGCCAGAGTCATGAAGACCGCCAAGGCCGAGAAAGTCCGCGTGATCCTCCTCGAGCCGGCCTACAGCCGCAAGGCCGCCGACCTGGTCGCCAGGAGGACCAGCGCGACCGTCGTGGTCTGCCCCATCTCCGTCGGCGGGCGGAAGGGGGCAAGCGATTACCTGGCGCTGATTGACACGATCGTCAGCAGCATCAGCAAGGCGATGTGACAGCCCGGGCGGTTACGCGCCGAGCACGGCCCGACAGCAGAGGTGACATCGACATGCAGCCGACACAGCCCGTTCCCGACCCGGTCATCTCCTGCCGCCACGTGAGTATCGCGTACGGGCGGCAGGAGGTGGTCCACGACGTGTGCCTGGAGATTCCTCGCGGAGCGTTCCTGCCGTTCGTCGGTCCGAACGGGGCTGGCAAGACGACGCTCCTGCGGGCGATTCTGGGGCTGATTCGGCCCCGCCGCGGCGAGATCGTCACCCCGTTCAGAACCTCGCCTGCCGGGTACGTCCCCCAGCAGCGGACGATCGATCCGCTGTATCCGGTTTCCCTGCGACAGATCGTGGCGATGGGGCTGTATCCCAAGCTGGGGTGGTGGCGCCGGCCGAACCGGCAGCTCAGGCGGGTCGTCACAGAGGCGCTGGACGCCTTCAGCCTGGGTGATCACGCGCGCAAGCGGTTCTCCGAGTTGTCCGGCGGGATGAAGCAGAAGGCCCTGCTGGCGCGGGCGTTCGTCAGCGGCGCCGAGGTGTTCATCATGGACGAGCCGACCTCGCAGCTCGACGAGGAGTCCGAAAACGATGTCTTCGCCCACCTGCTGAGGCTCAGCAGGGAGCGGGGCAAGACGGTCCTGCTGGCCGTCCATGGGTTCCGTGACATGGCGGACGTCGGGCCGCAGGTCTGCCTGGTAGACCACGGACGGGTTCGCCTGGTCCCGACGTCCGAAGCCTTCTCGTCGCGCCGGACGCGCCCGGACACGCCGACCGGCGAGGCGGCCGATTCGGGAGGGCCCCGACCATGACCGAGAACATCCAGGCGATACTGGACCTGTTTCCCGACGCCGTGATCGCCGGCGTGGTAATCGCCGCGGTCTGCGCGGTCCTCGGCGTGTTCGTGATCCTCAAACGGGTCGTGTTCATCGGCATCGTGCTGTCCGAAGTTGCCGCGTGCGGCATTGCGGCGGCCATGGTGTACCAGATCCACCCCTTCCTGGGCGCGGCGGCACTCACGCTGGCGACGGTGGTCCTGCTGGGCTACCCCTTTGAAGGCAATCGCCTGCCGCGCGATGCCGTCCTTGGGATCATCTTCGTTCTCGCCTCGGCCGCCAGCATCCTGCTGGTCGCCAAGAGCGGTTTCGGACTCGAAGAGGTCAAGGCCCTGCTGTACGGCGACCTGATCCTGACATCCGAGAATGACCTGCGGATTGTCCTGGCGACATTCGTTCCGGTGGGCCTGTACCTGCTGGTGTTCATCCGCCCCACACTCTATACGTTCCTGGACCGTGAGGCCGCCAGGGTTCTCGGCGTGCGCGTGGTCCTGTGGGAACTGCTGTACTTCTTTGCGCTGGGGCTGGCGGTCTCCGCGGCGTCGAAGGTCGCCGGCGCGCTGCTGGTGTTCTGCTATCTCGTGGTCGCGCCGTCGGCGGCCCTGCTGCTGAGCCGTAGGTTGTGGCTGGTATTGCCCCTCGCGGCACTCGCGGCGGTCGCTGCCACGTTGGTCGGCCTGTACGTGTCGTTCAGCCGCGATCTGCCAACTAACCAGACCATAGCCGTTGCCACGTGCGTAGTATTGATAGCGGCACTTCTGGCCAGCATCGTCCGCAGGGTCCTTGCGATCAGGGGTCTGGCCTTCGAGAAGGACGGAGTCTGACACAGGGTGGGGCGATCGGACGATGGAGACGACGACAGAGACAATTCCGACAACCGGAAATGAGGAGGCCTTGTGATGGCACGGGAAGCATTCACGTTGAGAAGTCGGGCCAACAGTTTTCGCTGCGCCGTTCTGGGCGTGTGGACCATGCTGAAGTCCCAGCACAACGCGTGGCTTCACGCGCTGGCGACCGTGGCCGTGTGCGGGACCGGGACATATGTCGGGCTGACGAGATCCGAATGGTGCTGGGTCATTCTGGCGATCGTGGCCGTATGGACGGCCGAAGCGCTGAACACCGCTTTCGAGTTCCTCGCTGACGTCGCCTCGCCGGGCTTCGATCCTCTCATCGAGAAGGCCAAGAACGTCGCTGCCGGGGCGGTGCTGATCTCGGCGATCGGCGCCACGGTGGTCGGCCTTCTGACGATAGGCCCGTATCTCTTGAACATCGTGCGAGGGTGACGACGCAGGCCATGTCCCGCTCGGGATGGCGATGAAAAAGCGTACAGGCACGTCCGCTTCGCTCCGCTGCGCTACCGAGCCAGTCCCCATTTTCGTTGGCGTGCGCCGGCGAACGTGGTATCGTCCGGCGACGATGCTTTATCGCAGCAAACTCAATTGGATCGCAAAGTACGTCGCTAACGCTCAGGTCCTTGACCTCGGGTGCGTCTGTCACGAGTTGGACATCACCGACCCGCCGTGGCTGCACGGGTTTCTCGCCGAGCGCGCCGCCCGCGTGGTCGGCGTGGACATCCTGCCCGACGCGGTGGCCGAACTCGAGCGGCGCGGCTACAGCGTGGCCTGTGCCGACGTCGAGACGATGGACCTCGGCGAGACGTTCGACGTGGTCGTCGCGGGCGATATCATCGAGCACTTGTCCAATGCGGGCCTGTTCTTCCAGCGTGTCCGGGCCCATCTCAAGGATGACGGCGTGCTCCTGGTGGCGACGCCCAACCCGCTGAACCCCATGCGGATCCTCCGCATGCTGACCAGCGGGCGCGACCTGGCCAACAGCGAACACACCTGCTGGTTCACCGTAAAGGTCCTGCGTCAACTGGCCGCGAGGCACGGGTTTGAGATGGCCGACGAATCGTACGCGGACGACACGCGGTACTACTACCGCATCTGGCCGCGGATCAAACCGCGCCGCGGCGCCGCTCGGCGAGCATGGAAACGCACGCAAACTCTTATCAAGCGCCTCTGGTGGCGTCCGTGGATATGGCTGACGTCACTGTTGTGCCTTGTCCGCCCCCGCCTGGCTGAAACGCTCTGCGTGGCGTTTCGCGTGAAGCACGACGAGCCGACGTAGCGCGGAATCCGCCCCTACGCCAGGCCTGTCTTGATGAGCAACTTCCGAAGGGGTTGCCTTCGATAGCGCCGCCGGCGCCCGGAAGTGAGCCTATCCCAATGGTGTTTCCTGAGATGCCTGCAGAGGGTTTCCAGCGGGAGTGTGGGCGACTGGTAATGCGGTACGGTCTTGTAGCGATGATTGACTAGCGGCAAGGCTCGTTGCGGTTCCAGGTAGGGCGAGTTCCAGGAGAAGTCCTCCGGAAGGGAGCCCTCTTCATAACTCAACCGTTCCAATCCCGTGCCCGGGTAGACCAGAGGCAACTGCCCGATCGCCGATTCGCGACTCCACGCCGGCCCGAGAATGTCTTTGAGTTCGTCGAGGAACAGCAGGGACTGGTCGACGGTATCCAGCGTTTCGCCGGGCAGACCGATGATCAGGCATAGTCCGACCTGCTCAATCCCGCTATCCGCTACGACGTGCATCGCCTTGCGGTAGTCCTCGGTGGTCGCGCCTTTGTGAATCGTGCGAAGCACCTCGTCGGTTCCGGTTTCCACGCCAAAGGCAATGCTCCGGCATCCGGCGCGCCGCATGAGTTTCAGCACGTCCAGGTTCAGGTTCTTGGCCCGCGCGCCGCACCACCAGTCGATCCGGACATCTCTGCGGAGCATTTCCTCGCAGATTGCGACGACGTGGTCGTCGCTGCTGAGAAAGTTGTCGTCGAGGATGTCGAGGCAGGAGACGCCGAGATGCTCTCGCAGCCATTCAATCTGATCCACTGCCGCCACAACGTCAAGGTAGCGCACGCGAGTGGGATTCGCGTTGGCGCAGAAGATGCACTGTTGCGGACAACCGCGAGAGGTCATGACGCCGGCGACGACGGTGGCTTCGCTGCGGCCCTTTGCCCCCTGACTGGCCTTGGCGGAGTAGGCTTGCGGATTGAACAGTTCCCACGCGGGTCGCGGCAGCGTGCTGACGTCCATGATCGCAGCGCGTTTTTCGGTCATGCAAATCTGCCCGTTTTCGTCGCGATACGCCAGTCCGGCGATACCGGACAGAGCCTCGCAATCGTGTCCCGCTTCCAGCAACTCCAGGAACGTCTGCTCGCCTTCGCCACGGACCACCACATCGATTTCGGGCACGCTTTTCAGAGCGTCCCGGGCCGAACACGCATAGTGTGCTCCGCCAACAACGATCAACGCGTCGGGACAGGCCTTTCGTATCTCACGTATCGTGGCGATGCTGGCCAGGCGGTCCTGGGTGACGGTGTTCGTGCCCACGACGTCCGGATTGGATGCAGCCACTTCGGCGGCGATCTTTCTGGGGTGCCCAATGAACACGCCCTCTACCCCAACGACCTGGTGACCCGCCTGGAGCGCCACGGTGCCCAGCGTCGCCAGCCCCAGAGGCGGAAGCGATTTGTGGGTAGGCTTGCAGTTGTATCGCGGCGAACTGACGAGACAGACTCTCATATCGGGACCTCTTTCACAGCCTTTGGGGCCGGGGTTTCCCAAATGGCGTCGCACGCACGACGGTCGTGCGCCTTCCAGTTGATCCTATAGCCGTCCCGGGACATTTGCAAGCTCCTTCCCGGCTCGAAAAGGGCACATTTGCCCGCCTGACATAAGACCGGCCCGCGCGGAATCTATGCGTTTCGCTGGATCCACTTCAGGAAGATCCAGAGCTTGTAGCCGCGCGTGCCCGTGATCTTGCGGGCGTTCGGCGCCAACCGCGGGTTCAGCCAGGCCGCCGCGAGGTCCGGGTGCTCGGCGCGGACGTCGGAGATCAGCGCCAGCAGGTCCCCCGGCGTGAACCACTGCTTGACCGGGGCGGCGAAGCCCATCTTCTTGCGTTGGCGAATCGCTTCGGGCAGGCGATCGCGGACGGCGTGCTTGAACAGGCCCTTGAGCCTTCCGCCCGGGTTCCGCACGGCTTGGCGCAGACCGCAGGCGTACTCGACCAGGCGGTGGTTCAGGAGCGGCACGCGAAGCTCCAACGACACGTGCATGCTCGTGCGGTCGGCGCGCGCGAGGTTCAGGTCGGGCAGGAACGTACACAGGTCGAGATACTGCATTCGCGCCATCGGCGGCAGGTCGTCGCGCCAGAACCTTCGGAAGTATCCCGCGTTGTCGCGATCGGCGAACTGGCGGGCCAGGTCGGGCGAGAAGACGCGCCGCTTGGCCCCCGCGGACATGGCGCCCATGAGTTGAGCGTACTGGTCCACCGAGTCCAGCGAGTGCAGGTACCACTTCTTCTTGCGATGGCCCGTCATGCGCTCCAACGCCACCCGCACGCCGCGACCGATGGGGCTTTTCCAGAAGCTTGGCTTCTGCAGCGCCAGCCACGTACGATACCAACCGTACCCGCCGAACGCCTCGTCCCCACCCTCGCCGCACAGGGCCACCGTCACCTTCTGCCTCGCCAGCCGCGAGACGAAGAGCATGGGAATCGTGCTGCTTGCGGCGAACGGCTCGTCGAACAGGTCGACGACCGTGTCCATCGTCTCGTGGGCCATCCGGCGCGTGACGACCTGCGGCGTGTGGACCGTGCCGAACTCGGCGGCCGACGCGTTGGCGGCGTCCAGTTCGCTGAATCTCTCCACGTCGAAGCCGATCGAGAACGTGTGCAGGTCCGTCCCGCCGAGGCGCCGGTGCGGCGAGTCGTGGTCCGCGAAGACCGTGGCTGCACGCTGCGTGACCACGCTCGAATCCACCCCGCCGCTGAGAAACGTGCCGGTGGGCACGTCAGCGACGAGGTAGTCCTCGACCGACCGGTCGATATGCTCGAGCAGGTTTCGTTCGGCCGTCGCGGGGTCGTCGTCGAGGTGCTCGAAGGTCACGTCCCAATACCGCTTCAACTCCGCCCGGCCGTCGGCGAACGTCAGCACGTGGGCGGGCGGGAGCTTGGCGATGTCCTGGTAGATCGTCGCGGGGGTCGGCACGTAGCCGGTGGAGAAGTAGTCCCACGCCGCTTCAGCCGACAGGTCGCGACGCACGCAGTCGCTGGCCAGCACGGCGCGGATCTCGCTGCCGAAGACCAGCCGCCCGCCGTTGTGCGAGTAGAACAGCGGCTTGATGCCGAGGCGGTCGCGAACGAGATGGCACGTGCGGGTTCGCGTGTCGTACAGCGCAAAGGCAAACATGCCCTCCAGGCGGTCCACGCAGTCGATGCCCCACGCCAGATACGCGTTGAGGATCACCTCGGTGTCGGTGTCGCTGCGGAAGGCGAATCCCGCAGACTTCAGTTCCTCGCGAACCTGGCGGAAGTTGTAGACCTCGCCGTTGTAGACGATGGCCACCTCCTCGGCGGGATCGAGCATGGGCTGATGCCCGCGGGCGCTCAGGTCGAGAATGCTCAGGCGTCGGTGGCCCAGCCCGGCCCGGCCGGCAGGACAGACCCACGCGCCCGCGTCATCCGGTCCGCGGTGCGTCAGCGTGTCCCGCATACGAACGATCGTCTCGGTCTCCACGCCGCCGCGCGGATCAATAACTCCCGCAATACCACACATGGCGGGCATTCTACCGATTACGCTGGTAGACGACAACTCGCCCCGGTAGAATCCCCCGTGCCATGGGCATCTTGCCCATGACGTCGTTGGGATCACGGGCAAGATGCCCGTGGTACGAATTCGCCCGTTGCACCAGAGCCGCACTCCGATATGCCGAACGTCAGCGTGATCATTCCGGCGTACAACTGCAAGGACCTCGTCGCCGAGGCCGTCGCCTCCGTGCGCGAACAGACGTACCGCGACTTCGAGGTCATCGTTGCAGACGACGGATCGACCGACGGGACGTGGGAGGTCATTCAGCAACTCGGGCGCGACTGGCCCGAACTGCGAACGATGCGCCTCGAACACGGCGGGCTGGCCGCGACGCGAAACGCCGCCATCGCCGAGTCCACAGGCGACTGGATCGCCCTGCAGGATGCCGATGACCTGTGGCTACCCGAGAAACTCGCCCGCTGCATGGCCTACCTCGACGCGCATCCGGACCTGAGCATCGTCTACACGCCGATGGCGCCCATCCACATGGACCGGACGCCCATGGAGGGCCACTCCAAGCCCTGCCACGCCGGCTGGCTGGCGCCGAAGCTCTTCCAGAGCATCTTCGTCAACGACCCGTCCGCCGTGTTCCATAAGCGCGTCATCGAGACCTGCGGCGGATTCAACGAGGCCCTGCCGGTCTGCGTGGGCCATGACTTCTGGCTGCGCGTCTCAGTGAAGTTCGCGTTCGGCCTGATCGACGAACCGCTGGCCCTGCGGCGGTGGAGCGAGACCAGCCTGACCCGCTCGCGGCGAAGCCAGGGCAGCATGATAAAGGCCCGCATGCTCGAGGAGTTCTACTTCGAAAAAGGCGGCGACGACCTGGTCGACCGGCCGGCGGCCATGAAACGACTGGCCAAGGTCCATTACAGCGCGGGCAAGAACCTGCTGGCCGAGGGCCGCCCGCGCGAGGCGGCGGCCTGGCTGAAGAAGGCCAGCCGCTTCCGGCCCGCCTGGCTGAAGCCCTACTTCTACCGCCTCGCGGCCTGGGGGAGAGGTGTGTTTGCGCGCAAGACCGGTGCCCGGGTTTTAAGCGCAACGGCCACCACCGACAGGGCGGCGGCACCACGTTGAACC